>NZ_JAWOTB010000033.1:10440-356905 GCF_033338655.1 Vibrio sp. Vb1729 | reverse complement strand
CTTTAAAATACAAAACGCCCGATGAAGTACATCGAGCGTTTTAGTTAAAAAGTGTCAACCCATATCAGGACGGGTCACTCTATTGTGAAGAACAACGCTTAAAAGTCTTCTAGATATTCATCTAAATACTCTTCTTCTTCGATGTTAATTTCTTCTACCGTTTCAACTTCTGCTTTAAAGTTTTGACGCTGGATATAAACATCGCGAGTTAGAATATATGGATCCGGCGACGAGTCTAGCTGCGCTTCTTGCGGTACTAATAAAGCACGCTTCTCCATTCCTTCAAACGCCCACTTACCCAAACTCGCCCAGAAGTTGAGATAAGAGAGGGGTAAATACGTACTATCTACGGTATCTGTCACTTCACGTAAGGTATACGGACCATAACCTGGAACCATGAAGTAAGGACCATTTCCAACACCATAGTGGCCTACTGCATCACTGAACGCTTTCTCGTCGTACTTCGTAATACCCGCGGCACTTGCAATATCGAATAAACCGAAAATACCGAACGTCGAGTTAATCCAAAAACGGTTAAAGTGGTCCACGGCTTTCGTACCATTACCCATGATTAAGTTATTAACCATGCTTGCTGGCTCATCTAAGTTCGATAAGAAGTTAGCGATACCAGAACGAATAGGAACTGGCGTGTATTCTACATACGCAAGTGATACAGGACGAACCAAATACGGATCTAAATATTCGTAGTTGAGTTCCCACATGGTTCGGTTAAAGCCTTCCAACGGGTCATACACATCAGAAGTCGTTTGATTTGTTTCTTGTCCTGTTACTGCTTCATCAGGCGCACTTGAACAGCCAACCAGTCCAACGGCTAACAGCAACAAGAAGGTAGATTTACCCTTGTTATACATTTTATTTTCCATAACGACTATTAATGTACCTAAGTCACCCCGATTAACCATTGTACGTATGTTGAGCAGGATACATAGTAAAGATGACTCAGATATGGGAATAAATAAAGGCCAGCAATCGCTGGCCTTCGGTATTCTACTCGATCGTTTAGAGTCATACCACTAAAGGCAACTGACTCTACCTCGTTGTCATGTTTCAGAGACAGATGTTAACAATTAATACTGCTGATCAATGGTCACTTCTACTGGTGCGCCAAATTCAACGACGTCACTTTCTCCGTGCCAATCTTGATCACGCGTTGCTACGTTACCGTCAGAATCTACACGCACACGGACGATTAGCTTATCGAGTGAAGATAACTTTTGCCCTTGCATCATGGCATTGCCATCATCTAATACGACTGTGCGAGGGAAAGTACCTAGCGGATAACGAGCAGCAGCCACAGGCATTGGGGAGCCATCTGAACGATGTACTGACACAATCAGAACTGCGTTTGGATCCAACTGAGCATTTGGTGCCACATCAATTGTCACAGCTACACTCTTATCCGGTGAAACCGCTTCGCCCATTTGCTTACGAGCACTCTCAATACTTCGTGACAACATCTCGTAGCGGCTATCTTCTGGACCAATCATTTGCTGCATGATTCCCCAGTACTTGATGGCTGCCGGGAAGTCTTGACGCTCAAACGCATCGAACGCTAACAAAGAAAACACACGCAGATCGACATAGTCTTGCTGCATCAGCTTGCCGAGTAATGAGCGAGCCGTCGCTTGATCCATTTCCTCTTGAGACAGCATCAGAGCTTGTGCATAACCCAACATCACATCTGGGTCTTTTGGCTCTAGGCGGTACGATTTTTCCATCGCATCGATAGCTGTGGTGACATCACGATTTGCTAACGCAATACGACCTAGCAGTAACCAACCTGTCGAGTCTTCCGGCTGGTAATGTAAGCGAGTTCGAAGGGCAAGGGTCAAATCCGCCATTTCATCGTCACTCAGCGGCTCAGAAGAAGCCGACATCAGCTTTTTCGATAACTCAGGTAGATTTGCAGACACTTCTTGCCATTGAACAATATCGTCTGACGCGCCAAATTTATAATACAAACCATAGCTCAGCACCACCGTCAGAATTACCGATGGAACTAAAACTGCGATTGGAGAAACCTTGGTTTCTTTTTGCGCTCTATCACCAGGGATATCGTCAAGCAGTGATTGCTTTAGATCAGAAATCAGTTCGTCTTCACTTTCAACCAGACCTTCGTCAGTTTCTTCTGCAAGCTCAGATAGTCGGTCTTTATAAAATGCCTTGTTGAGCTCATCGCGTAACACATCATCATTGTTCGCTTTTTGTTTAAGCAGCGGCAAAGCCACCAGCGCACAAGCAATAAGCGTGAGAGCAACGGTGGAAATCCAAAATAGTGTCATTACTTCTTATCTCCGTTGTTCTCTTCTTCAAGCAATGCTTTTAAACGAGCTTCTTTTTGCTCATCCCATTGCTCGTCACTGCTCGCTTTTGCCTTAACTTTAGATTTACGGCTACGCAGTACAATCAAACCAAAACCACCCAGTACTACAGCGAGTGGCCCTAGCCACAAAATCGCAGTCGCGACCGTAAATGGTGGGTTGTAAGTCACGAAGTTACCGTAACGGGCGATCATGTAATCAACAATCTCATCTTTGGACTTACCTTCTTTGGTCATTTCGTACACCTTATGGCGTAAGTCCTGAGCAAGTTCAGCGTTAGAATCCGAGATCGTGTTGTTCTGACATTTAGGGCAACGGAGCGTATGGCTTAACTCTTTGAACTGCTGTTCTTGTTCCAAGTTATCGAACTCGTACACTTCAATGGCAGCGTGAGCAGCAAGAGATAATGTCATCGCAGCAAAAACGGCAAGAATTAGCTTTCTCATTGCTTCGCCTCCTCAACCAATTTGTTGTAAAGCGGCTCCAGTGTTTCTGACCAATTACGTGGGTTTACATCCCCTACATGGCGATAGCGAATCACACCATTTGCATCAATAATGAATGTTTCTGGAGCACCATAAACGCCAAGGTCAAGGCCAAGCATACCACTGCCATCAAATAGGCTGATCAAGTACGGGTTGCCGAGATCATTCAGCCAACCTATTGCTTTATTACGATCATCTTTGTAATTCATACCGATGATCTTAACGCCCTTACCCGCCAATTCGTTTAGGTATTTATGCTCTGCATAACACGTTGGGCACCACGTTGCCCAAACGTTCAAGAGCAACGGTTCACCTTTAAAAATTGATTGGTCGTACTGTTTTCCAGGCTCAGCCAGGTCTTCTAAATGAAACTCAGGAACTGGCTTGCCAACCAAAACCGACTCCAATTTAGTTGGATCATCGCCCTCTTGGTTACGCATTAATTGGGTTGCGAAAATGCCCGCTAGAATCATGAAAGCGACAAGCGGAATAAATAAGATTTTCTTATTCATGTTATGCCTCCTGCTCTTTTGACTTCGCATTTTTCTTCGGCGATTTACGGAAGCGGTAGCGTTTATCAGAAATCGCTAGTGCGCCGCCTAATGCCATAATCAAAGAGCCAGCCCAAATCCAACGAACGAACGGTTTATAGTAAATACGAACAGCCCAAGATCGGTTGTCGTCTAAACGTTCACCCATTGCAATGTATAGGTCGCGGCTAATACCACGGTCAATGGCTGCTTCAGTCATCATAGACTTAGCCGTACGGTAGAAGCGCTTCTCTGCGTGAAGCGTATTCACGTATTTGCCATCATGTGTGATCTCAAAGTCTGCGATGTAGCCATCGTAGTTTGGACCATCTTTATCACGCAAGCCTGAGAAGTAGAAATCATAACCTTGAATTTGGAAGTGTTCGCCAGGTGCTAAACGTACATCTCGCTCGATGCTGTAGTTCTGTACCATCGCAATACCGATAACAGATACCGCCAGACCAACATGACCCAACATCATTGCCCAGTGGCTACGTTGCAGCTTGCGAACACCTTCACTAAAGCTATGACGGTGCGTTGCACGCTCGTACAATTCAAAGCCATGCATCGCAATAATCCAAATCGCCATCACCCAACCAATGTAAGCCATGGTTGAGAAGAAATCGGCAAACAGGTACACGCATAGCGCGGCCAAAGCGAAAGCAAGCACACCTGAAACGAGCATTGGTTTCACAAGTTTAGATAAACTGTCTCGCTTCCAGCGAATAAGAGGACCAATACCAAGCAGAAAAGCAAATGGCATCATTAACCACGCAAATAGCATGTCAAAGAATGGCGCACCGATAGAGACCGACCCCAAACCAAGCTGCTTGTGTACGAGCGGCAACAGTGTCCCCACTAACACCACAACAAGAGCGGCGATAAGTAATACATTGTTGGCTAAGAGCGCATTTTCACGTGAGACTAAGTCGAAGTTACCTCGTACACGCACTGCTGCCCCTTTTACGGCAAACAGCAATAAAGAGCCGCCGATAACGAAAACGAGGAAGCCTAGAATAAACATACCGCGCGACGGGTCAGACGCGAACGCGTGCACCGATACTAAAATACCGGAACGGACTAAGAAGGTGCCCAACAAACTCAACGAAAATGCAGAGATTGCCAATAGTACCGTCCACGCTTTAAATGTGCCGCGTTTTTCTGTCACGGCAAGAGAGTGCATTAATGCGGTACCCGCTAACCAAGGCATGAATGATGCGTTTTCTACTGGGTCCCAGAACCACCAGCCACCCCAGCCAAGTTCGTAGTAAGCCCACCAAGAACCTAGTGCGATACCAAGTGTTAAAAATACCCACGCTGCGGTTGTCCAAGGACGAGACCAACGAGCCCAAGCCGTATCAAGGCGTCCGGTCATTAGGGATGCGATCGCAAAAGAGAATGCAACCGAGAAACCAACATAGCCCATGTAAAGCATTGGCGGGTGAACAATCAAACCAGGATCTTGAAGCAGAGGGTTCAAGTCACGTCCGTCAACCGGGAAGAACGGTAACGTACGTAGGAATGGGTTTGACGTTAGGATGATAAACAGTAGGAAACCTACTGAGATCATGCCCATAACAGCAAGTACACGTGCAACCGACTCTTGCGGCATACCACGACTAAACGTCGCTACAGCGACAGTCCAAGCAGCTTGGATTAAAACCCATAGCAACAGTGAACCTTCGTGCGCACCCCATACTGCGGTTAAACGGTAGTACCAAGGAAGCTGACTATTCGAGTTGCTCGCTACATACTGTAACGTGAAGTCGTTGGTATAGAATCCCCAACATAAAATGGCGAAAGAGAACAACAGCATCAGGAACATAGACCAAGATAGCGGTCGCGCTGTGTTCATGAGCATGGTGTTATTATTCGATGCTCCCCACAATGGCAATACGCTCAACAGCACAGCCATTGCAAGCGAAAGAATGAGAGCAAAGTGACCGATTTCAGCAATCATTGGCCGCTTCCTTGTTTCTGTTCGGTGCTGTATTGAAGCGGTTCATGCGTTTTCTTCATCGCTTCTGCAATTTCTGGTGGCATGTATTCTTCATCGTGCTTCGCTAGGACCTCAAATGCCTCAACTGTCGTGGCATCTTTCAGTACACCTTGAGCAACAATACCCTGCCCTTCACGGAACAAGTCAGGAAGAATACCGTCATAGGTAATCGTCACTTTCGGACCGACATCGTGCAGGTCAAAACTCACTTTCAAAGAATTAGGATCTCGACGAACTGAGCCCACAACCACCATTCCACCGATACGCAGACGCTGGCCTACTTCTGGCTTGGTGCCATCTGGCTTACCATTAACCAATTCCGTTGGAGTGTAGAAAAGGTCCATATTTTGGTTAAGCGCATAAAGTATCAAACCAATGGTGGCACTAATACCGATAAAGATCGCTAGTACAATACCTAGCCTCTTTTTACGTCTCGGGTTCATAAGGTGTTCTCCATGTTCTTCGCTGCGTCGATACGAGCTTGACGGTCAATTTTTGCTTTCACTTCTTTCAATAATGCATCACCGCGGCGAAGGCTAGTGATCAGAAGAATCAGCATGGATAAGAAAGTAATACCAAACGCACTCCATACGTATGATGCGTAGCCGCCCATGGCAAAAAAGTCGCTCAGAGATTCAAAATGCATAATCAGTTACCTCACTGAGTTTGTTCTGTTGCGAGTTTGCGCACCCAAGGGCGGTGACTTTCTTTACTGATGATTTCGTTACGAAAACGGACCATCGTCACGGCACCAAAGAAGAACGCAAAGCCAAAGATGTTCAGCAATAACGGCCAAAGCATGTCGGATGAAATAGAAGGTTGTTCAAATTTCGTGATCGTCGCACCTTGATGAAGCGTGTTCCACCATTCCACGGAAAAGTGAATGATAGGTAGGTTTACTACGCCTACGATCGCTAAGATACCAGCGGCTTTTGCGGCGGTTTTTTGATCGTCAAACGCATGGTAAAGCGCAATCACACCAAGGTAGAGAAATAGAAGAATCAATTCAGATGTAAGACGGGCATCCCATACCCACCAAGTGCCCCACATAGGCTTGCCCCAAACAGCACCTGTAAGTAGAGCAATAAAAGTAAATACTGCACCAATCGGAGCCATCGCAAGTGCCGCCATATCAGATAGGCGAACTTGCCATACTAGGCCAATAAATGCAGCGATCGCCATCGACATATAAACGCCCATAGACCAAATAGCTGATGGGACATGAATGTAGATGATTCGGAAACTGTCACCTTGTTGGTAATCTGAAGGCGCAAATGCAAGCCCCCAAACCGTACCAACCGATAAGCATACGAGGGCCAATACAGAAAACCAAGGCAGAAACTTACCACTCAAACGATAAGCTGCTTCTGGCTTGGCATAAGGATGTAGCCATTTCCACATGTTTTGTTCTCACTCTTACTTCAGGGACACTGTCTAAAGGGTTGAGACCGTAGCAGTGCTTTAATAATAATTCTTTGATCAAGCGCCGCTTCATTGGCACTTTATTGAGTTAGTTAACACTAACTCGCAATGCGGCACTGATGGCAAAAGGCGTTAATGTCATCGCCCCCATTAGCATCGCACCTAAAATCGCTAGTTGACCGTTATACGCCATACCGAGTGCGGCAGCATCAATTGCCGATGTTGCGAAAATCAAAATTGGGATGTAGAGCGGAAGAATAAGCAAACTCAAAAGAACGCCACCCTTTTGCAACCCAACAGTCAACGCCACACCAATGGCGCCAATAAAACTTAGTGTTGGTGTACCGATCATCAAGGTTAATACAACCGATAGCCAAGTATTGAAGTCGAGCGAAAGTAAAACCGCCAATAATGGGCTAATTAAAATCAGAGGTAACCCTGTTAACAACCAATGTGCTATGACCTTTGAAACCACTACAAGTTGCAATGGAATCGGCATTAGCATCATTTGTTCTAGTGCACCGTCTTGAAAATCATCACGAAATAGACGCTCTAATGATAATAAGGCGGACAGCAATGCGGCAACCCAAACGATGCCCGCTGCAATACGTGCTAACAAATTAGGCTCTGGTCCAATACTCAGAGGAAAGAGAGTAATGACAATAATAAAGAACCACAGCGGGTTCAGAATGTCTGCCTGACGGCGAAATGCGATTAGGAGCTCACGACGAATGATGGTGGTCATCGAGGAAATCATATCAGTCACCCAGCTTTATTTTTCTAAGTTTCGGGCTGTCCGCAAACATATCTTGATGCGTCGTCAACACAACAATACCGCCATTATCAGCATGACTTGCGAACAAAGATTCAAGCACCTTGACACCTTGCTTATCAATGGCAGTCAACGGCTCATCTAAGATCCATAAAATTTGCTTACTGAGCCATAACCTTGCCAATGCGACTCGTCGTTGCTGACCTGCGGAAAGTTGTGCTACAGGCACATCTTCTCTACCAGCTAATCCTACTTGAGTCAAAGCGATAAAGATTTCTTCGTCTGAAGAGCGATTATTTTGAATAGATTGATAAAAACGTAAGTTTTCTAATGCGGTAAGCTCTCGTTTCACTCCTGTTTGATGTCCTAAGAAAAGCAGATCTTGATGGAAAACATCACGAGATTTTTCAACCTCTTCGCCTTTCCATTTAATGACACCTTCTTCTCTATCACCTAACCCTGTCACAATCCGTAGCAATGTAGTTTTACCAGTACCATTACGCCCTTCGATCTGGACCAATTCACCAGGCTTAATTTCAAACTGCAGGTTTTCAAACAGAACCCTTTCATCACGGATTGCTGTCAGGTTAGACACTTCTAACATAGAGCTTCAACTAAAAAATGAACGAGCCGCTATATTAGCACAGCTTAGTTATGACAAAACAGGATAAGAGGGCTAGGTTACATGTAAGTTCATGTATTTTTGTTAATTAATCATCACACTTTAATAAAATTAACTATAAGTAGTTATAAGCGCTCATTTTGAATTTGAGAGGCCAGAACTAAGAGCAAGATCGACTGAAGGTTATCTAGGGTTGTATTTAAGAAGAGCATTAGCAGCTAAAAACAAAAAAGAGGCGTAATAACGCCTCTTTTTTATCGCTTGATAACCTTTAGCGTCGACGACGTCCACGCGCTGGATATTCTGCGTCATCTGATGGCTGACCACTTAATGGTGGAATCTTCTCTTTCCCTGCCAGTTTCTTCTGCAGTGAAAGCATCAACTCTGCTTCGGCTTTTGGTAGTTCGCACTCTTCAATCAGCTCGTTGATATCAGCGCCAAGCTGTACCATTTTAGAAGCGCGACTGTACAAGCGACCATCAGTATCAGCGTGTTCGAGTTCGCGAATTCTCTCGTTTAAGTGCTGAATAATGTCTTGTTGCTCCGTCACTTTTTGTCCAAGACCAACGACAACCGAGCGCACTTCGAGTAACTGCTTACTCAACTTTTGCACTTCTTTATCTGCGTGTCGAGATTGAGCTCGTTGTTGGTCTAACTGCTTTTGTAACCCCGAGCGAATCCGCAGTTGCAAAACAACCAATACTAACACGATAAAAGCGACGCCACCCGCAAGGAATGGAGCAGATAAAAGAGTCTCTTCAGCCATCATCATTCAGCCATTAAAGGTGAGCCATCTCGTCCCACTCGTCATCTGTTAGCAGCTTGTTCAAATCCACAAGGATAAGAAGCTTGCCGTCACGGTTGCTCACACCCTGGATGAACTTCGCACTCTCGTCGGTACCAACTGAAGGCGTCGTATCAATTTCAGAAGAACGCAGATAAACGACTTCTGCCACGCTATCTACTAAGATACCAATCACTTGACGCTCTGACTCGATCACAATAATACGAGTGTTGTCGGTGACTTCGCCTTCCATCAGGCCAAAACGTGAACGTGTATCGATAACAGTAACTACATTACCGCGTAGGTTGATGATACCAAGTACATAATCTGGTGCACCTGGAACAGGGGCAATTTCAGTATAACGAAGTACTTCACGAACTTGCATTACGTTGATGCCGTACGTTTCTTCTTCTAGCTGGAACGTCACCCACTGAAGAACTTCGTCATTCGATGCATCTTTCTTCACTTCTACTTCAAAAGCTTGAGACATAGTTAATCCTCGTTAATGTCGTTCCCGACTTAAATCTAATTCAGTGATTTGACATCTAAACCGGCGTTTAGCATGTCAATGAGCGCCTGGACATGAATTAAGGCACACATTTTTTCTTTTACCATGCCCGCTAGCCAAGGGCGTTTACCCGCCTGCTCACGCCAGCGAACCTTGTCGATATTAAGCGTTTCAGTCCCCATTAATTGGTTACTGGCCAACCCCCACATGCTCTCACCAAGCATGACGACATATTGGTAGTTATCTTTATAGCTATCATCACGAAGCTTATCTGCCATCACCCATTTCGCGGTATCGACGACATCAAACTGTTGCTCGCGATTTGTTTGTAGCCCCAAATACCAGGCGGGTTTTCCTATCAAATGGTTAAGCTCGCTAATGCGATGAATACCACCTAACTCATCAAGAGGTACAGCAAACGTGACACCATTCACATCAAAGTAAAGAACTTGGAAGTCCTCACTTCGCTTCGTGCTTTCCCAGACCGTTGGTATATCGGAATCTGCTTGTGTTTCGAGTTCAGTATCGACGTTCGATTCTATATTGATACTTTGTTCGATCACTGCGTGAGGTTCATCCACCTCTGGTTGCGCTTCCTCAAAAACTGGCTCATCAATCACCCAGTCCTGTATTTCCTCAACACCCTGAAGCTCAGGCACCTCACTAAAGGTTTGTACCTCAGGCTCAGCCGCTTTTATCTCTGCTGCAATATCAATCGTATTTTGTTCAAGAATACTATCAATATCCAACTCAGCCACTGGGTTGCTTGCTTCAAGCTGACTTAATAGCCTTTGAACATCTTCCAGGTTTGGAGCTTCCAACTCTGGCGGATATGTTTCTTGAAACTGGTACGTTTCTGGCTCCGAGTATTGTAGCTGTAATTCTGGCTCTGGCTCTGGCTCTGGCTCTGGCTCTGGCTCTGGCTCTGGCTCTGGCTCTGGCTCTGGCTCTGGCTCTGGCTCTGCAGATGATACCTCTTGAGCCAACAGGTCAAGGTCTTCCTCAAGAGTCGTTATTTCAGTTTCATCATCCAGTAATGCATTAAAGTAGTCATCAAGTGCTTGTTCACTGGACAGCACATCATTACTGCTCATCGAACGCCAACCTCTCCAGGTAAATCAGTAGCTGTTTATAGGCAAACACACCACGGCTACCAGATGCAAAATGCGAAGCTGGCAAGTGCTTTAAACTGGCATCGCGGAACTTAGTATCAATAGGCACCGCTGAGGTCCACACTTGATTTGGGTAATCTTTTTTCAGTTGCATCAATGTCTGCAATGACGCTTTCGTGCGCTTATCGTACATGGTTGGGACGATAGTCACTTTGAAACCGCCCGGGCGAGATTTTTGCATAATGGTTAGCGTACGCATCATGCGCTCTAGACCTTTCATCGCCAAAAACTCTGTTTGAACAGGAATCAAAATTCGGTCACTGGCTGCCAACGCGTTCACCATCATCACGCCAAGGATTGGCGGACAATCAATCAACACATAGTCATAGTCTTGTGAGACAGTTTGCAGCGCCCGTTTTAATATTAATCCCATACCACTGCGATTACCCATTACGCGATCAAGCGTGGCAAGGGACATATGCGCGGGAATGATATCCATTCCTTCCAGCTCTGTTTCTAAAATCAACGGTTTAACCGTCTCACGAGAAAACGTCTTCAACTGGAATAAATCAAATAGGCTCGAAGTTACTGCATCAGGATCATAACCGAGATAAGTAGTCAGTGAGGCGTGAGGATCAGTATCAACCATCAATACTCGATGGCCTTTCTGGCTCAATAAGCCCGCCAATGTCACTGTTGAGGTGGTTTTACCCACGCCTCCTTTCTGGTTTGCTACACTCCAAACAATCATGATGAATCCTAAGCTAGGCCAACTTCCACCAACATGCGTTCAGCAATGCGGTCAAGCGGTAAATCTTCTGAAGAAATGCCTGCTTTAGCAACCGCTTGGGGCATGCCATAAACAACACAACTTTCTTCATCTTGTGCCCAAATAGTTGAGCCTGAAGACTTCAACATGCGAGCGCCCTCACGACCGTCTGCACCCATGCCTGTCAACACTAAAGAGAGCACTTTGTCGCCATATACTTTTGCGGCAGAACCAAAAGTCACATCCACACATGGTTTGTAGTTCATGCGGTCGCCGCCATCAATAATGCGAAGACGAGCAGCGCCCGCTCGTCCATCCACCATCATTTGTTTCCCACCTGGTGCAAGGTATGCCACACCGGGCTGTAACACATCGCCATCTTGTGCTTCTTTCACTTGAATCTTGCACAAGGTGTTCAAACGACTGGCAAACGCAGCAGTAAACGTTGCTGGCATGTGTTGAATCAATACAATCGGATGCGGATAGTTCATCGGCAAACGCGTCAGAATTTTTTGTAGAGCAACGGGGCCACCTGTTGATGTGCCAATTGCCGTCAGTTGATACTTCTTACCAGAAGCACGGTACTTTGTCGCAGCAGGTCGAGTTGGTGTTGGAGTCACAGGTGAAGCCGTTCTTGAACCTAATGATCGAGTAGTCGTGCTGGTACTCGCTGTTGGGCGAGCGATAGGTCGACGCATGAAAGCGCGCTTCGAGGCAATCTGAATCACACGCTGTTGAAGTAATGACACCGCTTCTTCACGGTTACGCGCAATGTCCTCAAACTTTTTCGGTAAGAAGTCCAATGCGCCCGCATCTAGCGCATCAAGCGTAGCTTTCGCCCCGTCGTGGGTCAGGGACGAAAACATTAGAATTGGCGTTGGAGCAGCGGCCATTATTTCACGTACAGCTGTAATGCCATCCATCACTGGCATTTCAATATCCATCGTGATGACGTCAGGTTTGAGAGATTTGGCTTTCTCAACCGCCTCTCTACCATTTACCGCAACGTCAATCACTTCTAGGCGCGATTCTGAGTTGATGATTTCGCTCACGCGACGTCGGAAAAAACTCGAATCATCAACGACTAGTACTTTAATCGCCATCTTATTCCTTTTAATAACGTCAGCTTTGCTTAAAGGCGTGAAGCCGCAGCGTATCGCTTAAGTAAATCAGGCACATCTAGAATTAATGCAATGTGGCCATCGCTAGTAATTGTCGCACCAGCCATACCTGGAGTGCCCTGTAATAGATTATCGAGTGGCTTAATAACCACTTCTTCTTGACCAATAAGCGTATCCACAACAAAACCAACGCGTTGGTTACCAATCTGTACAATCACCACGTGACCGTGACCAGTACGCTCTTGGACGTTTTGCGATTTGGATGCTAACCAGTTTTGTAAGTAAAATAGCGGGATAGATTTCTCACGTACAATGATCGTCAGCTGACCATCTACCACGTTTGTACGGCTAAGATCTAAGTGGAAAATTTCACTCACCGAAGCCAGTGGTAGAGCAAACGGATGACCGCCAACACCAACCATCAGAGTCGGTAAAATCGCTAACGTTAGTGGTACTTTGATCGTAATCTTAGTGCCCTTGCCTAGCTCAGAATCGATATCGATTGAACCGTTTAAGGTATTGATCGCCGTCTTAACCACGTCCATACCCACACCACGACCAGAGATGTCAGAAATTTTATCTTTACTTGAGAAACCAGGTGCGAAGATAAGGTTGAAGCACTCTTTATCTGTTAAACGTGCCGCCGCATCTTCATCCATCATGCCACGCTTCACCGCGATGCCACGCAGTTTGTTCGGGTCCATACCGCCACCATCATCTACGATGGATAGTTCAATATGGTCCCCTTCTTGCGATGCTGACAAAATCACTTTACCTGTGCGTGATTTGCCGGCCTTCGCGCGTGCGTCTGGCATTTCAATACCGTGATCAACCGAGTTACGTACCAAGTGAATCAACGGATCGGCCAATGCTTCTACAAGGTTCTTATCGAGATCGGTTTCTTCACCGCGCATTTCTAGCACGATGTCTTTATTTAGGTTACGAGCCAAGTCACGGACAACGCGCGGGAAACGGCCAAACACTTTCTTAATTGGCTGCATACGCGTTTTCATTACCGCGCCTTGTAGATCCGCAGTTACCACATCAAGGTTAGCGACCGCTTTGGACATCTCTTCGTTGTCGCTATTCAAACCAAGGCTTAATAGGCGGTTTCGAACCAATACGAGCTCACCCACCATGTTCATGATGGTATCAAGCGTCGAGGTATCAACACGAACGGTTGCTTCAGCCTGAGGTTTTTTAACCGCTGGTGCTTTAGCTTCTTCTTTTACGGCGACTGGTTTAGATTCTGGCTTTGGTGCTGGCGCTGTTTGAACGGGTGCTGGCTTAGCAACAGGCTCAGGTTTCGCAGGGCTTTGCTCTACGTTTGCTGAAGCAGGCTTCGTTGCCATATCCAATTCTTCTAGCGTTGGACCTTTACCTGAACCATGTAGCTCATCGAGTAACTTTTCGAACTCTTCGTCCGTCATTAAGTCACTGTCTTGATTTGATGAAGATGACACTGGAGCGGAAGGCTCTGCCGCTTTAGGTGGCTCTACTGGTACGGATGCAGATGCAGCAGCCTCTGCCGTAGAAGGGCTTTTTCCTACACCGTGCAGTTCATCGAGTAAACGTTCAAACTCATCATCAGTGATATCACCACTTTCAACTGATGGCGCACTCGATTGAGGCGGTTCAGATGGCGTTGTAGATGTCGCAGACATTGAGGCGCCTGGCGCTGAACCTTTACCATGAAGCTCATCAAGTAGCTTTTCGAATTCGTCTTGGGTAATTTCATCAACAGAGCCGACACTTGATGGTGCTGACGGCGCAGCAGGTTCTTCGATGATAGGCTCGGGAATAATAGGCTCTGGAGTAGCCACTGGTTCTTCAACTACGGTTGCCGCTACTTCATCTTCTGACTCAGGTTTGCATAGACGATGAAGTTCTTCAAGAAGCTCAGGGTCCGCAGCTTCTAACGGCTCACGATCTTGAACAGCCTGGAACTGGGTATTAACCGTATCCAAGGCTTTTAGCATCGTATCCATTAAGTTTTGCGTTACCGTGCGTTGACCGTTTCGTAAAACGTCGAACACGTTCTCCGCACCATGACAAGTATCGACTAGCTCTGCCAATGAAAGGAAGCCGGCACCGCCTTTTACGGTATGAAACCCGCGGAAAATAGCATTAAGTAAGTCTTTGTCTTCTGGGTTATTTTCCAATTCAACCAACTGCTCAGAAAGCAGCTCGAGAATTTCCCCAGCCTCAATGAGAAAGTCCTGAAGAATATCTTCGTCTAAATCGTAGCTCATACGTTACCTTTAAAATCCAAGACTGGACAACAAGTCATCGACTTCGTCCTGCGATGAAACCGCATCTTCTCTCAGTTCTGGATGAAGAATCGGGCCTTCGGCTTCGCTTGTTTGTGTATTCTTTTTATCTGCCGGTTCTGACAAAACTTGAATATGTTCTTCAAGTTTATTTCCAGAGAATACGGTTAGGATTTCCACTAAGCGGCCTTCAACTTCATTAACCAACGTAATTACGCGGCGAATGATTTGGCCAGTTAGGTCTTGGAAGTCTTGCGCCATGAGAATTTCGGTCAATTGGCCGCGCAATTCAGTGCTGTCACCTTCGACTTGCACTAATAGCCCGTCGATTCGGTGACACAGTGCTTTAAATTCGCTTAATTCTATGCGCCCGTGCATGAGTTCATTCCATTGAGGACGAACTTTTAGAAGGCAATCATGCAGGTTATCAGCGATAGGAAGGCAGCAGTCGACCGCATCCATTGTTTTGTTGGCTGCAAGCTCTGTCTTCTCGATCACATAATTGAGACGATCCCTAGCGTTAGGGATTTCGTCTTTCGCAATTTCGGTCATGCGCTGATCGAGACTGAACTGCTTGAGTGATTCGTGAAGGTCTCGAGTTAACGCTCCAATTTCTTGCAGCATTGGGTTATCGGCACCTTCGTAGATCGAGGCAACAAGCATATTGGCTTGGTCTTGTTCCCCGTTTTCTAGCATTTGAACGAGTGACTTCGCCTGCTCTAGTGAGATCATTCTGAATAGACCCTTTTACGTTTAGTTCTTCTTATCACTTTGAAAACGCTAAACGAGTCATTTAATAGGTATTTAATAATTGGTATGAATGACTCGAATAACAAAGAGAAAGAGAGAGTTATAAACGCTCGAAAATTTTATCTAATTTTTCTTTTAATGTTGCAGCAGTAAATGGCTTAACAATGTAGCCGTTTACACCTGCTTGAGCAGCTTCAATGATCTGCTCACGCTTCGCTTCAGCCGTGATCATTAGAACTGGCAGATGCTTAAGTTCTGCATCCGCGCGGATGTGTTTAAGCAAATCGATGCCTTGCATACCTGGCATGTTCCAGTCAGTTACAACAAAATCGAAGTCACCTTTTTTCAGCATTGGTAATGCGGTTAAACCATCGTCCGCTTCTTGAGTGTTATTGAAACCCAAGTCACGAAGCAGGTTTTTAACAATACGGCGCATTGTTGAGAAATCATCAACAATAAGGATCTTCATGTTTTTATTCAAAATTGCCTCCACTGAATCGTAAAATCAGTGTTTTTAGTCATTTTGTGTCCACGCACTGAGCTTGGTACGTAAACGTTGCATCGCTTGACTCAGTATTTGACTTACGCGAGATTCGCTTACGCCTAACACATCGCCAATTTCTTTCAAATTGAGTTCTTCATCATAATAAAGCGAAAGAACCAAAGCTTCACGCTCTGGAAGCTGTTTTATTGATTCAACCAGTGCTTTTCGAAATGATTCATCAACTACCCCTTTGAATGGGTTGCTGTCATCGGTTTCATCCGCCGGTGAAATCACATCATCAGAAACGCCTAAATCTTCAATACCGACTAATTTTGAGCAGTTGATATCGGTAAGAGCACTATGATATTGATCCAGTGTCATACCGAGATGCGTGGCTACTTCAGAATCAGTAGGATCTCGATTTAATTCGCCTTCCAGCTCCGCAATCGCTTGGTTAATCTCTCGATTATTTTTATGAACAGAACGCGGTACCCAATCGCCTTTACGCATGTCATCTAACATTGCGCCACGAATACGGATACCTGCATAAGTTTCAAAGCTCGCACCTTTAGAACCATCATAATTCTGCTGAGCTTCGATAAGACCGATCATGCCGGCCTGAATTAAATCCTCTACCTGAACACTCGGCGGTAAACGGCCTAGTAGGTGGTGAGCAATGCGCTTAACCAACACTGAATAACGTTCAATGAACGCCTGCTGGCTATTAAATTTGCCATGTTGGTCATAGGTTATCGCTTTATTCACCAAAAGGGTCCTCTGCGAATTCGGTACGATTTAGCAACCTTTCCACAAAAAATTCCAAGTGTCCACTTGGTGTTTTCGGTAGTGGCCACGTCAACGCTTTGTTTGCTAGTGAGCTGATAGCTAAAGCGGCAGGCGAGCGTGGGAACGCATCAACGACAATTTTTTGTCTTTTTACAGCCTGTCGTACTTTATCATCTAATGGAATACATGCTACGAGTTCAAGGCTAACATTCAAGAATCGCTCTGTGACTAGTGTCAACTTTGCAAACAATTCTCGCCCTTCACGGTAGCTTCTGACCATATTTGCTACAACTTTAAAGCGTTGAACTTGGTGTTCTTTACTCAACAGCTTGATTAATGCATAGGCATCTGTGATTGACGTCGGTTCATCACACACAACTACAACCACATCTTGAGCTGCTCGCGAAAAACTGATTACCATGTCAGAGATACCAGCAGCGGTATCAATCAGCAGGACATCCATTTCGTCTTCAAGACTACCAAATGCTCGAATGAGTCCAGCATGCTGAGCGTGAGAAAGCTCTGTCATGCTCTGTGTGCCAGAAGTTGCAGGAATTATCTTTATACCATAAGGCCCTTCGACAATCGCATCTTTTAGCTCACATTCACCCGCTAAGACATGTCCTAGATTACGTTTTGCACGAATTCCGAGCATCACGTCCACATTGGCCAGACCTAAATCAGCGTCGAGAACCATCACCTTCTTGCCTTGGCGAGCCATACAAATCGCCAGACCCAGTGTTACGTTTGATTTCCCCACACCACCTTTGCCGCCAGTAACAGCAATCACTTTGGTCAACGATGGTTGTGTTAAGCGACGGAGGCCGCTTGCTTGATCGTGTATCATATTCTCAGTCATAGTAGTCCGCCGCCTTAGAGTCCTTCACTGTCACTGTTCCAAAAGTGAGGTTCGTTCTCTGTCGACTTCTCTAACAGTTCATTTGCTTTCGCAAGCATATATTTTGGTTGCGCTATCACAATGTCTTCTGGTACGCGCTGACCATTAGCGATGTAAGCTACTGGCATTGCGTTTTGAATCACTACACTGATGAATTCGCCTAGGCTTAATGACTCATCAAGCTTCGTCATAATACAACCCGAAAGTGGTATACGTCGGAAGTGATCCAGCGTTTCTTGTAGAACACGACGTTGTGCGGTAGCCGGCAAAACAAGGTAGCTGTGAATCACTTCCCCGCTCTCTTGCATTAGAGTGTCGAGCTGCTCGGAAAGCCTCACATCTCGTTGCCCCATCCCTGCCGTATCGACCAAAATCAGTCTTCTGTTTCTTAGCTGATATATAACATCGGCTAACTCGTTAGAATCTTTAGCAACTCTTACGGGACAACCCATAATTCTTCCGTAAATTGAGAGTTGCTCATGTGCACCTATGCGATATGTATCTGTTGTCACAAGGGCCACATTGTCGGCACCGTATTCCATGGCTGCGCGTGCTGCGAGTTTCGCTACGGTTGTTGTTTTCCCAACCCCCGTCGGACCCAACAATGCGACTACACCACCACGTTTTAAAATGTCCTGTTTAGGAATATTGATTTGATCCGCCACCAGCGACAATAACGCTTTCCACGCTCGCGCTGGCTTTGTATCTTCCGGGATATAACAGGCCATCTGGTCTGCTAACTCCGGAGAAACGCCCATTCGCTCTAAGCGCTTAATCAGCATTGCTCTTAGTGGCTCACGACGTTCTACTTCTTGCCACATCAGACCAGAAACTTGGTGCTCCAACAGACGACGAATTGACGTCATCTCTTCGCGCATGCTTTCTAGCTCATCGGCCGATTCGTCACGCTCATCACTTGGGCGACGTCGGTCATAGCGCGTCGGGTCCAGCTTGGGCGTCGGACGTTCAAATCGATTGTCCTGTGCGATTAGCTTCGCCAAAGGTGAATCTGGTTGATATGGCGCTGGCTTTTCTTGGTTGTAGCCGTCGCGATGCTTATTTTGGCGTTGCAGCAAAGCAGAGAGCGAATCTTCATTTTCCGCTACGTGGTCGTCAGCATCTGCTGCACCACCGCTATATTGCTTAAGCATATTAGCGAATCGCTGCGTCATTGAGCCTGTTTTTTCATTGTTACTGTTATTACTGTTCAGGCTAATTTTATCTTCATCTAAATGACGATCTTGGTAACGATCAGCAGAAGACGATGACATTTGACGATGTTCGTTATAGCGATTCGATTGAGAAGCACCGCGATTTTGCTGTGACGCTGCGCTTGCTTGAGACGGATTAGATTCACTATCTATCGCCGCAACAATCGCTACTCCACCAGCCACTTTCTTGTTTGACATGATCACCGCTTCCGCGCCTAACTCCTCTTTCACTTGGAGCAGCGCCGTTCTCATGTCTTTGGCAAAAAATCGCTTTATTTTCAAACTATGAATCCATTAATGATGCGTGAGATCAGTTACCCACGGCTTGCACAATTCTGATCTGTTTTTCATCCGGGATTTCTTGGTAAGACAGTACCCGGAGATTAGGTATTGTGTTCTTCACAAATTTCGCCAACGTCGAGCGTAATACGCCGGAAGTAAGCAGAACGGCAGGTTCGCCTTTCAGTTCTTGTTCCTGTGTCGCTTGGCTTAGTGAAGACTGCAATCGCTCAGCGAGTCCCGGTTCAATCCCCGCAGATTCGCCTCCTGATGCTTGCATAGTTTGATGCAATATTTGTTCCAGTTCGGGTATCAAAGTAATCACTGGTAACTCAGGCTCTATACCATTGATTTCTTGAACAATTAGACGTTTAAGACTAATTCGAACTGCTGCCGTCAATATGTCAGCTTCTTGACTCTTACTTGAGTACTCAGCCAAAGTTTGAACAATCGTGCGAATATCGCGGATTGGAATGGCCTCGTTTAACAAGTTTTGTAGGACTTTCACCACCACACCTAATGGTAATTGGTCAGGAACAAAGTTCTCGACCAACTTAGGCGCGCTGCGTCCCAACATTTCTAATAAATTCTCTACTTCTTCATGACCAATTAGCTGTGATGCGTTGTTGGTCAATAGCTGGCTTAGGTGCGTCGCTAATACCGTTGATGAATCAACAACCGTATAACCCAGAGCCTGCGCGTGCTCACGCTGATCTTCTCGGATCCATACGGCTTCCAGTCCAAAAGCAGGGTCAATGGTTGGCTCACCATCAATCATGCCATACACCTGACCTGGGTTAATCGCTAGCTCTTGATCCGGACGAATCTCTGCTTCGCCCACCGCAACCCCCATCAATGTAATTCGGTAACTGTTTGGGGTCAGCTCAAGATTGTCACGAATATGAACCGCTGGAATTAGGAACCCAAAATCTTGCGATAACTTTTTACGCACGCCTTTTACGCGCTCTAACAGTTCCCCACCTTGGTCTCTGTCCACCAAAGGGATTAAGCGATAACCGACTTCCAAGCCAATAATATCGACTGGCTGGACGTCATCCCAAGACAGTTCGCGCTGTGAGGAAGGTTCTGCACCTTCGTCTGCTGTTGCTGGTAAAGCGGGCTCTTTCGCTTTCTGCTTCTGCCGTTTGTCGATGAAATATGCCGCTGCACCGGCCGCGACTGCCAGGCTCAAAAACGCAAAGTGTGGCATGCCCGGTACGATGCCCATCACACCAAGAATAGCCGCAGTAATCATCAGCGCTTTTGGGTTGTCGAACATCTGGAAGACCAGTTGTTCACCCATGTCTTCATCGGTGTTTTGGCGTGTCACCATCATTGCCGCTGCAATCGACAGCAATAGCGATGGGATTTGTGCGACCAAACCATCACCGATTGTCAGTAAGGTATAGATTTCAATCGCTTCACCGAAACCCAATCCATACTGCGCCATACCGATCGACAGACCGCCGACGATGTTGATAAACAGAATCAAAATACCGGCAATCGCGTCCCCTTTTACGAACTTCGAGGCACCATCCATCGAGCCATAGAAATCCGCTTCTTTGGTCACTTCAAAACGACGAACTCTTGCCTGCTCTTGGTCTATCAATCCGGCATTCAAGTCCGCATCAATCGCCATTTGCTTACCCGGCAACGCATCAAGCGTAAAGCGAGCACTTACCTCAGAGATACGACCCGCACCTTTGGTCACCACCATAAAGTTGATGATCATTAAGATGAGGAAAACCACTAGGCCGACCGCGTAGTTACCACCAATAACGACGTTACCGAACGCCTCAATTACGTTACCTGCCGCATTACCGCCTTCATGACCATGCAGTAAGACGACACGAGTCGAGGCAACGTTCAAAGCCAAGCGGAGCAACGTGGCGATCAGCAATACCGTTGGAAAAGCAGCGAAGTCCAAAGGGCGACGTGTGTAAACGGTCACTAACAACACCACCATCGACAGCGCGATGTTAAAGGTGAAGAACATATCCAGCAAAAATGCTGGAATCGGCAGTACCACCATCGCTAGGGTGGCCAAAACCATCACCGGAGCACCAATAGCTGGCATTTCACGTTGAGGGATTCGTGGCAATTTATCTGCAAACGGCAGGCTTAACTTCATACTGCGAGAGATCTCAATCGATTGAAGCGTCACGTAAGCTCTTACTATTAATACGCGACCGCTTTAGCCTAAAAGTTTAGGTAGGGTTGATAATTAAAGCGTTTTAAGCAATCTATGTACCATAATTAGCGCCAAAATAATGACTAAACACTCAAATAGAGCTTAGCTTTTGATCAAACGAGCTTTTTTAAGGCTTTACCGCTTTTCGTATCAATGGCGGTGTTCGGGTGGGATTGGCAAATCATAATCTTGAATTTTCGGGCGCTGTCCACCTCGTTTTCGGTATTGCTTCAATTGGAATACAAATGCCAAAACCTGAGCGACGGCAGTAAATAACCCATCGGGGATCTCTTGCTCGAGCTCTGTCGTGTGGTACAACGCACGAGCCAAAGGTGGTGCGGGCACAATCGTAATGTCATGTTCGCGGGCGACTTCTCGAATCTTCATCGCCATGTGGTCAGTACCTTTAGCGATCACGACTGGCGCACGGTCTGTCTTCTGTTTATAACGAAGCGCTACCGAGAAGTGCTCTGGGTTAGTAACAATAACATCAGCTTGAGGAACGTCCGCCATCATTCGACGTTGAGCCGCTTCCCTTTGCAACATACGAATACGGCCTTTCACTTCCGGCTTACCTTCAGTCTCTTTGTATTCGTCTTTGACTTCTTGCTTGGTCATTTTTAACTGATCGGCGTGCTGCCAAATTTGAAATGGAATATCGATGGCAACCACAATCAATAGCGAGCAACTGATCAGCAAAATAAAGTTCAGCAAAATATCTAAAGCATGGAAGATGTTTTGCGGATACACATCCATGCTCAATTGAATCAGATCGGCCTGTGATGCTTGGATCAAATAGATGGCGACACCAGTGACCAGAACCACTTTAAGGATTGATTTGATCAACTCTACCCAGCTTTGCATTCCAACCATTCGCTTTAAGCCGCTAAGCGGATTCATTTTCGACAGCTTGGGCATGGCCGCTTGGGCAGAAAAACTGATTCCTCCCACACCTGCTGCTCCAATCATGGCGGCGGTAAACAATGTCGCTAACACCAAAAATAGTGGGAACAACAAATCACTCATCGCGCCCAAAGCGATATCAAACAGTTTTGCAGTATCGAAAATCTCTTCTCGTTGAAGATCAAATAAACGGCTCATGATGGAAAACAATGAACGTGCTAACGCCTCGCCAAACCACATCAATGAAATGGCGCCAACGATCAGCACAGATGCTGATGCAAGCTCTTTAGATCGAGCGACCTGCCCCTTTTCTCTGGCTTGTTGTAACCGTCGGGGCGTGGCTTCTTCGGTGCGTTCCTGACCGTCTGATTCTGCCAAATCTTAGCACTCCAAGCGAATAAGCCGACAAATCTGCGCCTCACCCACTGTCCAGAACATTTCATAATGACTGTATAGACCAGCCAGTATGTACCAACAAAGTAATAGACCCACCATCAAAGCAAAAGCAAAACCAAGCGAGAAGATATTCAGCTGTGGTGCGGCACGGGTCATTACACCAAACGACAAGTTAATGGTCAGTAGCGCAATAATGCCAGATAGAGACATACTCAGTGCCGTTTGGAACATAATACCAAGCCAGCCTGCCATTTCACGGAAATCAACCGCGTTTAGAGAGCCGGAGCCAATCGGCAAAGTTTTAAAACTGAATACCACCAATTGCAGCATTTTTAAGTGTCCATCGGTGGCAAGGAAAAACATTGTCGTTAAGAACATGAATAACTGACCAAGCAATGGCGTGTTCTGACCATTTGCGGGATCAACCATAGAAGCAAAGCCCAAACTTGATTGCATACCCAATATTTGACCAAGTAGGACAAAGGTTTGAATCATAAATTGAGTAACCATACCCATCGCTATGCCGATGATCATTTGCTCGGCAATGGTCATGAAGCCACGAAACGAGAGTAGCTCAATGTCTTGAGGTACGGCGGGGATAGCTGGCATGACAGCGAAAGTGATGGCTAAACCGAGGTAAAGGCGGATTCTTGGCGAAACAAATCGGGCCCCGGTTACTGTCATCACCATCAACATGGATGAGATACGAACATAGGGCCAGAAGTAGTTTGCGATCCAATCTAAGACAACGCTAGTGGGGTACTCCATAGGCGCCTCTAATAAAGCACCTGAGGTAAGCGTTCAATCAAGCCATAGAAATATTCCATCAACATTTGCGTCATCCAATGCCCAAACAGCATCAGGGCCAAAAGCGTGACAATCAAACGCGGTAAGAAGCTCAATGTTTGTTCGTTGATGGATGTCGCAGCTTGAAAAATCGCAACTACAAGGCCGATAAGCAAGCTTGGGATGATAATAGCGCAGACCATGATAAGCACCATCCAAAGTGCTTCACGGAAAAGCTCGACAAACATTTCTGGTGTCATGTCTTATCCTCTATCTGCGCTTAACTAAAGGGCAAAGCTGCCCGCGAGTGTCGAGAGTATCAAGTTCCAACCATCGACCAATACGAACAACATCAACTTGAACGGCAACGAAACAATCATTGGTGACAACATCATCATACCCATTGCCATCAGTACCGAAGCGACTACAAGGTCAATAATCAAAAACGGCAAGAAGAGCATAAAGCCAATTTGGAATGCAGTTTTTAGCTCTGAGGTGATAAAAGCCGGAATCAACACCGCCATCGACACATCTTCTGGATTCTCGACTTGCTCTCCTGACATGGTTACGAACGTCTCCAAATCTTTGATTCGGGTCTGCTTAAGCATAAATGCTTTCATTGGCGCTTGTGCAGCATCAAACGCTTCTCGCGCCGTAACTTGCTCGTTCAAATAAGGCTGAACAGCTTTGTCGTTGATTTCGTTCAGGACAGGAGACATAACAAAAAAGGTCAAAAACAGCGCAATACCAATAATAACCTGATTAGAAGGCGTTTGTTGCAAACCCATTGCCTGACGCAATATCGACATCACCACCACAATTCGAGTGAACGAGGTCATCAGAATCACCATGGCAGGCAAGAAGCCAAGCATGGTCATTAACGCTAAAATTTGTAGTGTAACCGAGTAGTCTTCACTGCCATCAGGGTTCGTGGTCATGGTGAATGCTGGAATACCACCGCCACTAGAAACGGACATAGCACGGCTAGCACCAGTATCACTTTGCATAGCCTGAACTGTAACACCACTTCCATCGGCTAAGTTATCTGGCAGCGCTGACTCCTCTGCTTCAGCAAAGGTAAATGAAGAAAACAGCACGCCGACAAAAAGTAACAACGTACTCAGGAGCAAACGAATTGGATTACCCTTTGTCATGTTTTTTGATCAGCTGGCTAAATTGAGTCGCAAAAGCATTGGTCGCCAACTCTTCCTCTTTCAGTGGCTTATCTAACTTGGCTAAAGTTTGGATCGATTGGCTAGTAATCCCAACCAAAAACTGTTCTTCACCCACTTGAACTACTGCGATTCTTTCTTTTGTACCCACTGGCAACTGACTCACTATACGCAAGCCCTTTTGTTGTCCCATCGCTGGCACTTGCATACGTTTCAGCAACCAAGCCAGCAAAAGAATCACGCCGATTACAAGCACAAGCGAGCCAAGTGTCGTCGCAAGATCCAGATTATTTGGTGCGGCAGCAAATGCATAAGGAGCACTTAGCATTAAGCTCAGTGCTCCAGTGATTTGCTTCAATCGCATTTTGATTGAACGACTCATCTTAACGCAGCTTCTTAATTCGTTCAGTTTGGCTGATCACATCCGTCAAACGGATACCAAACTTATCGTTGACGACCACGACTTCGCCGTGAGCAATCAAAGTACCGTTAACCAATACGTCGAGCGACTCACCGGCTAGACGATCCAACTCAACAACCGAACCTTGGTTAAGCTGCAACAGGTTCCGAATGCTAATTTGAGAACGACCGACTTCCATCGAAATCGTCACCGGGATATCCATAATAGTGTCGAGTTTACGACGCTCATCTTCGCTAATTGGGCTTGAAGTGTCTTTTAGCTCTTCCAGTGGCGCAGCCAATACTTCATCTACGTCTACAGAAGGGGCAGACGGGTCTTCGCCAAGAGCGGCTGCCCATTCGTCTGCTAGCTTTTGATCGTCACTTGGTTCCATTTTTCTATCCTGTGTTACGCCTTACTCATGCCATAGCATGTCTATTTAATAAGGTATCTTAATGGTCTATATCGTCTTCACTCTCAAGCTCGGACATGATGTCTTTACCTAAGAAAGCTAAATCTGTTTTGACGACATGTGGGCGCTCAATTTCCTCAGAAATTTGCACCGCTAATTTGTCTTCCGAACGACCCATTTTTACGCGATAGGTCGGTAGGTCTTCTACAAACATCGTCGCATGTTCTGGCATTTCAATCGGGATGATATCGCCAGGTTGCAGCTCCATGAGGTCACGCAAAGAAATGTCTTTTTCGAGCAAGTTCACGCGGAAGTTAACCGGACAATCCATGATCTCTTCACGTAGTGCTGAGCTCCAGCGAACGTCCGTTTCCATCTTGTCGGACTGAACACCTGCATCCAATAGTTCACGGATAGGCTCAACCATGGAGTAAGGCATAACGACATGAAAATCGCCGCCACCGCCGTCAACTTCTATATGGAAGGAACTCACGACAATCACTTCTGTCGGGCTGACAATGTTTGCCATACTTGGGTTTACTTCAGAGTCGAGATATTCGAACTCTACCCCCATCACTGGCGACCACGCTTCTTTATAATCTTCAAATACAATTTTCAGTAACAACTGAATGATGCGGCGTTCCGTTGGGGTAAATTCACGGCCTTCGATTTTGGCGTGGAATCGACCATCACCGCCAAAGAAGTTTTCTACCAGAATAAAGACTAAACGAGCCTCCATGGTGATCAACGCAGTGCCTTTTAACGGACGAAAACGCACCATGTTCAAACTGGTTGGCACGTACAATGTGTTCTGGTATTCACCAAACTTCATCATCTGCACGCCATTGATCGACACCTCTGCCGTTTTACGCAGCATATTAAACAGACTAATACGCATGTGCCGTGCAAAGCGCTCGTTGATAAGTTCGAGCGTCGGCATTCGACCACGTACGATCCTGTCTTGCGACGAGAAATCAAAATTGACGGCACCCTCAGTGTCGTTTTCTATCGGTTCATCGACGTCATCAACATCGTCAACCCCATGCAATAGCGCATCAATTTCGTCTTGGCTTAATAGATCGGTCACGTTTTACCTATTGAATAACAAAATCTGTAAACAGTACTTTTTCAATCACTGGCTTACCGACCGCAGCATTCAGCGCTGCTTTGATATCTTCGGAAGCACGATCGCGCAATTCCACTCGTCCTGTAGGAGAGCGCAATTGATCAACCGTCGCGGAAGCAAACGTTGATAGCATAGAGCTTTCAATCAGTGGCGAATGATACCGCGCCAACTCTTCATTTTCTGCACCGCGAACCATTAACTGCGCTTTAATTTGAACCAACCTATCGCGGCTATCCCCAGTAACGTTAAATACAAATGCCTGAGGAAGATTCACATACGCGATGGGCGCAGCATCCGATGCCTTCACTTGAGCCTGTTGAGACGATTCAGCCTGAGCAGGTTCATCAGAGCCCATTAGAAAAAATGCCGCTGCCCCGCCACCAAGTAGTAATACTACAACAGCGATGATGATGATAAGTAACTTGCTTTTTCCTTTCGGCGCATCGGCCCCTTGTAACTGTTCTTCTGCCATTCTTGTCTCTTATTGTTCTTTTGAGTTACCAAGACGTTTTAGTGAGTTGCTTGGTAACCGTATGCCATTGCCGTTAAACGGCCTTTTATGCGTAAAAACTAATTCCATCACGCTTTGAAGCGACATTCAAATCCAGATTGACATCAGATTCAAAACCCTCTTCGGACTGTCCAGAAAAACCGCCACTTTGCGCGCTTTGACCATGTTGTTCAGCAGTATACCTACCTTGCTGTTGCCCGCTGTTTTGTTGCTGGACGGAAGAATCAGCCAGCTGCATACCTTGTTGCGCTAGCATTTCTCTCAAACGAGGGAGCGTCTGTTCAATAATGTCACGAGCTTGCGGGTTGTTCACTGTAAAATGTACATTGGCAACGTCGTTATTCATGGTCATACGAATTTGCATACGACCTAACTCTGGTGGATCAAGACGAATATCGAGATTTTTCAGATTCTTCGACATCATCATTTGCACTTTTTCCGCAACTTGCTCGTTGGCTAGCTCTTTAGTTAGTTGCAACGGAAGCTGAGCTTGTTGTGCAGCATCAATACGCGCTTGTTGCTGCACATTAATTCCTTGCTGACCTGCCATAGCCTGAAGTTGTCCAGCGAAGCCATGTTGGAGGTCCGGCTTATCTTGTTTATCCGCAGTCGCCTTTAGCGCACCAGTCTCCAATGCTGCGTTCATCACTTTCTGGCTAATCTCTCCGTCTTTCACACCTTGAAGCGACGTCGGCACTTGCGCGGCTATCAACGTATCAGGCGTTGGAGATAATGCGACTTTTTCTCCACTATGAGCAGTTTGTGGCTGGGGTACTTGAGCCGCTGTATGCTGGATTTGCTGAGACACTGCCATAGGTCCAGCCTGGCGAGTTAAATTATGTTGTACTTGTTGCTCTGCGAGAATCTGTTTAATGTCATTAGGGAGCGCAACAAATTGGGCAAGGTCTTGATCAGGAATATCCGCCGAGATCCTTCCTTGTTTCAACCCTTCAATGATCTGAGCTTCTTGCTGAGTCAGTGGTTTTCCTTGCGCCAACTTAGTATCTATAACTTCAAGTTCATCCAAGGATACTCGTGGAAGCGCGTCGATGTTGGAACCATCAACATCTGTTAACAACGGCGACAGATCATTAGCTACTTCACCACTGACTGCGCTCTTAGTCGTCGGATGGCTGGCTTGTTTCGCTAGCTCTTGCCAAGCAGCAAACTCAGACGAGAGTTTGTCGACATCGATAGGTTGACCATTCTTATCTAAAATTGGCTCTAAGTCTTGCCCTGGGATCAGCTGTGCTTGTTCAAGAGAATGAACTGATGGCGTTTCATTCAAAGCCAGCTCATCAAGGTTTGTCGAAACGGTTGCTTGCTCGTGGAACGAATGCACTAAATTCGCGCTCTGAGGCAAAACTTTGCCACTATTGATGGATGCATTACTCGCATTCAGGGTTTGATTCGCTTGTTCAATTCGGCCAAGAAGCTGTTGTCCTTCGCCCATAGTGCTTTTTACGTCCATTGTATTTGATGGGTTGCTCGTATCGATTGATGTTGATTTCACTTTTTCAATAGCTTCAACATCATTCTCCAAAGGTGTGCTGTTACCCGCCTTTTGTAAACTTGCTTCTTCACTTAAGGTTGCATTCGGTTTGTTTGCTGATATTTCATCAAAACCATGGGTCTCGTCACTGACGGATTCTTGGCTTTCTTGCGCCAACAATTCGTCCGAGACGTTAGCAGAAGAAGTACTGCCTACATCCGCTCTTTCTTTTTCTTCAACCACTGTCGATTCTGTTGCTACTTTTTCGGGCTTTTGTTTACCAGCAAACGCATCGGTTAACGTTTCTAAAAATCCCTTGCTCTCAGTGCTCTCTGCGGACGCTTTAGCGGACACATCAGAAACTGGCGTCTTGGTAGTCGCAGATACATGGGACAAATTCACACTCATTTAGAAACTCTCGTTCTCGTGGCTCTGAGCGTATCGCTGACAGACAGCAATACTGGCGGCAAACAAAGGTCAAAAAGACCCGACACTGACAGCTAAAATGCAAAAATCACACCACAATATTGAGTCAATTCTCGGTAAGCTAATAGATGGCATGTTTATGGAACAAACATCAACAGTACTATCCGAGAACCTGGTTCCTAACATGATGTACAGCTACTTGATTGACTTTGAAAAACGATAAGCGTAAACAGACATTTGACTTAACAATTAAGGAATCACTTTGAAGATCACAGAATTACGCCAATATAGAATCAGAGCAGGCAAAACAGAACAGTGGCTAAGTTGGATGAAGGAAGAACTGTTGCCCTATCAACGCTCACAAGGCATGCGTGTACTGAATACTTACGTCCACACTGGTGATGATGGACATGACTATTTTGTTTGGCTTAGAGAGTTCGACAATGAACAAGCACGCCAGGCTCTCTACGAAAAAACATACAACGAGTGGTGGGTTCGCGAGATTCGACCGAAGGTGTTTGAGTTAATTGAACAAGACTCAATCAAAGTTACCTTACTTGAATCGGTAGAGATGTAGTCAGCTGCAACACCGTAATGCAATATCGAACCGATAACGTTTAGAAACGATGTGGTTTTCGACTGTAAAGTAAGGTGGAAAACTCGTCCATTTGCTTTTGTTCGCGCTTAGCTTCAGCAAGTTGTTTCTCTTTTTCGCGTTTGTCTATCATCCACTCATAGGATTTGCGTTCTTTACGCACGGTTAACCAATATTCTTTACAGTTTTCAACCTGCTCTTTGAAATGACTTTCTGCTTGCTTTTGCTTAGATAAAGTTTCATCTAGCTGGGTAAGGAATCGATTTAAGTGTCCATATTGACTTGCCGTTAGGCCCGCCTGACCACGGTCGACGAGTTGCTGGCAATAATCAAGCCGATACTTTTCAATTTGTTCAACCTGACGGTAATAATCTTCGAGTTCAGAACGCGCTTTGTTCAGTGCAAGCACAGCTTGGTCTTCACGATCCTTAGTTTGCTCAAGTAGAAACTCCATCGCATTATTCATGCGCTATCACCCACCCAAAATGTTTCTAAGCATATTGACGCACATATCGTATGGCACCGATTCTTTCATGCTCTGCTGCAAGTATTCGTCTAACTTCGGTTTCAAAGTAAATGCGCCATCAATAGCAGGATCGGTACCCGGTTTGTACGCTCCAATCGAGACCAAATCTTGATTCTTGCGACAAATAGACAAGACCTGTCGCACCGCTTTTGACATCAAAACGTGCTCTTCAGTCGTGATTTGCGGCATAACACGGCTCACCGACTTCTCGACATCAATCGCCGGATAATGGCCTGCATCCGCCATTTCACGAGAAAGTACAATATGGCCATCAAGAATGGCTCGCGATGCGTCCGCTATCGGATCTTGCAAATCATCCCCTTCGGTCAACACGGTAAAGAACGCCGTAATCGAGCCTTGTTCGGCACTTCCATTACCCGCTCGCTCAACCAGCGCTGGCAGCTTGGCAAATACAGAAGGCGGGTAGCCTTTCGTCGCTGGCGGCTCACCAACAGAAAGTGCGATTTCACGCTGTGCTTGTGCAAAACGAGTCAACGAGTCCATCAATAGCAGAACATCTAACCCTTGGTCCCGGAAGTATTCAGCAATCGTTAATGCCGTTTGGCACCCCTTTAAGCGCATTAGAGGTGAAGCATCGGCAGGCGCCGCGACCACCACTGAGCGGCGACGACCGTCCTCACCCAAGATCTCTTCGATGAACTCTTTAACTTCACGTCCACGCTCACCTATCAGGCCGACGACCACAACCTGTGCGGTGGTGCCTCGCGTCATCATGCCAAGCGTGACCGATTTACCCACACCAGAACCTGCAAACAGACCGATACGCTGACCTTTACCAACCGTCAACAAACCATTGATGGCTTTTAGGCCAACATCGAGCGGTTCAGAAATTGGCTTTCGAGCCAACGGGTTGATTGGTTCGGCATTAAAAGAGGCACGGTGATCGGTATACAAAGGGCCAAGTCCATCAAGTGGATTCCCAACCCCGTCTATCACGCGCCCAAGTAACTCCATGCCGACAGGCAAACCAGCGTCACTGGTTAAAGGGGTGACTCTCGCGCCAGGTAAAATGCCCGTAATTTGTTCGCTTGGCATTAAAAATAGGTTGTCACCTGAAAAGCCGACAACCTCGGCTTCCATCTGACCTGACATGGTTTCCACTAAGCATAAACTGCCAATTGGTGCGCGACAGCCGGTCGCTTCCAACGTTAACCCAACCACACGCACCAGTTTGCCAGAGGCGACAGGACGCGTCGTAAGGCCTTCAACTTTGTAGCTTTTTAAGCGGTCAGAGAGTGCTTGCATGGATTACTCGCCCTCTTGATGACGGTTTGCGCCACAAAAGCTGTGCAATACGCTTTTGACGCGTTCTTCCATGCGATAATTAATGCTTGATTCACCGGCTTCAATCTGGACGTCACCTCGATTGAGCGATGGCTCAGCAACTAACGTCCAGTTGCGACAATTAAGGTCTTCTTCACCATAAGCTGAACGAATAATCGCGACATCTTCTGGATTCAGGTGCAAGGTAATAGGGTGGCCTGATATTGGTAGCGCTTCAACCGACTGCTTCACTGTATCTAAAATAATTTGAGGGTTGGTTTGTACTTCAACGTGCACCACTTCTTTAACTAAACAGAGCACCATATCCACCAGCTGCTTTTCAACCTGAGCATTCATCAACTCCAAAGGTTGAGCAAACTGATTGGCCAAGTTCATAAAAGTTTCAACTTGCTGCTGAATGTATTCTTGCCCTGCAGTTACCCCTTCAGCTTTTCCGAGCTCGAGACCTTCAGCATGGCCGGCTTGCAACCCTTCTTCTTTACCTTTGTCGTAACCTTGCTTAAAGCCAGCTTCCTGACCTTGATGTAAGCCTTCTTGATAAGCACCTTGCTTAATCAGTTCAATTTGCTCTTCGGTTAGCGCAAGTGGCTGCTCTTCTTCAGGCTCATCAAAATTCGGCACCCATCCCGGGTCATAGTTGAACGCGGTTTGTTTTGCTTGTTTGGCTTTAGGCTCGCCATAATCAGGCAGCCCCCAACGTTGAGGTTCGATCATCGAATCATCTTCATCAGGACGGATAAATCCACGTTTTCTATCGCCAGCCATGGGTTACCTATTGTGTGTTCGATTAAGAAGTGAGGGTGCTCCGCAATAGGATAATTGCGAAGCAATAGAAATTATAAGAATTCGTCAGCACCGCCAGATAGCATAAGCTCACCAGCATCCGCCATTCGACGGGCAATTGCTAAGATTTCTTTCTGAGCGGCTTCTACATCTGCCACTCGTACTGGCGGCATCGCTTCTATGTCATCACGCATCATATCAGCAGCACGTTTAGACATATTCTTGAAGACTTTCTCACGTAACGAGTCATCTGCACCTTTGAGTGCTTTTTGCAACACGTCTTGTGGTACGTCACGCAGCAACTTCTGAATACCTTGGTCGTCCACCTCGACTAAGTTTTCGAAGACAAACATTAGGTCTTGGATTTGCGTCGCCATGTCTTCGTCCTGATCGCGAATTTGCTCCATCAACAAACCTTCGACGTTGTTGTCTAGGTAGTTCATGATCTCCGCTGCTGCTTTCAGGCCGCCAATTTTGGCTGCTTGTGCACCCGCTTGACCCGCGAACTGTTTCTCCATGATTTCGTTCAGCTCTGCCAATGCTGATGGCTGAACTTCTTCAAGGTTGGCAATACGCATCATCAGATCCAAACGCACGCGCTCAGGGAACTGAGACAAAATCTCTGCAGATTGGTCTGCTTCTAAATAAGACAATACGATAGTTTGAATCTGTGGGTGTTCATTGACAATAATGCTCGCCACTTGGCGTGGGTCCATCCATTTCAAAGAATCCAAACCCTTTGAGCCCGTACCAAGTAGGATCTGGTCAACTAAGTTGTTGGCTTTGTCTTCACCAAGAGCGGCAACCAGTGCATTACGCATAAAGTCTTCGCTGCCCATACCAATGTTGGTGTATTTCTGGATATCCTCCAAAAACGCACGATGAACAGCAGATACCTTGTCTTGGCTGAGATCCTTCGCGCGAGCCATCGCACTACCAACACGCTGAACCTGTTTTGGTTCTAGGTGACGGATAATGCCAGCTGCATCTTGTTCATTAAGACTCAATAGCAAAATTGCCGCTTTTTCTTCGCCAGTAATGGTTGAAACATCCAGCTCTACTGGCATTCCCGCAGCGTTATCATCTTGAGATACGATATCGTTAGCCATTGTCATTCATCCAGTTTTTCACTACTTGAGCAGCCAGTTCAGGTTCATTCGCAACCAGAGCGCGAACCGCTTTCAATACATCTTCATCTTTATGAAGGTTTGGCAAATCAATACTTGAGCCAAACTCGAACAGTTCGCTGCTTTCGATGTCACTGCCAATCAAGCTAGTTTCACCATCCGCACCAATCGGCAAGCCGTCTGGTCCGTACATTTCGTCTTCATCATCGCTGGTAGGGTTAAGCAATTTCTTCATTGCTGGGCGAACCAGAACCAACACAACCACAATAATCACTAATGCACTTGCGAACCAACGAACCCAATCACTGAAGTTAGGGTGCTCCCAAATTGGTGGTTCTTCTAGCTGCTCAGCCTCTGGCTCAGCAAACTTTACACTCAATACATTCAGCAAATCGCCACGGCCTTGATCAAAGCCAACGGTACCAATTAATACTTGGCGAATGGCATTGATTTCAGATTCGGACATTGGGGTATAAGTCACTTCACCCGTATCAGGGTTAACTTGACGACGGTCTTTAATCGCAACAGAAACGGTCTGACGAGCCACCGTCCCGGTCTGCTTTCGCTCGTGGCTGATGGTGGTATCTAGCTCAAAGTTACGCGTGGACTCTTTACGAACTGACCCCTGCCCCATGACAGAACCATCTTTCATTTGAGCCACATCTTGCGGAATAGAGGCATCCGCTGGAGGCTGATTACTCAACGCACCCGGAATACCCGCTACCATGTTACCGTTATTGTAATCTTCGAGTGCGTACTCACTGCGGGTCGCAGGGGTGTTTGGATCAAAACGTTTGCGAGTTTGTTCAACCGCACTGAAATCCATTTGGATATCAACCTGCGCCGTATAGTTGCCATAACCTAAAATGGGTAATAGTACGGAATCAATTTTTTCGCGCAGCGCTTGCTCTTGGCTGCGTTCTAATTCTTGTTCTTTGCGTCGCGCCGCAGAAGCAGGATCTTGGGAGCCTGAGCTGAGTAAGCGGCCATGCTGATCTGTGACGGTAATTCGAGAAGTTTTCATTCCCGGCACGGCACTCGCTACCATGTCGACAATAGAATCCACTTCTTGCTGCTTAAGGTTAGTGCCTGTCGACAATGTCAAAAATACCGACGCAGACGCTTCTTGGTTATGACGCACAAACACGCTGTGCTTTGGCAGTGCCAATAACACTCGTGCTTTGCGAACTTGCTTCATCTCTTCAATTGCTTGAGCTAATTGGCGCTCTCGACTGAGTTTCAGACGCTCTTGCTCAAGACGTTGTGAAACACCAAAGCCCATGTCTTGCAGCAAAATATCATCGCCTGCTTCTGTAGCTTGGTTAACGCCGGAACGAACCATGCCAAGTTTGATCGAGTTGTACTCACTCGATTCAACAGAAACAGTATTGCCATCAAGCTTATAATTGATTTTCTGCTGGTCCAGATAATCCAGAACGGGGATCAATTCTTCGGTCTCATACGCACCAAGTGGGCGCATTTCCGGTTCTTTGACCCAAAAGAACAGCATCACGATCAATGCAACACAGATGGATATCGACAGCACAAGCACAACCTGACGAAGTAAATCGAGGTCGCCCACTGCCATATCGAATTTTGACGCACTGCGCTCCTCTAGATCTGGATTTTGACTCTCCACATCCACATCGGAACTTGCTACCAGTGCACCATCTGAGCCGCCTTCAGTGACGGTTAAATCTGTAGACTTGTCTGCCACACTTATTACCTAAATTACACTGGCATGTTCATGAGGTCTTTATATGCCTCAACGAGTTTATTGCGAATTTGAACCGTCGCATCAAAAGCGACACTAGACTTGTTACGAGCGATCATAACGTCAGAAAGGGATACATCGGCATCACCACGATCAAAACGGGTTTGTAAATCACCAGATGCTTTTTGAAGTGTGTTTACGTTATTGATGGCTTTAGTTAGGAGATCGTTAAAATCTGCTCCAACTTTCGCCCCACTTGCAGTAGGAGCCGTATTGGTTGCTTCTACCATCATGGCGCGCATTTCTGCCTGAATACCATCAATTTTCATTAGCACCTCTAAGCCAAAAGATTGACTATTAACAAAACTGATTATTGACACAGCAATTAACGTGCCATAAGACATTAGCAATCAATTTACTTACACTTTTCGTCTTATGGCTGTTGTCTGTGTTAATTCGGGATATCTATACCAGCATCACGCATTTTGGCAAGCTTATAGCGCAAGGTTCGAGGGCTTATACCCAGTTTCTCCGCCATTTCTTTGCGTCGACCATTACACTCAACCAAAGTCTCCAAAATAATGGCGTATTCTTGATCGCGCAGCTCGCTACCTAAGCCTTCTCCACCAGTTACTGGGCGGCTAACACTCTCAGCTTGAGCAACTGGCTTAACATTGGGCACGACCATATCTGCATTTTGCACCACGTGTTGCAAGCTATTGGCATCTTGCCAATCTACGCCCTCAAGCAAAATGTGCTCTGCATCGATGTCGCCATTTTCACTTAATATCAGCGCTCGTTGAACCACGTTATCCAATTCACGAACATTACCCGGCCAAGGGTATTGCAATAGTTTTTCTAACGCAACGGTCGAGAATTGAGGCACTGGCATGCCCATTTTGCTGCAATGACGCTCAGCAAGATGCTTGGCAAGCGGTGCAATATCGCCTTTACGTTCTTTAAGTGCAGGCCACGAAATTGGGAATACATTCAGGCGGTAATATAAGTCCTCTCTGAAGTTTCCTTCTGACACGTATTGCTTAAGATCACGGTTACTCGTCGCTAACACACGAACATCTAACTTGATGCTTTTGCGACTGCCAAGGCGCTCTACTTCTCGCTCTTGCAAAACACGCAACAACTTCGCTTGCAGGTTCAAGTCCATTTCGCTGATTTCATCAAGCAAGATTGTGCCACCTTGCGCTTGTTCAAACTTTCCTGGGCATGCCTGAACAGCACCAGTAAATGCGCCCTTTTCATAGCCAAACAGTGTTGCTTCGAGCATATTGTCAGGAATCGCGGCACAGTTAATTGCGACAAAAGGACCATTTTTACGATTTGACGCGTTGTGAATATAACGCGACATCACTTCTTTACCTGAGCCACTCGGACCTAGCACCATAACATTCGCATCTGTACGCGCCACTTTATCGGCCAACGCGAGTAAGCGCAGACTTTTCTCATCAGCAACGATAGCATCACCGTTGTCATCACTTTTTATCGGTGCATAACGACTGACCATATTTAGCAACACTTCTGGTGCAAATGGTTTCGCCATGTAGTCAATCGCGCCATCTTTCATTGCAGACACGGCATCTTCAATGTTGGCGTACGCCGTCATTAGCAATACTGGTAAGTTAGGCCAATTCTGCTTGATGCTTTTGAGCAGAGCTAAGCCACCCATACCCGCCATTTGCACATCAGAAACGACGATATCAACCGTATTCGATTTCAGCTTCAACAGTGCATCTTCAGCACAGTCCGCTTCCAACCACTCATACCCTGCCAGAGCCAGAGTATCGACTAGGGCTTCACGAAGACCTTCATCGTCTTCTACGATCAGCACTTTGCTTTGCGCCATTATGATTCTCCAGAAATTGTTATTACCAAAAGCCGCTTATTGCGCTTCTGTTTGCACTCGCTCTAGCGGAATGCACATGGTGAAGCAGGCTCCATCACCCTGCTCTGAAATAAGCTCCAATCGACCGTCATGGGCACGGCAAACCATTTGAACAACTGCCAACCCTAATCCAGTTCCTTGAGAACGTGTGGTAAAAAATGGCTCCATGATTTTGGCTTGCAGTTCTTCGGGCACACCCGGTCCGCTGTCTTGCACAGAAATGCGTAACTCACCATTTACCGGGCGGAAAAAAATATCGACTTGCGATTCTTTACCAGACATTTGAATCGCATTCATGACCAGATTACTCAATGCAGATGCAATGGCGTTCGCATTGCCTAGTAGTTCAGTTTGTTCTTCTTCCACTTCTAGGCAGTAATCAATACTGTTGTTTTTTAGCGCGGTTTCGACCATCGGCTGATATTCCGCTACCAACTGGGCAATCGTAAATGGCTTAATGACTTTATTATCACCACCTTTAGCAAAAAGCAGCATATCATTAACCTGCTTTTCCAAATCGTGCAGTCGATCCATTAATTTGGTTTGGAAGCGATCTTTTGTCGCTGGAGGAAGATTTGGCGCTCCCAAATTGGATGCATATAACATAGCGCTCGACAGCGGCGTTCTTACTTGGTGAGCAAGCGATGCAACCATACGTCCTAACGACGATAAGCGCTGTAAATCACTGACACGAGCTTGAAGTAAACGGGTTTCGGTTAAATCGGTAATCAGGATCAATTGACCTGTTGTGGACGCCGAGATGGCGAGTCGAACTTTACGGCCATTACGTAATGAAACTTCATGGCCATCATCTTCACGTGGGTCAAACACCGCCTGGATAACGTTGAACCATTTTTCGTTAACCAGTGGAATCTCAAGAATTCGGTGCGCTTCTGGATTTGCTTCACGCACTACTCCGTACGTATCGAGCAAAATCACTCCAGCAGGCATCACATCGAGCACCTGTTTGTAGCGCTCAACCTGATTCTCTACGGAATCTAAATGGGATTGATTGGTGTTGTTATCCATTACTGCCTGTCGAAATATCGCCGCTAAAACTAAAATAGCTTGGTAAGCAATTAGCGTACCAAGCTATTTTCTATATTTATCAGGACGTTAAGCTATCGACAATAAGTTGACACTCAGAGATAACGGTTTTGGATGCCAGAAAAACGATGTTAACCAGCCCAAGTGATTATTCAGATATCGTCTTAAAACTTCACTTTACCTAGCGCTGTAAGTTGTACTTACGCATTTTTTCCACCAGCGTAGTACGTCGCATACCCAGCATGTCGGCCGCTCTTGCTACAACGCCACCCTGCGCTTCTAATGCTTGGCTGATCATATTAACTTCTAAATCAGCCAGCAGCTCTTTCAAATTAACCCCTTCCGGTGGCAGCGCTTGCGGGGCGTTCATGCTGTGATCAAGGTCGTCTTGATCTTCAAAGCTAAAATCTTCAGAGAAGATATCTTGGAATACATCACGCTCTTGCTCTTCCACCGAAACAAATGGGTTGCTCTCTGGTTGGAACTCTGGGATGTCACTGTAGCGATATTTGGTTGGTAGATGGTTTACATCCACCAAGCTATTTGGATACAGAATAATCATTCGCTCAACAAGATTAGCCAACTCGCGTACGTTGCCCGGCCAGTTATGCTCCATCAGTGAGTTGATTGCACGAGGTGTAAAGCAGATAGGTTGTCCGCCCTCCGCCTCTAAACGTGTCATCAGTTCTTGCAGCAGCAATGGTATATCTTGTTTGCGCTCTTTCAGCGCTGGCATCTCAATTGGAAACACGTTCAGACGATAGAACAAGTCTTCTCGGAACGTACCTTCTTCAATCATATTTTCTAGATTACGGTGTGTCGCCGCCACAACTCGAACATTTACCTTGATGGTACTATTGCCACCTACACGTTCAAAGCAGCGTTCTTGCAATACACGAAGCAACTTTACTTGCATCGACATTGGCATATCGCCAATCTCATCAAGAAAGATAGTGCCACCGTCTGCGAGCTCAAATCGACCTTTACGGGCAGTTAACGCACCAGTAAACGCGCCTTTTTCGTGACCAAATAATTCGCTTTCTAGGAGCTCAGGCGGTATTGCACCACAGTTAATAGGTACAAATGCGCCATCGCGGTATGAAGAGTGATAGTGGATGTTACGCGCAACAACTTCTTTACCTGTACCGGACTCACCTAATATCAACACGTTTGCTTCCGTGTTTGATACTTGCTCAATCAGGTGTCGAACTTCTTGAATACCTCTACTTTGACCAACTAAGCTGCGAAAAAGCGTGTTTTTGCGTGCACTAGCAACAACATTCACTCCTTTTCGCCCCAGAAAATCTTTGCAGTGGCGTAACGCTTCACTAAGCTGTGGGTAATTAAGCGGCAGCTCTAGTTCACCAACAAAATTTGGAAGATCATCAACAGGCAAAGGAAAACGGCCCATGACTAGAAGAGGGATGTGGTAAGCGCTGTTTAAATGAGAGATAACCGTACTCGCCGCTTGACCTGCTGGAATATTACCAACAATACAGCACGACCATACGCTAGACCAATCAACATCGCTGAGCTGATCAGAACTGACCGCTTCGCAATTTTCTCCAACAAATTCCAATATATTGCTTAAATTTAAACGACTTGATGCGTCATCATCAATTACAAGCAGCTTTGCCAAACCATGCATAAGTAAGAATGATTGCCTTTATTTTAGGTGCGTTGCGGCCAAACCTTGATTTGCGCAATTGGGTGCTAAAGAAGGCAGAACCACCACACTCAATTTACGATAGACAAAATAGGAAAATCAGCAACAAAAAAGCCATTAGGGCTACTAATGGCTTCTATTTTATTTGAATATAAAAATAAGGCAACCAAGCAATGGAGAGGTGTGAGCTTGATAGAAACTTTGCTATACAACTCGTTGCGCAATTGACAAATATATTCGTCTAGTATCTTAACGCATTGTTTTGACTATTAAATACCAACTTCAGCAGCGGTAAGATTATGAAACTCTGTTGGGATTTGGTCCCAAGCGGACTTGATCTCACGGATAATGTCGATAACGTCGTCGATCAGCTGAGGCTCATTTTGATGGTTAGCAGCAGAAATTTGCGTGATCATAAACTCATACAGTGAATCTAAGTTTGAAGCAATATCACCACCGTCATCCATAGATAGACAGCTGCGTAGCGCGATAATGATGTCTAACGCTTTACCCAAGCGCTCACCTTTTGCTGGAATATTGCCTGCTTGCATGGCTGCTTTACCTTGAATAAGGCGCTCAATCGCACCAGCCATAAGCATTTGAATGACTTTGTGCGGAGAAGCCGCGCTAAGCTGGCTGTCGACTGATACCTTTTTGTATGCTTGCAAAGAACCGCGCATAGTAATCCTCTTTTAAATAAATTTTTTGTACTGCTGAAGTGAACGCTGGCCATAACGAAACTTATGGAGCTCTTTTCCGACCTTTGACGTTTCCGATTGCATCAGCTCGACAATTCTTTTGGTACGAGTTAGCAACGCTTGCCACTCTGCATCCTGCTTAACCAAAGGATTTTGATGAATAATTGGTAACAGGTTTTGCAATAACCGTTCCCTGATATCGACCAAGCGAAGAATTTCTTCAGCATTAAAATCAATTTTTTCTAATTCTTGCGTAATTAGTTGATCTATATCACTAATTTCCATGAGTTCTTTTTGCATTTATTAACCCAACGCACTCATCAAAGCGCCTAACTGGCCTTGCATTTTACCGGTTGCATCTTGCATCGCGGTAAACTTCGCATGAGTACGCTTCTCTAGGCTTTCCATGCGGCGATCTAATGCCGCTTGATCGTCACTCAAACGGTAGTTTTGTTCTGTGAGACTTTTTTCTCGAGTACGAATACTGCCTGTAATACCTGTGATACCGTGAATCGCATCTTCTACTCGTTTAGCAAAACCTGTGTTGCCACCGAAGAACTTTTCTAACTCGTTGAAGTTATTGTTCAACTGGCGATCTAGCATGTCATAGTTGATTTCTAGGGTGCCTTGACGTGTGGTCGTAATGCCAAATTCTGTTAAGGACTTTAGGTTTTCAGGCGCCTTATCGATTCGAGTAGAAAAGACCGATTTTAATCGTGAATCTGCACTGCGTACGGTGCTGTCACCTGACAACGGCCCTTTTTGACCAGTTACCGGATCCACACTCGCCAACGCTTGGGAGGTTTGATAAAACGAGTTATACGCTGCCACAAAGTTTTCGATATCGTTGCGTACACTTTGACGGTCGTACTCGACACCAATTTCAGCAGGCGGTTTATTCGGTTCTGATTTGCCTTTTAGCGTTAAATCAACACCTTCGATCGCATCTTCAATCACATTGTTGTGGCTAGATAGCTTTGCCACTCCATCAAGCAGAACTTCTGAATCTTGCCCTGCTTGTACTTCTGTCATCCCAAGGTATTCTTCAAAAGCAGATTGTGCCTTTGCGATTTTCGCTTCTGCTTCATCAATTTTTTCCAGACGCTCACGTTCTTGAGGATCAAGTTTAGCGCGATGAATTTGCTTAGCTTGCGCTTCGGAAAGTTCACCACGTGCCACTTTTTCGTCTAACGCTTGCTTTTCACTCGCAATTTTTTGCTCGATTTCCGCTTTTTCTTGCTCAAGAAGCTGCTTAGCCTCTTTCGTCGTAACGTAAGAATCGGTTAGGGTGCCCGATGCGGCATTATTCCAGCCTGGAACATCTGGTGCCTTCTCTATTGCCTTTTCGTCGAGTTCGAGCTCTGGTTCTTCATAAGAGTCCAACAAAGTACCTGACGCAGTTTCTGTCCACCCTGGAATTCTGTCTTCAGGGCGTAAACTCGCGCGTCGGTTGGCTTCATCAATGGCTTCTTGACCAGCTTTGGCTGCTTCTGCACCCGCCGCAGAGATTGGCGCTTGCGATGCATCATCTTGTACATCGTCTGCCGCTTTTTGCTCTTCTGGAGGTAGAGGATTGCCGTTTGCATCCAGCTCTTCTGCTGGTTGTTCCGGAAATTTAAGAGGACCTAAGACATCTTCCGCCGCTGAACGAGCTTCTTCAAGCGCGTTGACGCGGTCTTCAAGTGTTTGGTATTCGAAATATTTAAGAGGGTTGCCTTTTTCTGCCTCCACACTGACTCTGATTTGATGATCCTTACCAGAGAGGTTAGAAGCAAGGATAAGGCGTGGACCTTCGACGTCGTTAATAAGAGATGCACGAACGCCAGGGTTATCTTTAGCGCCATTGATGCCACGTACGACATCGATGAGCTTAGATCGGGAACGAACATCGATATTAAAACGCTCATCACCAAGCGAAATCTGCAGCTTACCAGGGCCAAATTTTGCGTCTTCTGGCAATACGTCAGAAGCGACTTTATGGCTCTGAGCAAGCTGCAACACATCGATAGCATATTTGCCAGCGATAGCATCTGTGGTTGCCGTGGCAGATACAATATTGTCATTGGTCGTTTCGACGGTGCGAACGGCAAATGCTTTCTCCTGACGAAAGTTCGCCATGAGATTTTTCATCGTATCCAATGATTCTCTGAGTCGTCCGTAAGCACTGATACTGGCATTAATTGTCGTGCGTTCGTTGTCGATGCGTTGCTGCTTTGGTACGCGTTCGGCATCCACAATTTTGCTGACCATGGAATTAATATCCATGCCGCCAGACATCCCCAAAGGGCCTAAACTCATCAAATCACCTCTAAAAACGACTTACACTTTTTCAGTCAACAACCCGCTGTTGGCTGTGTGCTCAGCTAGGCGACGCAATACCACTAGCATTTCTTCATCAGGAATTTGACGAATCACGTCACCGGTATTGGCTTCATAAATCGTCACCACATCTCGTCCGGATTCTTCATCCACTCGAAATGCGACTCCTTTGTTTATGGACGTTACAAATTCATTCATTTGTGCGACCAATTTTTCACGTTCTTCTTTGTTCAGTTCTTGACGGCTTTCAGCCATCTCGATCGCAGCTTGAACAGAGAAGTCGTATTCGGTGTTTTTCGCTTTTTGCGGCGAAATCTCACCATTTGAATTTGCTGGGCTAGACGTGCCTATATCATTGCCATTTTTATTTGCAAACTTTGTGCCATTTGGCGTGCCGTAAGGCTGGATGTTCGATGCGTAGGAGGATATATCCATTACAATCTCCCTTCCACCTTATGGGCTAACGATAGAATCTATCGCTTTGGTGCCCCAGCACTAAGGTGTTGACCTCAGGCTGGGTTTACCACTTAGCCCAACAAGCTTAGCGCTGCAGATGGAGACTGCTTCGCTTGAGCCAGGATTGAAGTACTTGCTTGCTGAAGAATTTGCGACTTAGTCATCGCAGTGGTTTCCTTCGCGTAATCAGTATCTTTAATACGGCTTTTAGACGCGTTAACGTTCTCGTTAATGTTGTCTAGGTTGCTGATTGCGTGGTTGAAGCGGTTTTGGAAAGCACCGAGTGAAGCTCGTTGGCTGTCTACGGACTTAAGAGCGCCGTCGATAACCGCTACTGCTTCTTGAGAGCCAGCTACTGTGGTTACGTCGATGTCTTTCACTGTTACGTCTTTCGGACCACCAAAGCCGATCTCGTCTGCTAGGTTGCCAGAAAACTCAACATCACCTTCAACTTTTTGAGAAGAAGCAAATACTTGTAGTTTGCCATCTTCGCCAACAGAGGCTTTTACATCATCGTTTTGACCGTTGATGTATGTCGCTAGCTGTTCAATATCATCGCCTTGCTTAGCGCTGATTGATAGCTCTTTCTCTTCACCCTGCTTGTTGGTGTAGCTCATTTTGAACTCTGTTTTCTCACCAACAGTCCAAGATGCGTCTTTACCCTCTTCTGCTGCGTAGCTCTTACCACCCATTGCTGAAGTGTCTGAGCGTAGGTTACCCATAGAAAGCATCACTGCTTCACCTGAGTCCGCACCGATTTGGAAAGATTGAGTACCGTAAGTACCGTTTAGAAGCTTGTTACCACCGAAAGAGGTAGTTTCAGCAATACGGTTTAGCTCGTCGTTTAGCGCTGTTACTTCTTCTTGGATCGCTACACGTTCTGCTTTTGAGTTAGAGCCGTTCGCCGATTGAAGCGAAAGATCACGCATACGTTGTAGGATGTTGGTAGATTCATTCATTGCACCTTCAGCAACCTGTGCAATAGAAATACCGTCGTTTGCGTTTTTCACTGCCATATCTAGGCCACGGCTTTGTGCATTCAAACGGTTTGAAATCTGTAGACCTGCAGCATCGTCTTTCGCGCTATTGATTTTGTAACCCGAAGACAAACGCTCCATAGATTTTTGTTGACCGTCAGCTGCCTGGTTCAGGTAACGCTGTGCAGTCATCGCAGAAACGTTAGTATTAACGTTAATCGCCATAATTGATCTCCTTAAGGCTTTAGTGAATGTACCGTCGTGTCTCTCACCTCACTTAGGTACATCTCATTTCTCTCAGTCCCTTTAACGGCGACGTATGCATATCCTTTAGGAGAAATTTTCAATTTTTTGCGATTATTTTCTTTGGCTTACTGAAGTGTGATAAAGCTCTAATATTGCCGTTGATGAATACCTTCGCTCTTTTAAAGGCAGAAAAAAACCCAGCCGAAGCTGGGTTTACTCGCTCATCTCTCACCACGAGCCAATGAGGTTCTCGTCTTAGGTTTGAAATTAACCTAGCAGACTTAGCGCTGAGTTTGGCGCTTGTTTCGCTTGCGCAAGGATTGAGCTTGACGCTTGCGATAGAATTTGTGATTTGGTCATTGCCGTCGTTTCTTTCGCGAAATCTGTATCTTTGATACGGCTCTTCGACGCGTTCACATTCTCGTTAATGTTGTCCAAGTTGCTGATTGCATGGTTGAAACGGTTCTGGAATGCACCCAGCTCTGCGCGGTGGCTGTCTACGTATTTCAGTGCCGCATCGATGATTGCAACAGATTCTTGTGCGCCACCGACTGAGGTTACGTCAATAGTATCTACCGTCACTTTTTTACCTTCGCCCAAACCTAGTTCACCAGATAGACCGCCTGAAAACTCGACCTCGCCCTCAACTTTGTTGTTGCCAGCGAAGATTTGCAGTTTACCGTCTTGGTCTACTGACGCTTTCACTAGGTCAGTTTGGCCGTTAATGTAAGTCGCAAGCTCTTCGATATCGTCACCCGCTTTTGCGCTGATGTTGATTTCTTGCTCTTGGCCGTAGCTGTCCGTTAGGTTGATTTTTAGGTCGTTCTTACCTTCAGCAACGTTCCAGTCTTTACCTTTACCACTTTCAGCTTGGTAGCTCACACCGCCCATCATTTTGTTGTCTGAGCGCATGTCTTTTAGCTCAAGCATCACTGCTTCACCGTTATCCGCACCGATTTGGAACGATTTCGCACCGTGTGTGCCGTTTAGTAGCTTGTTACCACCGAAAGAGGTTGTTTCTGCGATACGATTTAGTTCGTCGTTGAGTGCGGTCACTTCTTCTTGAATCGCAACGCGCTCTGCTTTCGAGTTTGAACCGTTTGCTGATTGCAGAGACAAATCACGCATACGTTGAAGAATGTTAGTGGTCTCGTTCATTGCACCTTCAGCAGTTTGTGCAATTGAGATACCGTCGTTCGCGTTGCGAACCGCTACATCCAAACCACGGCTTTGTACGTTCAAACGGTTCGAGATTTGTAGACCCGCAGCGTCATCTTTTGCGCTGTTGATTTTAAAACCTGAAGACAAACGCTCCATAGAAGTTTGTTGAGCTGAGTTTGCGTTGTTTAGGTAACGCTGAGCGGTCATCGCTGATACGTTAGTGTTTACATTCACTGCCATGGTGATTTCTCCAATTGATTTTCCGGTGTAGCGGTTTCCGACGTCTCGGAAAACCAAGTAGTTCTCTCAAAGTTACTTTTATTAACGGCGCATGCCCTGTTTTCTTTAGAGAAAATTTTAGATTTTTTTGAAAATAATTCGTTTGGAGGGGTAATCGTGACAAAGCGGATAAAAAAGCAAAAAAACTTTCATTTTTCGCTAAAGCTTCTTTTCGAATTGTCGATACAGGCAGGTTTTGCGTTAAATTCGGGCAAGGCCATTCATCAGCCAAGCAAGGTCAATGCTAGGTTTGGCGCTTGTTTTGCTTGCGCCAGAATAGAAGTACTGACCTGTTGTAAAATCTGCTGCTTCACCATTTGCGTGGTTTCTTTCGCGTAGTCAGTGTCTTGGATACGACTGTTGGAAGCAGCTAAGTTTTCGCGGATGTTATCGAGATTATTGATCGCGTGATTAAAGCGGTTTTGATACGCGCCTAACTCCGCACGACTGCCATCTACCGTTTTCAAAGCATCATCTAAAATGCCGACCGCCATCTGAGCGCCACCGACCGTGCTAATATCAATACTATCTACCGTTCTATTTACGGTGACATACTTGCCAAGTTCTAACTCATCAGCCAGGCCACCACTGAAGGTTGGTCCAGGGTATTTTATGGCGTCCTTGTGGGACATGAGTAACTGCAGTTGCCCCTCCTCATTAACAGACGCTTTCACTTTATCGGTTTGCCCATTAATGTAAGTCGCGAGTTCTTCTATATCGTCGCCAGCTTTAGCTTCAATACGGATCTCCTGCTCTTCAAAATTGTTATCACGGTAGCTGATAACAATTTCATTATTTCCGTTTTGAACCGTCCAATCTGAACTGACTCTTTGATATGAGCTCATTGAAAAGCTACCTAAAGATTCCGGCTGCATGGTCCGCAGGCCAATTTGTACCGCTTCACCAGCCGTTGCTCCGATTTGAAAAGACGATGTACCGAATGTGCCATTCAGCAATTTACGTCCGCCAAAGGAGGTCGTTTCTGCAATACGACTTAACTCATCATTTAAAGCAGAAACTTCTTCTTGCAGTGCAGTGCGCTCCGCTTTGCTGTTTGAACCATTGGCTGACTGTAGCGACAAATCACGCATACGTTGCATGATATTGGTCACCTCATTCATCGCGCCTTCCGCAGTTTGCATGATGGAAATGCCGTCATTCGCGTTACGTACCGCGACATCCAAACCACGCATTTGCGATTGCAGACGGTTGGAGATTTGCAGACCCGCCGCGTCATCTTTTGCGCTGTTAATACGCTTCCCTGAAGACAAACGCTCCATGGATTGGTTCAGCATGTCAGTTGCACTGGTCAAATGACGCTGTGCGACAAGTGCTGCTACATTGGTATTAACGGTGATCGCCACGAGACACAGACTCCAAATAAATTAAGGCTTTGGATACTTATCGACCAAGTAACAGAAAAGTTTAGTGTTTTTTGAAAAGAGATTGGAATAGAAATAGAAAACAAAAGCCCTCTAATTGGAGGGCTTAAGAAATAAAGTCTGAGAACTTACTTGATGGCTAGCTCTGCGAGCATTTCTTGCGAAGGAGCGAAAAAGTACGCACCTGTTACCGCTGTTGTGAAACGAAGCATTTGGTCTGTTTTACCATCTGTTACGCCGTACATACTTTCTAGCATCACTTTAATGTTATGAAGTGTATTGCAGTAAGAGATGAACAACAGACCGTGAGCTCCGGTCACCGTCCCGTATGGTAAGCTGTGGCGAACAATCTTCAAACCTTTACCTTCTTCTTTGATATCAACCCGACCAACGTGCGACGCAGCAGGAACATCTTCTAGCTCGATAGAGTCTGGTTTGGTACGACCAATCACTTTTTCTTGCGCTTTGACATTCAATCGATTCCAAGCGGCAAGGTTATGTTCAAAGCGCTGAGCCATAACATAACTGCCTCCAGCAAATGGGCCCTCTTTTACTAGAGCCACATCAGCGCGAGCCTCCCCTTTCGGGTTTTCTGTGCCATCAATGAAGTCTGTCATATCACGAGCATCAAGGTAACGGTACCCATATGTTTCGTCCACAATGGTGACATCTTGTGCCGTCTCTTCTAGGAACTTACGCAACACGTAAAAATGCAAGTCGTGACGAGTCGAGTGACAGTGAATCAGTACATCTACGTCTGTTGCTGGAGCAACGATGTCACCTTCGCCAAGTTGAGTAAAATCAATAAGCTCTTCTGGCGCGTCTACATTAAGGTGTTCCCAAAACGATTTTGTGAATGCGATAGAAAGCGTCAGCGCTGCACCCGGCTGGGTAATGTTTAACTCTTCCACCAACTTTGGTAGTGCTTTCAGTTTTTCTAATACGTTTTCACGGTTTTGGTTCACTTTGAGTTGAGTGTACAGTGCAAATGGCCCGGCTTCTGGCACGATCGCCGTTTGAGCTTGTGACATTGAGGTTTCCTCTATTACTTTGCCCCAGAGTGGGAAGTTATTGTTTTTAATTCTTTGAATGCTGCTGTTCATCGTGCGCCAATTGTGGCACATGAAAACAGTCTTTTACCCATCTTCCATTTAGAAGATAGATCATAAACCAAGCTAATAAGGTAATGGTAAGGGCGTTTGCCCAATTAAACACTCCATGTTCTAGGTACACATGATACATGGTCTGAGCAAGTTGAATACCGCACAAGATCAAAGTGATCTCGCGACCATAGCGAGTAATTCTGTTTACCCATCCTCTGTCGGGATGACGAAGCCCCATTAACCACATAAGAAGCAAACTTGGAATGCCCATCGCCAAACCTAAATACAACGTACTTGAATCTGGGTAAACAATAGCGAGTAGCTTACTGCCACTATCACGACTTACACCAGCCATGGCAAACACCACCCATGAACGCACAAGAAACATCCATCCCACCCATAAAATGATCGGCGCCTTTAAAAATCCATGAGCGTCATATTGGTCAAACGAATAGCGCACAACATCTTCTTCTTTATGTGATAAAAACGTCACTTTAACCTATCGTTTCAGAGTTGCAAGCCAACAAAGATGAGAACTGAAGTTCATTTCAGCACCTTACACAGGTAAACTAAACAAAGATTTACAGCGACGTTGATGAGAAACATGAAAAAAAGAACTCCTGCCACCCCTGTGCCTTCTCAAGAAACACAAGCCGAAGCGATGAGAATTGCTAAATCCACGCAAAAGCCCGGCCAAACTAAAGAGCAAACCAAGCTCATCGCTCAAGGTATCGAAAAAGGCATCGCGCAATATAAGAAACAACAAAAAGAGCGCAACCGCCAAGCCGATAAAGCGAAGAAAAAACAGCAACGTGAAAAACAACGTCAGCATGAAGAGATTATCGAACAAGACAATATCACCGACGATGCGCCAAACCATTCATCAAGCAAACTGCCTTGGACACTACTTGTCCTGAGCTGGATTGGCTTTGCTGCTTACATAGTATTGGGGAAATAGCTAATGAAACGCCTGTTACTTGGACTTTTTGTCGTGCTTCTAACGGGTTGCACGATGCCTTCTCACCTTACTCATGCTCAAAGTCAAGATGTTCATATTCGCATTGACGCGCAATTCGACCCTGAGCGATGCGAATACAAAGGCGAAGTCACCGGAAGTGAAGGCCATTGGTATAACTACATTTTCATGACTAATGACGCGATGATGCAAGGCGCGATGAACGATTTAAAAAACAATGCAGCGGCTATCGATGCGGACACCGTTTTTATGGTCTCCCCACAAGATTTTATCACTTCATTTAGCGTGCTGGGTTCCGCTTACCGCTGCAATGGATGAGGCCTGAATATGAAAAAAGCCAGCAATTGCTGGCTTATGCACGAAATCCAAGACTGCTAGCGATATCTCTCTCCCGCTCTAGAACCCATTGGCTATCAAAAGGCCCCCAATCTGAAAGTTGATAATAGCCGTCATTATGACGTCGGCCATCTTGAACGAATATGAGTTCAATGCCGATCCCAGGTAACGCCTTGAGTACATCTTGAATAGTACGACGAGGCCACCCCGTTTTTTCGATCAACTTTGGCACATTCGGCCTTTCTAGGTTTTCCACCAACAAGGCCAAATATAGCCGCCTTGCAAAAACAGGACTCAATTCCATTGACACCTCCTAAAATTGTGCTGATTCATTATTTCGTTTTTGCTCAGCGAGGTGTTGCGTTTGATCAATAACTCGACTTTTCCATTTGATTTAGACGAATTTTTATTCGATTTATAGCGCATTCATCGTAAATAAGTTATGTGACATTAGTTATCTCAATCTATCTGAAAATATTTTCCACCGCATTTTGTCAGTTTGATTGCTTCTTGATAGGATGCTTTAACAGCCCAAATCACTTAAGTGCGTCTTAACCGCGCCAGTGAAAAGTAGAACAAAGAAAAAGGAAACACTATGTCGATTACCATGTTTGGTATTCCCAACTGCGATACGATCAAAAAAGCCAAGAAATGGTTAGAAGCCGAGGATATTGCTTACGACTTCCATGACTACCGTAAGCAAGGCATTGATGCAGAAATGGTAAGTGAATTTTGTCGCGCTTTAGGTTGGGAACAGGTGCTCAATAAACGTGGCACAACCTACCGCCAATTAGCGCAAGAGCAGAAAGACACACTTAACGAGGAAAGCGCCATCGCTCTTTTGGTAGAAAACCCTGCGATGATTAAACGCCCAATTTTAAAAGTGAATGATCAGCTTCATATCGGTTTTAAAGCTGATCAATACGCTAGCATTTTCAACTCTTAAATAAAGGAATACTCAAGGATGACAGACAGTCCAGTATTGGCACTTGCTAAAGATCTGATCAGTAGACAGTCCGTAACGCCGGAAGACGCAGGTTGTCAGGATTTGATGATCGAGCGCTTAAAAGCACTCGGGTTTGAAATTGAAGTGATGGTATTTGAAGACACCACGAACTTCTGGGCTCGACGTGGTTCAGAAGCGCCGCTATTTGCGTTTGCTGGCCACACCGATGTGGTACCAGCTGGCAAATTGGAACACTGGAATACACATCCGTTTGAACCGACCATTATTGATGGTTACTTGCATGGCCGCGGCGCAGCTGACATGAAAGGGTCGCTAGCTGCTATGGTCGTTGCTGTCGAACGCTTCATTGAAGAAAACCCAGACCACAAAGGCTCAATTGGCTTTTTGATTACGTCAGATGAAGAAGGGCCATTTATCAATGGTACCGTTCGCGTTGTAGAAACGTTGATGGAACGTGGTGAGAACATCGATATGTGTATTGTTGGTGAACCATCCAGCACCGACGTAGTTGGCGATGTAGTGAAAAATGGACGCCGTGGATCCATCACTGGTGATTTAACGGTAAAAGGAACACAAGGTCACGTGGCCTACCCTCACCTAGCCAGCAATCCAGTGCACGAGTCTCTACTCGCGATTCATGAACTCGCGACGACAGAATGGGACAAAGGGAATGATTACTTCCCACCGACTAGTTTCCAGATCCCGAATGTATCGGCTGGCACTGGTGCGTCTAATGTTATTCCTGGCGAGTTCCATGTTCAGTTCAACCTACGTTTTAGTACTGAGCTTAACAATGACGCAATTGTTCAGCGTGTTACCGAAACATTGGACAAGCATGGGCTGGACTACGACCTAAAATGGACATTCAACGGTGACCCATTCCTGACCGATACGGGCGCACTGCTAGACGCAGTTGTAGCTGCTGTGGCCGAAGTCAATGATACGAAGCCAGCGCTACTTACAACTGGCGGTACTTCTGATGGTCGTTTTATTGCTCGAATGGGAGGTCAAGTCGTAGAGTTAGGCCCTGTTAACGCTACGATTCATAAAGTGAACGAGTGTGTGAAAGTCGACGATCTTGAAAAGTTGACGGACATGTACGAAAACACGTTGAAACACCTATTGGCGAAGTAATCAGCGAGAACACAATGACACCAGAGCAACTCACCGGAATCACTGATTCCCATCTTCAATCCACACTAGTGGGGCAAAAGGCATTTATGCTTCACCCTAAAGTAGTCAATGACTTATTGAAGATGATTAATGCCGCAACCGAAGCAGGTTTCAAAATGGAAATCGCCAGTGGTTTTCGTGACTTTAATCGCCAAAAAGCCATCTGGAACGGGAAGTTTTCTGGTGAGTTGCCAATTCTCGACGTCAACTCCCGCCCTTTGAATAAAGCAGAGTTAAATGACGAAGAGAAATTGATGGCCATTTTGCGCTGGTCGGCATTGCCCGGAGGAAGTCGTCATCATTGGGGTTGTGATTTTGATGTCTATGCGCGCAATTTATTGCCTGCTGACACAACACTCAAGTTGGAACCTTGGGAGTATCTTGAAGGCCACCAGCAGGCGTTCTACCAATGGTTAAAAGCCAACCTTGGTCGGTTCGGTTTCTTCTTTCCTTATCAGCATGATTTAGGTGGCGTTTCGATTGAGCCTTGGCACATTAGTCACCGCGCTGTCGGGCAGCAATGTCTCGAGCAGTTGACGCTTGATGTACTCAGAAGCCAGTTGATTAAACAAAATCAGACCGACAACATTGCAGGGATTGACGTCATACTGAATAATTTGGATAACGTCGTTGCCAAATTTATTCACAATATCACGCCGCCGGAGGCTCTATGATAGAAATACTAACCAATCCTTGGGTCATTATTATTGTAGTGTTGAGCGTGGTCATTGGTAATATTGCAGCACTCAAATACACCGCAAAAATGAAGTTTGGTCAGATGGATAAAAGCCGTAAGAACGATTTAGATAAGCTGAACACATTGGATAAACAGCGCTACGCTGAAGAAGATAAAAACAAAAACGAGCCTCGTTAGTTACTCACCAGCTTCATCTCGACACATTTAATCTAAACATCAAAAAAGGGACCACTAGGTCCCTTTTCTATCATTAAGTAAACACGCCGCGTTAAGCTCGCTTTGTTTACTGCTTCACTGTTGCAGCCAATACAGGCGCTAGTGATTTCAAAAACTCTTCTTCTACTGGCTTGCCAGAGGAGTCGGTGATATTGATAGACGTACGGTTGCCTAAATCACCAAGTAAGAATGTGTACTTACCAGCGGCTAACTCCACTGGTTTAACGCCGATATCGTTCCAGAATTCATCATCCGGAGACGCATATTTCGCAGTGATTGTACCCTGAGACTGGCTACGCTCTTCAATCTTAAAGCCCATCTTAGGTAGAATATTAGGCAGACGTTGCCAAAGCATGTTGTATTGCGCACGCGCGATAATCACAGGAAGTCCGCTGCGGTCTTTACCCATTGTGATTGGGATCTGTTTAACCAACTCTTGCGCTTTACGCTGTGCTTCTTCACGCACTTCTTGATCGTAGCGAGCGGTGACCAAGTTCGTCATGAACACATTGTAGCGCTCACGGTTGGTCGCCGTTACTTCTTTCACTTGATTGCCTTCACGCCAGTCAATAAGGCTCACCTTAAAGCCGTGTCGACCGTTTGCTTCAGCGCGTACGATTTCATATCGGCTGCCAATTTCTAGCTCTTCATCTGGCGAATCCCAAGTCACCCACCCTGTCTCGATGCGAGAGTCTGTTTGGCTTTCAACTGGAATCTCGTTAGCCGCGACCATGTTTTGCACCGTTTGCCAAACTTTATCTAGTTCATCTTTACGAAGTAGCCAAAGTGTCACTTCACCATCACTGCTGCGGTCCAAACGTGCACCGGGAATAAGCTCTAGGACTTGTTGAGGTGGACGAATGTCGACATCTTTACCGACACCACCAGCGTAGTTACCCTGAGGGATCTCGTAGTTAGGGTAAAACTGAGGCTGTGCACCCTGTGGGACATTCCACTCACCCAAATTTGGGGAGTTCAAATACTCGAAGTCATCTTTTGCTTGACGACGTTGATTGGCACCACCTGAACAGGCAGTCAATACGAATACAGCTAATGAACTTAACACTAACTGGCTTGAAAGCTTCATCTATACTCCTAAAACACCGAGGGCGCTTTGGCCCCCAGTATGAACTTCAATCCTAGTAACTCAATCTTAATAGCTCAATCTTAATAAATATGGGCGTCTGTTAGCGACTGCTCGACGATCGGCTGCGATTTTTCAGAAAGCGTAGTTAAAGGAAGACGCAAACCACCTTCTTCAATCAAACCAAGCTTTTGCGCTGCCCATTTTACTGGGATAGGGCTTGCTTCGATGAAAAGGTTTTTGTGTAGAGTCATCAAGCGTTGGTTAATCGCTTCTGCTTCTTCGTACTTACCTTCACTTGCCAAATGGAACATGTCTGCCATGTCTTTAGCTGCAATATTGTTCGTTACCGAGATAACACCATTGCCGCCAAGTTTCACAAAATCCAGCCCTGTCGCATCATCGCCACTTAGTAAGATAAAATCTTCGCCACAAAGTTCACGATGAATTGCAATTCGTTCCAAATCGCCCGTTGCATCTTTTAGAGCTACGATATTATCAAGCTTTGACAAGCGTGCCACTGTTTCTGGCTGCATATCAACAGCAGTACGGCCTGGTACGTTGTACAAAATTAGAGGCACATCACTCGCTTCGGCAATTGCCTTGTAATGTAGAAACAAACCCTCTTGAGTTGGTTTGTTGTAATACGGTGTCACACTCAGGAAGCCAGCAATACCAGAATCAGCCAGTAATTTGCTAAATGTTACTGCCTCATGGGTTGCATTTGCACCCGTGCCAGCAATCACAGGGATGCGACCGTCGGCAAACTCAACAGTTTTATTAACGACCTTTACATGCTCTTCAATGGTCAGTGTCGCTGACTCACCTGTTGTGCCTACTGCCACAATACCGTCTGTACCCGCTTCAACGTGGTACTCTACTAGCTTTTGCAGACCGTCAAAGTCTACTTCGCCATCTGCTTTGAATGGCGTAATCAGCGCTACGATACTTCCTGAAAACATGTTTATCTCCCTCATTTAACTCTTTCTGCATGGTACTGTAATGCGATTGAAAAACACAAGAGCGTAAACTCGCTTACAAAGTACAAATGAATGAATAATTACCAGTTGTTAGAGGTCTAGCAACTTAATTGCTCTATTTGGTTTGATTAACGGCAATATTGATAATCGTGTTGGGCTTTCGAGTGACTTTAGAATCTATCAGTGATTTGGAAAATACTGAAGAGCACAAGCAAGGAAAATATACTCTTTGGTCTTGTTAGCCAAGTCAGATCTAAGTGAATAAAACGGCCAGACAATAGGCAAGCACATCATGCAAACGTTTTGTTTATCCTACAGCCTGCATTTACTGTTTATTTCCCACCACTCCCCTCAACATCCTCCTGCTTTTTATAGACTAAAAAGAACTGGCTCGATATTTCTTCGCAATATCTGTGCTAACATCTCTCTATTGAATAAAGGACAAGAAGCTCATTTATGAAGCAACATCTGGTACTTACAGCAGTTGGAACGGACCGTCCAGGCATTTGTAACCAAGTCGTACAGCTCGTTACTCAAGCTGGTTGTAACATAGTCGATAGCCGTATCGCTATCTTTGGCAGCGAATTTACGCTGATCATGCTCCTGACTGGGAACGCCAGCAGCGTGACTCGAGTTGAAACGCAATTGCCCCTGCTTGGCCAAGAACATGACCTTATTACGATCATGAAACGCACAGCGGCGCACGAACTGCTCGATAACAGCTACACCATGGAAGTGTTTATTGAGTCTGAAGACCGCCCTGGGTTAACTGAAAAATTTACTAAGTTCTTCGCTGATCAGCAGATTGGTTTAGACTCTCTTAGCGCGCAAACCATCAGCAAGTCGAAAATTCAACTCGATTCTGACCAGTTTCACATTGCGATTACTGCATCTGTAAGCGCGGATTTTAATTTGATGCAGTTACAAGAAGACTTCGATGAACTTTGTAAGTCGCTCAACGTACAAGGTTCTCTGAATTTCATTAAAAACACACTATAAAGTAAAGGAAATCAAAATGAATACGCTGACAGCAGGCTCGCCAGCGCCAGCCTTCTCTTTGCTCGACCAAGACGGAAATACCGTTTCTCTTGAAGACTTTAAAGGCAAGAAAGTACTTTTCTACTTTTACCCTAAGGCGATGACGCCGGGTTGTACTACACAAGCAAAAGGCCTTCGTGACATCAAAGCTGAACTCGATGCACATAACGTGGTGGTACTCGGCGTAAGCATCGACCCTGTAAAGCGCCTAGGCAAGTTCATCGAGCGCGATGATTTAAACTTCACTCTGCTTTCTGATGAAGACCATGCCGTTGCTGACCAGTTCGGCGTTTGGGGCGAAAAGAAATTCATGGGCAAAGTATACGACGGTCTTCACCGCATTAGCTTTCTGATCAATGAAGAAGGCGTGATCGAACATGTGTTCAACAAGTTCAAAACCAAAGATCACCACGAAGTCGTATTAAACTACTTAAACGAAAACGCTTAAACGCTATTGTTTTTCTACAAACAAAAAGCCCAGCAAACTGCTGGGCTTTCTTTTAACCATCGTACCTTTGGTAACAACTACTCTTGTTCGACAGGTTCGTTTTCTTCCGTGCTTGGTAATGCATGCCATACGGCTTTGACTAATGTCGCTAAAGGAATGGCGAAGAACACCCCCCAAAAACCCCACAGCCCACCAAAGACTAATACAGCCACAATGATAGCAACTGGGTGTAAGTTTACTGCCTCGGAAAACAGAACAGGAACCAACACATTACCATCCAGCGCCTGGATAATACCGTAAGCAAGCAACAACCAATAAAACGGAGGCGTTAAACCCCATTGGAACAAACCAACGATAGCAACAGGTACAGTAACAGCCGCCGCACCGATATAAGGAATCAAAACCGATAGACCAACGGCTACGGCAAGCAACGCCGAGTAACGAAGATCTAAAAGGGCAAAAGTTACGTAGCTCACACCGCCCACGATTAAAATCTCTAACACTTTACCGCGAATGTAATTTGATATCTGCTCGTTCATTTCATGCCAAACTTTATTCGCCAATTTACGGTTTTTCGGCAGAATACCGCTTGCGATTCGCAGCATTTCTTCTTTGTCTTTAAGCAAAAAGAAGATAAGGAGTGGCACTAAGATCAAATATACCGCTAGCGTTGCAATGCTAACTAATGAAGCAAGCGACCCTTTGACGACACTTTCACCCAGCCCCAGTGCTTGGTTTTTGGCGTTCGTCACCACGGTTTCTACTATTTCTAAATTGGCTAGTTCAGGATGGCGCTCTGGCAATGTGACAATAAACTTTTGTAGCCCGTTGTACATGTTCGGAATATCGTTAATTAGATTACCGACCTGAGTCCAAATCGTCGGAACCAAGCCAAACAACGCAATTAACATTAACCCGACAAAGACCAAGATCACGATAATAACCGACAAAGTGCGCGGCACGCCCATACGACACATTTTGACAACTGGCCATTCAAGTAGATAAGCCAAAACGATCGCGACAAGTAATGGCGCAATCAAGTGTCCAAAGAAGTAAATGGTGATAAAGCCAAACAGCAAGATCGCGACGAGACTTACTGCGTGAGGGTCAGAGAAACGTCGTTTATACCAACGACTAACCATTTCAAACATCTTATGCGGATTCCTTATTGAAGACAGTCAATGTGTAGTGCTCTGATGTAGATTGGCAATCAACCGAGTACCCTTGGGCACTAAGATAGTTCACAATGTCTCGTTTAGAGCTGTTGTCCACCACTTGAATGACAAGTTGATGATACTGCTTTGCTTCTCCTTGAAAGACCTCAGCAGCATGACGCTTTGCAAGTAACAGTGCCATAGGACAACGTTGCTCACGCAAATCAAGTAACATGGATTCCATTGTATTGCTCTGCACTTATGATAGGGTTGTATTGTAACGGCTTTTTGAGCTGGTGCTAGCACTTCTGACATGATTTAACCACATGCTGAAATAGCTCGGATATAAAATAATTTACGAAACCAATTCATTTATTTCCGGTCTTACTGTTAGCTTATATCCTCACGGATAACCAAAACGTATGTGGCGCTGTTAATGGGCTCTCGACCTGTAACCACATGCTTATGTATTTTGGAGAACCTTTTAAACGTATGTTAAAACGCACTCGCTCGCTAGTTTGCTTATGTCTTGCTGCTGCCATCAGTTCGCCGACAACTTATGCCAATAGCATTGACTTGCCAGACATTGGCACAGCTGCTGGTGGCACGCTTTCAATAGACCAAGAGTTGATTTATGGCGACGCCTATATGCGTATGCTCAGAGCCAGTAAACCTATCGTTAATGACCCTGTCATCAATGAATATATTGACTCTCTTGGGCACAAATTAGTGGCCAATGCGAATGATGTAAAAACGCCGTTCCACTTCTTTATGATTCGCGACCGTAATATCAACGCGTTCGCGTTTTTTGGTGGCTATGTAGCGCTGCATTCTGGGTTGTTTCTTCATGCTCGTTCAGAAAGTGAGCTGGCCTCTGTTGTCGCTCACGAGATAGCGCACGTCACACAACGTCATCTTGCTCGGAGTATGGAAGAACAAGCACGCCGCTCTCCGGCCACATTAGCCGCACTTGCGGGGGCACTACTGCTTTCAATTGCCTCACCCGAAGCGGGGATGGCTGCAATTACAGCAGCAACCGCGGGAAACATGCAAAGTCAAATCAACTACACTCGTGCAAACGAAAAAGAAGCGGATCGCTTTGGTATTTCGACACTAGCAAAAGCCGGTTTTGATGTTCAAGCAATGCCAAGGTTTTTTGGCCGTCTTGCTGATGAGTATCGTTATGCGAGTAAACCGCCACCAATGCTCCTGACTCACCCTCTGCCTGAAGATCGAATTACCGATAGCCGTGCGCGAGCAAGAACCTATCCTCCAATGCGTGTTGTGCCTTCAATAGACTATCATCTAGCTCGCGCGCGCATTGTGGCTCGTTACGCTGGCATTGATGGACAAGCCGCCCTGAGCTGGTTTGAGAGAACCCAAAAGAAAGCCTCTGCGGACATTACACCTGCTTTTGATTATGGTCGAGCACTCGTGCATTTAGACAATAAACGCTTATCTCAAGCGGAACCAATTTTGAAAAAGTTACTGGAACAAGACCCAAGTAACCCGTTTTACTTGGACGCTATGACGGATTTATACATCGAGAAGAAGCAGCCAGAAAAAGCAACCGAGATGCTCCGCAAAGCATTATCTCGTAACCCTCAAAATAAAGTATTGACCATTAACTACGCCAATGCGCTACTTGAGGACAATAAAAACGATCAAGCCACGCGAGTTCTTCAAAGATACACTCATGACTATCCTGAAGATACAAATGGCTGGCACCTAATATCGAAGAGCTACCACGCGCTGGGGCGTAGCGATGAAGAGTTGGCTGCTCGAGCGGAAATTTTGGCATTGCGAGCAAATTGGAATAAAGCGATTCAATATTATAGTGAAGCAAGTAAAATGGCCAAGTTGGGCAGCTTAGAGCAAGCGCGATACGATGCCCGTATCGACCAACTCATGATCCAAAGAGATCGATTCATGGCATTACAATAACGAAATGGAGAAAACCATGTCAGTCGTGATTTATCACAACCCTCGTTGCTCAAAGAGCCGTCAAACACTTGAACTGCTTGAGCAAAATGGTGTTACACCGGAAGTCGTCAAATACCTAGACACACCACTTAACGTGGATGAACTAAAAGCGCTGTACGCCCAGCTTGGCTTTTCATCTGTACGTGAAATGATGCGCACTAAAGAAAGTGAATATAAAGAGCTTGGCTTAGGCGAAGACTCCGTCAGCGATGAGCAATTATTCGAAGCAATGGCGAAAAATCCAAAGTTGTTTGAGCGTCCGGTAGTCGTTGCTAACGGCAAAGCAAAAATTGGTCGCCCACCAGAGCAAGTGTTGGATATTTTATAAATGGATTGCCAGATCCTTATTTTGTATTTCAGCCGTCATGGCTCGACAAAACAACTGGCAAGACAAATAGCAAGAGGAGTCGAATCGACTCCTCAATGCCATGCAATTTTGCGTACAGTTGAAGAACTGTCACCTCACTCACACTCCCCTTCTGATCCAATTGTTACTCTAGAGGAACTAAAAACGTGCGACGGTCTAGCGTTTGGCAGTCCCGTCTGGTTTGGCAACATGGCTGCGCCTTTAAAGCACTTCTGGGATCAGACTACATCTTTATGGGTCAGTGGTGACTTAATCGATAAGCCTGCTTGTGTCTTTACCTCTTCGTCCTCAATGCATGGTGGTCAAGAAACAACGTTACAAAGCATGATGACCCCTTTATTGCATCATGGGATGATGGTTTTGGGCATTCCTTATTCCGAGCCAGAGTTACACACTACGCAGTCCGGAGGCACTCCGTATGGCGCCAGCAGTGTAGGCCATGAGGCAACCCTAAGCAGTGAAGAGATTCGCCTGGCACAACAATTAGGCAAAAGGCTGGCAACTGCAGCGTTAAAACTAAAAGTCTGTTAGTAAAATCAAGGATAGTTAATCGATGTCTGACTCTTTAGACCAAACACCACTCGGTACACAGGCTAAAACCTATCGTTACCTGGCTTTATTTGGCAACTTAGCCTTATTAGCCTGGGTCGCTATTTGGCAGCTTGCGTTATCCCCTCACCCTCACCTCAGCAGCACAACACTTGCTATTGCTTGGTGTATTCCGCTACTACTTCCGTTGCCTGGTATTTTAGCTGGTAAGCCTTACACTCATGCTTGGGCTAACTTTGTTCTTATGTTGTATTTCTTGCATGCGCTGACCATCCTCTATGTGGATGGGGGTGAACGCTGGCTTGCGGCAGTGGAACTGATACTGACTTCACTCGGTTTCGCTGGCAATATTTTGTTTGCTAGAGCGAGAGGCAAAGAGCTAGGCCTTAAGTTGAAACGCCTCTCTCAAGTAGAAAAAGAAGAAAAAGCGAAATTCAATAAATAACGCCAATCGCAGTCAATCACTGATCATTGGTTCGAATACGAATTTAGAAAACAAAAAGAGTCGCTATTGCGACTCTTTTTTATGCTTACCACATTGGTGTTTGATCCTTGCGTTTCACGCCTGGAACGCTACCAAGGAGATTACGATGCCGAGCGCCACTCGTAGATCAAGTCATACTGTTCTCGGACAGGCTCCACAATCATCGGCTGAGTTGGTTGTGTTTCGTCACTTGCTTCTGCCACAACATTTACTGGTACTTCAGGCTGCGCTTCTTTTGGCGTCGCGGCGTCTTTTGCTTCATTACTCTGAACCAATGGCTCTTCTTCTTGAGTTGAAGCTGGGGCATCAACTTCACCTAAAGGATCTTCAAAAACCATTAATTGAGAAATAGAAGAAGCTTCTTTCTCAAAAGCTTGTTGTGATGCCAAAAGGTGGATGTTGAGCGTTAACTCGTCCCCTTGAACACGCTTAATCTCTGTACCCGCAACCGAATTAAGTTGTTTTAGCGCATTCTCTAAACGGAAGAAGTCCGTGGCAGAGGTTACATTAAGGACTTTCACTGCTAGCGCTTTTGAAGACTTTCCTGAAACCACAACTGCACTCTTACTTGCATAGTAGTCTGCGATGCCATCCACCATTTCTGCAATAGCATTAGCACCTGATGCAGACCCGCTACGCGGAGAACGTTGCGCCTCTACAATTCTCGTTGGCGACTGGTCGTAGAGTGTCCAACGAATTTGTTCACCTTGAGCTCGTACAACCAAAACGGCGTCAGCTGGGTAGCGCTGGCTAGCTTGACCAATTGGCTCAATAAAGCCGCCCCAAAGATCAGAGACATTAACACCGGTTACATCATCAAAATCCCCAACCGGGATAGTGATTGGTAGGCCTCTTAGTTTCGCTGCGCTACGAAGTGCTGCAACATTTGAAGATTCAGAATGCTCCCACGCAATGTTACGATCGTAACCCTGTTCTTCAACCATCCAAACTAAAATATTGGCACGATTTGGCGACCAAGATGGCAATTGTGCTTGTGTTAAAAGAGAGCTGATTTGGTCGTTGTTAAACAACATTTTTAAGCTCGCTTTTCCATCAACCTGCCCATAGCTCAGTTGAGAAATGTAACGCGCACTTGAGCTAAGTGCCTTTTTAATCACTGGATTGCTTAAAGAGGATTGAGAACCGGTCGCTCGAACAATCACATCCTGCATACCTTGTTGACGAGCCAAAGACTCACCGTCGTTCTGCTCACTGTCGATAACCACTTCGGCACGATAGATATCCACCTGAGTTAATGCATATACTGGTAGGGACAACCAACCTATCAGTAAGAGAGCTAAATAGCGCATAGTTTTTATAATCCTCTGAACAAGAACCCGAATAATAAGCAACTATCAAATCTTGAGCAAGGTAAGTACTGAGTAAATTGTCTGTATTATGACCAGCTTTGTTAACTCGGGCCTCAACCAGCGCTTCAGTGCTATTTTTTATAATAAACTCATTGCTTATTAAGCTATCTCAACAAGTTAGGCTGTCCATTTTTCATCTTCACGCAAGACACGTAAAAGAGGACAATTTGCAAGCAAGCAACTCTCAAAAGTGCTATTTATGGGAAAAATTCAATCGAAAGTTTGATCTATGCAACATTGCAAACGATTGCAGGATGATAGTATTCGCCGGATTTGTCTGCGTATCTTGAAAATAGGGAATTATTATGAAAAACGCGTTACAAGGCGCTCAAATGCTCTTTGTCGCTTTTGGTGCTTTGGTGCTTGTGCCGCTCCTAACTGGCCTTGATCCAAACGTAGCCCTCTTTGGTGCCGGTGTCGGTACTCTCCTCTTCCAGTTAATGACTAAACGTTCTGTTCCCATCTTCCTTGCCTCTTCTTTTGCGTTTATTGCTCCTATTATGTTCGGTATCCAAACTTGGGGTATCGGTGCAACGATGGGCGGCTTGATGGCAGCGGGCTTAGTTTATGTGGCTCTAGGGGCGATGATCAAAGTGCGTGGTGTTGGATTTATCCATAAAATTCTCCCGCCCGTTGTCGTTGGCCCTGTGATCATGGTTATCGGCCTTGGCCTTGCCCCAACGGCAGTGAACATGGCGGTAGGTAAAACTGGTGATGGAGCTGCACAGCTAGTTAATGGTGATGCTGCGATCATTATCTCGGCGGTCTCACTGCTCACAACCATTGTACTCAGCGTTTTTGCAAAAGGCTTTTTGAAGCTCGTTCCTATTGTTGGTGGTATTCTTGCTGGTTACTCTGTTTCTCTATTCTACGGTGTGGTTGATTTCACTCCCGTAGAGCAAGCGGCTTGGCTAGCCATGCCAAACTTCACCGCGCCAGAGTTCAATATCAACGCAATTTTGTTCATGATTCCTGTCGCTATCGCACCTGCGGTTGAGCACGTAGGTGACATGCTTGCTATCTCAAACGTTACAGGAAAAAACTACCTGAAAAAACCAGGCCTTCACCGCACAATCGCAGGTGACGGGGTGGCAACTATCGCAGCTTCGATGGTGGGTGCTCCACCAAACACCACTTACAGTGAAGTAACAGGAGCGGTAATGCTAACCAAAGCATTTAACCCTGTGATCATGACTTGGGCAGCAATCACCGCAATCGTACTTGCATTGGTAGGTAAGCTAGGTGCGGTTCTTCAAACGATTCCAGTTCCTGTTATGGGCGGCATCATGATTCTGCTGTTCGGCTCCATCGCAACGGTAGGCCTCAACACACTGATCAAGAATAACGTTGATTTACATAAGTCTCGTAACCTAGTGATTGTTGCCGTAACACTTGTGTTTGGCATTGGTGGTATGGCTTTCGGTATTGGTGAGTTCAGTCTACAAGGTGTGAGCCTATGCGGTATCGTGGCAATTATTCTTAACCTTGTGCTACCAAACGATTTAGGTGAAAACCACGTTGTGGATAACGCACAAATGGAAGAAGAAAGCGCGAAATAGTTCGTTTGCGCCGCTTTATTAGTTGGCGTGTCTTACTCTTCTCCTCTTGTAGATACAAAAAAGGCTTGGTTTTCACCAAGCCTTTTTCTGTTCAGTCATAGTAATACATCAAAGAATTACTTAGTACCGAAGATCTTATCACCTGCATCGCCTAGACCCGGAACGATGTAGCCTTTGTCATTAAGCTTCTCATCGATTGCCGCAGTGTATAGCTCAACATCTGGGTGTGCTTTTTCTAGCGCTTCAATACCTTCTGGTGCAGCAACAAGTACCAGCACTTTGATTTGGTTACAACCTTTCTCTTTTAGGAGATCGATCGTAGCAATCATAGAACCACCTGTTGCAAGCATTGGGTCAACAACAAGCGCAATACGCTCCTCGATGTTTGAAGCAAGCTTGTTGAAGTAAGGAACTGGCTCAAGCGTTTCTTCATCACGGTAAATACCCACAACACTGATACGTGCGCTTGGCATGTGCTCAAGAACTCCATCCATCATGCCTAGACCTGCACGTAGGATTGGCACTACGGTTACTTTTTTACCTTTAATCTGGTCTACTTCTACCGGACCGTTCCAACCATCAATGGTCACTTTTTCTGTTTCAAAGTCTGACGTTGCTTCGTAAGTAAGTAGGCTACCGACCTCAGTCGCTAACTCACGAAAACGTTTTGTGCTGATGTCACCTTCTCTCATTAGACCAATTTTATGTTTTACTAGAGGGTGCTTTACTTCAACAACTTTCATGTCCATCTCCGGCTATAGTTGGCAATATTTAAACAAACCTTCAGATTATACATGATTTTCACAGGGATATCAGGATAAATCACTAAAGAAAAAAACAGACGCAAACGTTTGCTATCTATGTTTAAGCACTGTTAGAATAGCGCCGTTTTCATATCCAACTTAATACCGAGGACTTCCCTGTGAGTGGTAACAACTCTTCTCTTAGCTATAAAGACGCTGGTGTAGATATTGATGCAGGCAACGCGCTTGTGGATCGTATTAAGGGTGCGGTAAAACGTACTCGTCGCCCTGAAGTTATGGGTGGTATCGGTGGTTTTGGCGCGCTATGCGAATTGCCAACTAAATACAAACAACCTGTACTGGTTTCTGGTACTGATGGCGTTGGCACAAAACTTCGCCTAGCACTGGATATGAACAAGCACGACACGATTGGCATCGACCTAGTGGCAATGTGTGTAAATGATCTTATCGTGCAAGGCGCAGAGCCACTGTTTTTCCTAGATTACTACGCAACAGGCAAACTAGACGTTGATACCGCAGCGGATGTTGTTTCAGGTATCGCAGAAGGGTGTGTTCAAGCAGGTTGTGCCCTAATTGGTGGCGAAACTGCGGAGATGCCTGGCATGTATGAAGGCGAAGACTACGACGTAGCTGGTTTCTGTGTTGGCGTAGTAGAAAAAGAAGACGTGATTGACGGCACGAAAGTCGCTGCTGGTGATGCACTTATCGCTGTTGGCTCAAGCGGCCCACACTCAAACGGTTACTCCCTTATCCGTAAGATCCTAGAAGTATCTGGTGCAGATAAGAGCGAAGAGCTAGCAGGCCGCACTATTGGTGAGCACCTACTAGAACCAACAAAAATTTACATCAAGTCAGCACTTAAGATGATTGAGAAACACGACATCCATGCGATTTCTCATATCACTGGTGGTGGTTTCTGGGAAAACATCCCACGCGTACTGCCTGAAGGCACGAAAGCAGTTATCGATGGTAACAGTTGGGAATGGCCAGTTATCTTCAAGTGGCTACAAGAGAAAGGCAACGTCGACACACACGAAATGTACCGCACATTCAACTGTGGTGTAGGTCTAATCGTCGCACTACCGAAAGACCAGGCAGACGCAGCAGTTGCTCTTCTTAAAGAAGAAGGCGAAAACGCGTGGGTGATTGGTCAAATCGCACAAGCAGACGCGAACGAAGAGCAAGTTGAAATCCAATAATTTGCAAATCGAGCTCAAAAGATAAGAAGAATGAGGACACTAGATGACTAGGTCCTCATTTTGCTATCTAGAACACTAAAAACCATTCTATTAGTAGGTAGTTTAGAAGCTACATAACTCCAACCTACAATACCAAGGCGCTCTCGACATCATGAAAAACCATACCCTAAAAAACTTTGTGGTCCTCATCTCGGGTAACGGAAGTAACCTGCAAGCTATCTTGGAAGCTTGCGAAGACAGCATGCCAAACGCACGAGTGGCAGCCGTGTTCTCTAACAAAGCAGATGCTTTTGGTTTAGAACGTGCAAAAAAGTTTGATGTAGACGGTCACTTTGTCGACCCTAAAGCATTCAGCTCGCGTGAAAGCTTTGATGCAGAGCTAATGAGTCAAATAGATGAATACCAACCAGACGTGATTATTCTTGCTGGTTACATGCGCATTCTGAGCAGCGCATTTGTTTCTCATTACATGGGTAAGATGATCAATATCCACCCTTCTCTTCTACCAAAATATCCTGGGCTACACACACACCAGAGAGCAATTGATGCTGGCGATAAAGAACATGGTACGAGTGTGCACTTTGTAACGGAAGAGCTTGATGGTGGCCCTGTCATACTGCAAGCAAAAGTTCCTGTGTTCGAAGACGATGATGCTAGTGTACTTGCGGCACGTGTTCAGGCGCAGGAGCACCGAATCTACCCTATGGTGGCTAAGTGGCTGGTAGACGAGCGGTTGATCATGAAGGATGGTAAAGCCTATTTAGATGGCGCAGAGCTTGGCGTACATGGGTACGCCTCAGATGAGTAGCCCTGAATAATAAACTCCAAGCACAAAAGAGCAGCCTGAGGGCTGCTCTTGGTTGTTTTAATACTTATAAACTTGATTCAAGAAAACCATGGTGAGACTAGAAACCTAAAACCCAACATTCTAAAAAATCCCATAACCACTTGAGTAACATAACACTCGGAAAGTAGATTCTGAATCTGGTTCGTTCTTCACCGTTCAGACTGACGAGGTGTTTTATGAGAAATTTCTATCAGTTACGTCTTTACAGCAAGCCTTAGCGAGACTAGGACTCTACTACCAGCACTCTAGAAAGTAAGAATGCTCATCCGTATCCGCCCTCGGTTTAAAACGCATAAAAATAAAGCTCGCGATTAAGCGAGCTTTATTTTTATATTCAGAGTAAGAGACCATCACTCTAACGGTTCGGTTGGCGCTTGATTGCCCGGCTTAGCCGCCGCAAACGGCACATTTACCAGTTCAGAGGCATTATTTTTGACTAGTTCACCTAGGTGAAACAAGCCGTATTCGCCAGGTTTCATACGCTGCCAAGCTTCGTTGCCCGTCAAAGGTTGAGTTGCGATCACAGAAACGATATCGTGTGGCGTTGTTTCTTCTTGGAAGTTAATTTCCACATCTTCATCAAGCAACGCGGCTTTTCCAAACGGTGCGCGTCTTGTGATCCAATACAAATGATTGGTGCAATACGTCATTACATACTCACCATCACTCAGAAGCATGTTAAATACACCCTTCTCTCTTAGCTCATCACAACATTTAGCAACATATAAGAATACCGACTCCATATCCTTTGGTGGCTCAGGATATCGATCTTCCATTTGCTTCAATAACCAGCAAAATGCCAGTTCACTATCTGTTTCACCGACAGGTCGATGTCGACCTGTATGCAAGTCTTGATAGCCAGAGAGCTGACCGTTATGCGCAAACGTCCAATACCTACCCCACAGCTCACGTGTAAAGGGATGAGTATTTTCTAAATTAACACCACCACGATTCGCCTGTCGGATATGACTAACGACCGCACGACTTTTGATGGGATAATTTTGTACCAACTCTGCAATTTTAGACTCACAACTTGGCTTGGGATCTTTGAAGGTTCGAAAGCCCTTCCCTTCGTAGAAGGTGATCCCCCATCCGTCACGGTGTGGGCCGGTTCGACCTCCACGCTGCATGAGCCCAGTAAAACTGAAACAAATATCCGTTGGAACATTAGCGCTCATACCGAGCAATTCACACATGGTTTAAAAAACTCCCTAACAACACAGCTCGAAACGGTGGCCGTAAACGATTATTCCATCTCTTTTTCGATCAACTGAATGATGATATGAATAATCTTAATATGAATTTCCTGAATGCGGTCTGCATAACCAAAGTGTGGCACGCGGATTTCAATATCTGCAAGGCCTGCCATTTTGCCGCCATCTTTACCTGTTAGCGCAATCGTCTTCATGCCTTTCGCTTGTGCTGCTTCAATCGCTTTCAGGATGTTACCTGAGTTACCTGAAGTCGACAGACCAAACAGTACGTCACCTTTTCGACCAACCGCTTCTACATAACGTGAAAACACGAAGTCATAACCAAAGTCATTACTCACACAAGAAAGGTGGCTTGGATCTGAAATAGCAATACCAGCATAGCCAGGACGATTTTCTCGGTAACGGCCTGTTAGCTCTTCGGCAAAGTGCATTGAATCACAGTGAGAACCACCGTTACCACACGACAATACTTTACCATCTTGCTTGAATGAGTCAGCAATCATTTTCGCCGCTGCTTCGATTTGCGCAATGTTATGGTCATCGCTTAAAAATTTGTTGAGCACTTCAGCAGCTTCGTTTAATTCACTTCTAATCAGATCATGGTACATAAGACGTTCTCTTTATTATTTCGGCTTCAGTCAGCTCTTGACTCACTGAGCAAATTGTTCTGATACCAATTTGGTATCGGACATTTCATAAACCGGAACTCGGGTTTGATTACTCTGAGTTTACCCACAAACGAGAATTAGTGTCGATAGTGAACCAACAGATTTAGATTAGTGATGGTAATAAACTTGTCAACTTGCTCATGAAACCATCACTCAAATCTCAACTTTAGAATTTTAACTCTACTTAGATCACTTTTTATCCAATCTTATGTTTTACATTTCCTTAATATTTTGATTACACTTAAACCAACTGGTTAGACCTCTTACCTAACATGCAGACGTACAAAACTTATAAAGTCTGAAAAGGAAAATATATATGGACATCTTGCTCTCAATCATCACGATGGCGATCGTGCTAGGCATTACGCTCTACCACCGCATGTCTCTCGTGAAATCTATTAGCTTACTCACCGCAGCCATGCTGGCTCTTACAGTAGCTGGTACTGTCGGCGTTATTGGTTGGGCGATTTACGTTCTCGCCGCAGCTGTGCTCGCGGTTCCTGGCGTACGTCAGTCTTTAATTAGCCGCAAAGCGTTAGTGCTTTTCAAGAAAGTGCTGCCAGCTATGTCTCAAACCGAAAAAGAAGCGTTAGACGCAGGTACCGTCTGGTGGGAAGCCGAACTATTTAAAGGCAAACCAGAGTGGCAAAAGCTACACGCAATTCAAGCACCTAAGTTAAGTGCGGAAGAACAAGCCTTTTTAGACGGCCCTGTGAATGAAGTGTGCGCCATGGTGAGTGATTTCCAAGTGACCCATGAACTCGCGGACTTACCGCCAGAAGTTTGGCAATACCTGAAAGATCATAAGTTCTTCGCCATGATCATTAAGAAAAAGTACGGTGGTCTTGAGTTCTCAGCATACGCGCAATCTTTGGTACTACAAAAATTAACGGGTGTTTCTGGCGTTCTATCGTCTACCGTTGGTGTTCCTAACTCTTTAGGCCCTGGTGAGTTACTGCAACACTACGGTACTGAAGATCAGAAAAATCATTACTTACCGCGCCTAGCTGAAGGTAAGGAAATCCCTTGTTTCGCCCTAACAAGTCCAGAAGCGGGTTCTGACGCTGGATCTATTCCAGATTACGGTGTGGTCTGTAAAGGCGAATGGGAAGGAAAAGAAGTACTGGGTATGCGCCTGACTTGGAACAAGCGCTACATCACCCTAGCGCCAGTCGCAACCGTACTAGGCTTAGCATTTAAACTTCGCGACCCTGAAGGTTTGCTAGGCGACAAAGAAGATCTTGGCATCACTTGTGCGCTTATCCCAACTGATGTCAAAGGTGTTGAGATTGGTAACCGACACTTCCCACTCAATGTGCCATTCCAAAATGGTCCAACGCGCGGTAAAGACATCTTTGTTCCTATCGATTTCATTATCGGTGGCGAAAAAATGGCGGGCCAAGGTTGGCGTATGCTGGTTGAGTGTCTGTCGGTTGGACGTGGTATCACGCTACCTTCAAACTCAACAGGTGGCATCAAAACTGCGGCAATGGCAACCGGTGCTTACTCACGTATTCGCCGTCAGTTCAAACAGCCTATCGGCCATATGGAAGGGGTTGAAGAACCATTAGCACGCTTGGGTGGTAATGCTTACGTGATGGATGCAGCAAGCAACTTAACCGTTGCGGGTATCGACTTAGGTGAAAAGCCTTCAGTAATCTCAGCTATCGTGAAGTATCACTGTACGCACCGCGGCCAGCAAAGCATCATCGATGCAATGGACATCGTAGGCGGTAAAGGTATCTGTATGGGACCTTCTAACTTCCTAGCTCGTGGTTACCAAGGTGCGCCAATCGCGGTAACGGTTGAAGGTGCTAACATTCTAACACGCTCAATGATCATCTTTGGCCAAGGCGCAATCCGTTGCCATCCGTACGTTCTTGAAGAAATGAACGCGGCGTATTCTGAAGCAAGTAATGCTGTCGAGAAATTTGATAAAGCGCTTGCTGGTCACGTGAGCTTTACAATGAGTAACCTAGTGCGCAGTATCTGGTTTGGTTTGAGCGACGGTCTGGGCTCTTCATCACCAACCAAAGATGCAACCAAGCGTTACTACCAACAATTGAACCGTTACAGTGCAAACCTTGCTCTGCTATCGGATATCTCAATGGCAGTGCTAGGTGGCTCTTTGAAGCGTAAAGAGCGTCTATCAGCACGTCTTGGTGACATTCTAAGCCAGCTATATTTGAGCTCTGCGACGTTGAAACGTTTTGAGCAAGATGGCCGTCCAGTTGAAGATTTGCCATTAGTACATTGGGGCTTGCAAGACAGCTTGAAGCAAACTGAAGTGGCAGTAGATGAATTCTTAGCAAACTTCCCGAACAAAGTAATTGGCCGTGCGCTACGCGTATTAATCATGCCATTTGGTCGCGTACGCAAAGCACCAAGCGATAAACTAGACAGTAAAGTGGCGCGCATTCTACAAACGCCAAGTGCAACGCGCTCACGCATTGGTCGCGGTCAATACCTTGAACCAACCGAGCACAACGCAGCAGGTAAGATTGAACTTGCACTATCAGTCATTCTTCAAGCTGAGCCTGTGTTTGACAAAGTATGTAAAGCGCAGGGTAAGCGTCGCCCATTCTTACGTTTGGATATGATTGCTCAGGAAGGGCTAGAGCAAGGCTTTATCACGCAAGAAGAAGCCGATCTACTCAGAGAAGCGGAACAGCATCGTCTAGATACAATCAACGTTGACGATTTTGAGCCGGAACTGCTTGCCGCAAAGCCGCTATACCCTCAGATGGATAGTGTCGCGTAACTCTAGAATCTGAGATCACAAACGGGAGTATCAGCTCCCGTTTTTTATTGCTTCCAGAATCGGATTCATAACACCTCACACTACAAAGCCCCCCTGCGCAATAAAATCCTCGCACTCCAATCTTTTCCCCGATTTCCAGTGATAACTAACTCACAGACGTTCCAACTAAGCGGTGTATACTTTAAGTAACTCACTCACATATATGGTAAATCCGTTGGCTAAAATATTACTCGCACAGTGGTTCCCAGGGCTTGTTCAGCTTAAGCATTATCAAAAAGAATGGTTTGTTAACGACTTCAGAGCCGCCTTTTCTGTTGTCGCGGTTGCACTGCCAGTTGCCATAGCTTATGCACAGTTAACTGGTGTATCCGCAATTGTCGGTCTGTATTCGTGTGTACTGCCAATGTTGGTTTACGCCATGATGGGCACATCTCGACAACTCATTGTCGGACCCGATGCAGCAACCTGTGCAGTGATTGCTGCTGTTGTGACACCACTTGCCGCAGGTGACCCCACAAAACATTGGCAGTTGGTTATGACCATGACAGCGATGACGGGGATTTGGTGTGTACTGGCAAGTCGTTTCAAGCTAGGAGTGTTTGCAGATTTCCTTTCTCGTCCGATTCTTTTGGGTCTACTCAACGGTGTTGCTCTCACAATTATCGTTGGTCAGTTTGCGAAAGTAGTCGGTTTGAAATACGAGCAACGTTATTTACTGGAACGTTTATGGGAAGCTCCACAACGATTAACCGATCTTCATTGGCCTACTGTAACTCTGAGTATCGTGACGGTTGTCGTTTATTTGCTCACCAAACGCTACCGACCAACTTGGCCTGCTGCCATGCTGGCGATCCTCGTAACTACTGCGTCAGTTTGGTTTTTCCATTTACAAGAGATGGGCGTATCGGTTGTCGGACTCACTCAAGGTGGCTTCCCTCAGTTTCAAACACCGGAATTTGAGCTAGGTGAAGTTCGTGAACTAGTAGTCCCGGCGCTCAACCTTGCGATTGTCAGTTTTGTTAGCATGATGCTCACCGCCCGCAGTTTCGCGGCTAAAAACGGTTATGATATTGATGCAAATAAAGAGTTTCAGGCGTTGGGTTTTGCCAACATTGCCTCAGCGTTTTCACAAGGTTTCGCAATAAGCGGCGCTGACTCACGCACAGCCGTCAATGATGCAAATGGCGGTAAATCTCAATTAGTTTCGATTGTCGCCGCAATCACCATTGCCATTATTGCGGTATTTATTTACGAGCCTTTGCAGTTCATCCCTATCGCTTCACTTGGTGTTGTATTGATCATTGCGTCCCTATCGCTGCTCGATCTTAAAGCAATTTGGAAATTAAAATCTCGTGACAAAGATGCATTTTATCTGGCCATCATTACTTTTATTTCTGTGTTGATCGTGGGTGTAATACCGGGGATCACTTTGGCGGTATTGCTAGGGCTGTTTCAATTTTTACGGATTGTCATGCGACCGAGTGATCAGCTACTTGGCTTGGATGAAAAAGGTACCATTCGGACCATCGACGACTCAGGAAAAGCTTCGCCTATTCCTGGAATGGTGATTTACCGCTTTAACTCACCGCTAACTTACTTCAATGCTCCTTACTTTAAACGTAGAGTGTTAGAGCAGGCAGAGCATCACAAAGACGCAAGTTGCGTTGTCATCGACGCCGTATCGAGCTTTACTCACTTGGATCTCAGTGTGATGGCAACACTGGCAGATATTCACAATACTTTGAAAAAGAGAGGCGTACGCTTAATCCTCGCTGGAAGGAAACGACGTCTTCGTCAATGGTGTGAGCTTACTGGTATCAGCACCAGTGAAGGAGGCATCTTACTGCGAGCTGATATGTACCTTGCCATTAAACTTAGTGGCTGTTACATCAGTGCTGTGGGTGAGGGACAAATTCCTACTGTTCAAAAAGAGCCTGATTTAGAGCAGCCACCCAAACCAATTCCAGAAGTGGCTTAAATACAAATTTAATATAGAAAACAGGAAATTAAACTCCTGTTTTCTAGTGCTTATCTTCACAGCTGAATACGTGTTACGCCTTTGGCTTAAACTTTTTTGTCATCCCTTGGCTTTTAGGAGCCACCAGCCTATAACCAAGCTTTTCGTAAAAGACCGGTTCATCAGCAATCATAGAAACGTAAGAGCCTTCAAGTGCAACAGATGAAAGATAACCGTCGATGTATTCCATGACTTTTCTACCTAAACCGTTGCCTTGATAATCAGAATCAACGGCAACGTCGACAATTTCGAAGTTACACGCCCCGTCACCAACAACCCGACCCATTGCAATGAGCTTTCCTTCATCCCGAACAGATACGCCATATAACGAATTGGGTAGACCAATTTCAGCAGCTTTCAACGATTTGGGTGATAGCCCGGCTTTGACACGCATATCACAGTATTCTTTCGGGCTTGGCACATGCTCTTCATATCTTATTGTCATTATGTACTACTCCTTTGTATCACCTTGGAGCTTACATAACTAAACTGTATAAATAAACAGTTAAACGTTGGAAAGATGTTCCCATTAAGCACACAAAGTATCAGGTCTAGAAAAGAAGCCACCGACAACTCTGACGCCATAATAGATATAAGTTGCTCTGAAGCTAGACATTCCTTTTTCTAAACATGTTTCTCTCAACAACGTATCCGCATGCTTTCGAGCACTTTGTGGCAACACCTCTTCCCTCATGAGTTGGTAAAGAGCATCATGCACTAAAGAAGCTTTCATAATGTTTTTTGTGTCTAACGCTGGCCCACTCGCTCCATCCCATGCATAGCCCTTTTTAATCGTTAACACGCCTTGTTTGGACAAACTAAGAAAAGGGCTGTCATACGCGTTACTCACTGAAATGTGAGTCTCAATCTTTTCTTCAGAATGGAGAGTGTATTTATACTTCTGACGCTTTTTGTATTTCATCAGAGACCTCGCGTTTACTTATTCTTATTTATCACGCACAGCTGAATATTTATCCAGAAACCCTACAAGATCGGCTCTTGTTATTATGGCGTACTACCTATTACAAAGCCCAAATCAATATAAATAGAACTCCATGCAATCAATAAAGCCAGAACCCCTGACTTTATTGACCAAAATTTAACCAACAATCCTTATTCTGAAGGAAGTCTACTCAATTTTTTATGGATATCTTCTACAAAATTGGCTTGTTCACTTGGAGAAACCTCTAGAACATAATGAAAAAACGGACTTGTATGCTCAGTAATTTTATACTCTTCACTTAACAGCTTAATTACTTGTTCATGATTAAATCGTGCGGAGACTAAGCCACTCTCGGTTTCTTGAGTTATAACTATATAGTGAGCGGTTGGAAAAACCGTAAACCTTCCTTCGACAGGAAACCAAGGAGCAAAAGAAATAATCTCGTCATCAATTATGTATGCTTGAGGTTTACTGACATAGGTGTAAGGGTACTTTTCATCTAAATAGGGTCTTGCTGTATCAAACAAGCCATCATAATAAGTTGGTATTTCTACTTTTTGGATTTTACTTAAGGGATCGAAAGTGAAGGTATCAAGTGATTTTAAATTATTACTTCCCGAATCTGGATTATTAACACCATTATCAATAGAAGAACAACCTACAATTATCACTGCACAAAAAAAAGCTAAAATTTTATTCATTATTTCTTTTATCTTTAATTGATTGTTTTGAAAGTTAGTCACATTAAAAATGCAACCAATTTAGAAAGTAAAAATGATATATTATTTATATAAAATCCCAAACATATATTTGAGTACAGTAAACTTAAATATTCATAATTTATCCATTTTTCTTCTTCCAACTTGGTAACTTGATAAAAAAACGGAGCCGATTGGCTCCGTTTCTCGCTTTATGTGTTACTACTATTTCTTTGGTACTTCTAATTGCATCTCTGGCATGGCATCGCGCTTCGCTTTAATTTTGCGCCAGACTATCCATGCAATGATCACAATCAGCAGCATTATCAAGTTACCTACCGCGATAATAATCATGCTGCGCTTACGCTCAGCCTCTCGCTCAGCGATAATTTGCTTTTCCATTTCAATACGGCGCTGCTCGGCTAATTCAGCTTCTTTTGCAATTCGAGCAGCTTCTAGATCAACTTCATCAACAACACTGAAAGTTTGCTCTGGAATAGGAAACACCAACGGACGCTGAGTTGCAAAATCAGTGGCAAAGATCTCGCCGCGCCATGCGTACTTACCAAGCTCAGCATCGTTATTGAGGTTCAACGTAACTCTCATTCCATCTTTAGAGACCTGTCCTTGGCTGTAACTAATGAAACCATCGGGAGCGTCCTTTTTCACTGTGACTGCTATAGAGCCTGGTGCAATCATACCTTGCTCGCCACTCACCACTAATTGGTGTGGCTTATCGGGATTACGAGCCTGAATAAAAGTACGAGAGATTGGGTTCGGATAAACCAAGATGACTTGTTCTTGCGCTCGTAAGAATACGCCATTGCCAGACGTGATGCGCGCGCGGTACTTACCAGGCTCAACGTCTATTGGGAGCTGAACCGTAAACACACCATCCCCTGCTTTTTCATCCAAGCCGCGGCCGTCATCAGAAAACTCACCCACAACCATCGGCACTGGACGTGCTTCTTTGATCAGCTCATCTTCATTTTCGACAAACTTGGTAAATGTCACGCGCAGATTCACGCGATCAAGGAAGTCGCGCAGTACAAGAGGTTTGCCGTCGGAGGTCAGGCGAGCTGTAAACTTAAGCGCTTCCCCATTATATAATCGGTTTGGGAACAGATCCGTACTGAGCTTTAGGTGAGAAATTAAGCGGATGTTATTTTTAGGCGTAACTTTCCCCACAGCCTGCCATGGACCTGGCATAGGGTTATCAACGGAAATAATATCGAGTGAGGCTTCTTGATACCAACGTACATTGTCGTAAGAGCCCCAAGCATAGTATTTTTTACCGTCAGGACGGACTAAAACAACTGGCTGAGAACTTTGCTCACGATAAACCAAAAACGTGATCTGCTCGATGGTTGGATCAACTCGAAAGCGATTGTCTAACAAAGACATTGTAGATTCACTCGCAGCACTCGAGAGACTACTCCATATCGCTAAAAACGCGACCAACAAAGCCCTCAACATAGCTTCTCCTATTGATGCCAAATACAGTTGTTCACCAACTCTAATCTTTTTTGGTGAGCTTCTAGTTCATCGGCACTTGCGCGCAAAACCTTTAGCGCTTTTCTTCCTTCAATACGACGAATGGTTTCTACCCCACCCTCTTGTTTATTCGCGTTAAATTCTAGACTCGTTTGACCACCCGTCATAAAGAGGTAAACGTCGGCTAGAATCTCCGCATCGAGCAAAGCTCCGTGGAGTGTACGGTGCGAGTTATCAATACCGTAACGTTCACATAAGATATCAAGGTTGTTTCGCTTACCAGGGAAGATTTTCTTCGCCATAGCAAGGGTATCGGTCACCTTGCAGTAGTCGTCCGTTTTGCCGATGTTAGGATCGAGCATGCCAAACTCGTAATCCATAAAGCCGGTATCGAAGGGCGCGTTGTGGGCAACAAGTTCTGCGCCTTTAATAAACTCAAGAAACTCTTGGTGCACGCTCGCGTATTCCGGTTTATCAACCAAGAATTCATCCGTAATACCGTGAACTTCAACCGCTTCTGGTTGGATTTCACGATCGGGTTTTAAATAAACGTGGAAGTGACGACCAGTCAGCTTACGGTTGATGATCTCCACGGCACCGATTTCAATAATGCGGTGTCCCATGTAGTGAGGACCACCCTCGCGGTTCATACCTGTGGTTTCGGTATCGAGAACGACAATGCGGTTATATTCAGAATTGCTGCTGGTATTCATAAGGTTATGTATGTCAGACTATGCTTTATTAAATGTTTCGGCTAATAGTACCAAAAAATATGACCAAACACGTTGAGATTTTCACTGACGGTTCTTGTTTAGGTAACCCAGGACCAGGTGGTTACGGCATAGTATTGCGTTACAAAGACGTAGAAAAGACACTTTCCAAAGGCTATACGTTAACTACCAACAACCGCATGGAAATGTTGGCGGCTGTCGTCGCGCTACAGACGTTAAAACAACCTTGTAAAGTCACTTTAACGACTGACAGCCAATATGTGCGCCAAGGTATTACTCAGTGGATCCATAACTGGAAGAAGCGTGGTTGGAAAACAGCGGATAAAAAACCCGTGAAGAATGCCGATTTATGGCAAGCTCTAGACAAAGAAACCGCACGCCATCAAGTTGAATGGCATTGGGTAAAAGGCCACGCGGGCCATCGTGAGAACGAAATGTGTGATGAGCTAGCCCGGACTGCTGCAGAAAACCCAACTGAGGAAGATACAGGTTACCAACCCTCTTAGCGAGATTCTTTCCTCATAGTGTTACCCTCTCGATTCATCACCCCAAGTGGTGTGAGCTTTTTCTTCAAGCGCCAATGCGGTTTGATAGGCTTGAGAGGGTATGTCCGTTTCCGCGCGACTATGTAATACAAACTCCCAGCGGGTGATGCCCAATCACCAAGACTATTTTCCAACCATGTCCACATCGTACGGTAACGTTTCATCGGAAACAGCGCATAACGATCACAATGAATCACTTGATAATTAAGTAACCCTAACCAATCTTTGATGCGGTTCGACGTAAACATTCGTCCACTCCAAGGCAAATTATGTTTACGCCATGGAAGCAAACTCGCTAATCCAGTCAAGCTTAATGGGTTGAATCCAGTAATAATTACATAGCCATCATCCATCATCACTCTATCGACTTCACGCAACAAACGGTGTGGATCGCTTGCATAGTCGAGCTGATGAGCGAGTATCACAACATCAAAGCTTTTTTCCAAAAAGGGTAATTCGTAACCATCTGCAATCACATTATGCAACGGGTTCTGGATATCTACGTTGACTTGGTGTTGAATGTTACAATTACAGCTGGTTAGCTCACAGCTCAACCCGCCCAGTTTGAGCATATGGTAGCCGAAGAGTTTCGGGCACCATTCATCAAGTCGGGTCTGGATTGACTCAAGCACCCACGGACCGTTGTTCATTGCTGACCAAGTCGACGGGTGTGGTATAGTTTTGTTGCTGAGTGCTGGTTTCATTAACCACCTGACTAAAATGGGTGACGGAGAACGAATCGTGTTAGAGATCAAAAGCATACCCGCATTTAATGATAATTACATCTGGCTGATACAAAATAGCGATAAGCGCTGCGCAGTCGTTGATCCGGGCGATGCGAAGCCAGTATTAGAATTTCTGCAGGCTAACGAATTAACTTTAGAAGCGATTTTAATTACGCACCACCACAACGATCACATTGGTGGCGTTCCAGACTTAGTGCGTGCATTTCCTGACGTCGCCGTTGTGGGCCCAAAATCAGAGCCAATTCCAACCCTAACGACACCAATGGAAGAAGGCGACAAGCTGGAGTTGTTTGGTGAGATTTTCTTAGTACTTGGGTTACCCGGCCATACTTTGGGCCATATCGGTTACGTTGGGGACGGAAAACTCTTTTGCGGTGATGTGCTCTTTTCTGCTGGCTGCGGTCGTATTTTTGAAGGTACGCCTGAGCAAATGTTTGAATCACTGAGCAAACTAACGTCTCTACCAGAAGAAACTCAAGTCTTCTGCGCGCATGAATACACCGCGAGTAACGTGGCGTTTGCTCTAGCGGTTGAACCTGACAATGAGCAACTTCGCCAATATCGCGACGATGTAAACCGACTGCGAGCACTCAACATTCCGACACTTCCAACAACAATACGCAAAGAAAAGTGGATTAATCCGTTCTTGCGAACCTCTAACCCTGACGTGGTTCAATCTGTTGCTAGTCGCATTAAAAATAGCGATCCATGCTCGGTTTTTACTGCTTTACGCGAGTGGAAGAACGAATTTTAACCATTTTCTGCTTGTAAGTTTGCAAGACCCCAGTATTATCAGGGACTGATTTTTCGAGAAGCGCCACTGGCGCTTCTCTTACGTTTGGGGTTGATATAAATCTATTTGAATTTCTCCCCATTGCATAATTAGAAGCTCTTTGCCTCTATAAATTAGTTAGTGTTTAAAAGATGTCTATTATCTTGCGACTGCCACGCACATTACGTTGCGCGACAGGCAGGTGAAGATAAACAGGCCCTAAATAGGCTGAATCCATGCGTTTGAAGTATACTTGGGCGTTGGCGTTGTTATTATCTGGCTGTCAATTGACTCAGTCAGATTCAACGTCTTCTACACCAGAAACCAATAAATCTGAGCAGACTGCAAAGCAAAATGCAGTAAAAGCTCAACCGGGCAATAAATCGTCACTAGCAAAAAAATCCGCTAACGACGCGCCTAAAGTTCTCTCCCCCCAAGAACAAGAAGATGTGTGGCAACGTATCGCCATGCAGCTGGACATGGATATCCCAAACCACAAGAAAGTGGACTACTACCGTACGTGGTATTTAAAGCACCCAAATCACCTTTACACGGTATCTAAGCGTGCGACTCCTTTTCTATACATGATCACAAAACGTATCGAAGAGCGCGGACTCCCAATGGAGCTAGCTTTACTTCCTGTAGTGGAAAGTTCATTCGATGCCTTTGCCTACTCACATGGTAGCGCGGCTGGGTTGTGGCAATTTGTCCCTGGCACCGGAAAAATGATGGGACTAGAGCAAAACTACTGGTATGACGGTCGCAGAGATGTGGCAGCAGCAACGGATGCAGCGCTGGACTACCTAGTACAACTAAACGAGCGTTTTGATGGTAACTGGGAACATGCAATCGCCGCTTATAACAGCGGTGGAGGCCGAGTTTCTAGCGCAATTCGTAAGAATAAAAAGCTCGGTAAACCTATCGATTTCTTCTCATTAGACTTACCAAAAGAGACCAGCAGTTACGTTCCTAAGCTATTGGCCTTGGCTGACGTTATCGCAAACCAAGACAAGTACGGACTTAATATTCCTGCAATTCCAAACAAGCCTGTTCTAACGCTTGTTGATCCAGAAGAGCAGTTAGATCTGGCTATTGCCGCAGATTATGCCGGCATTAGCGTAAAAGAGTTGCAGAGTTACAACCCAGCATACAACCAGTGGTCGACAGCGCCTGAGGGGCCGCACCAACTTTTGATTCCCGTAGAGAAAAAAGAGACTTTTCTCACCAAGGTGGAGAAAAATCGCGGTAAAGGGATGAAGGTCGCTCGCTACAAGGTGAAATCTGGTGACTCTTTAAGCGTGCTAGCTAATAAATACGGCACAACCACGAAAGTCATTCGACGTGCCAACGGCCTATCGAATAACAACATTCGTATTGGTCAATACCTATTGATTCCGACATCAACAAAAGACGATGCAAAATATGCATTAACGGCACAAAACCGATTAAGCAAGACTCAATCTCGTGCTCGTGGTCAACTCAAACTCACCCATGTCGTTCAGTCTGGAGAAAGTTTGTGGTCAATCGCACGTAACAATAAAGTGTCGTATAAATCGTTAGCAAAATGGAATGGTATGGGCCCTAAAGATCCATTGCGTGTGGGTCAAAAGCTAGTGATTTGGAAGGATTCAGACAAAGGTTCTGTGATCCGTACCGTTTTCTACAACGTTCGCTCTGGCGACACCATTAGCGGCATTGCAAGCAAGTTCAAAGTAAAAACGAACGACATCGTGAAATGGAACTCGCTACACAAGAAAAAATACTTACAACCAGGTCAAAAGCTTAAGTTGTACGTTGACGTAACGAAGGTAAGTGTATGAACCCATCAAGCAATCCACTTGTGATGCTGTTGGACATTTTTCGTTCTCCAACATCTTGTTTTCTTGCGCTTTATCAACGCGGTGGATGGGGATGGCAACCGTTCATCTTCCTGATGCTTAGTCCGTTTTTATTCTGGGGTGCTTACTTTTCGAATGTCGATTTCACGTGGCTCAGTGACCAACTTGCTGCGCAATTTCAGCAAATCGACCCGAAGCAGATTGAGCTATTAGAACCAAACACGCTAATGGCAAGCGCGATCATCAATGATGTATTCAACCGCTTTGCCACCTTACTATTGCTCGCGCTTTGGTTCTTTCTTGCAACAAAGGCAAGCAAACAACAATACGGTTACTGGAAATGGTTTGCCGCATCGTGTGCTATCTTATTCCCAGCAGTATTGGGCGATGTAGCAAGCTACGCGAGCTTGCTACTCAAGCATGGTCAGGTAATGACTTACGCTGCCGATTTAAATAGCCTCAATGGTCTATTAAAGCTGCCTCTTACTAACGAATGGTCTCATTTCGCTAGCTCGTTACCTTTGCTTCTGCCTTGGTACATTGTGCTCGGCTACGGCGTTGTACTGACGTGGACGGAGTTTGAACGTGGCCAAGCTTTGGTGATTGCAAGCCTGCCATGGGTATTCTTCTACGTTATTTGGGCACTTTATATTGTGGTAACCTAAGCTAGTCATTTAACGTAAATGACAATAACAATGGGTTATGATCGGAAGCGTCGCTCTGCGGCGCTTTTGCGTACTTAAGCGTCAGACCTCGGTAAAACACATGGTCCAGTGGTAACCCTGTTATAAATTGGACTCGATGATCCGGCAAGAACGTCACCTCTTGTAAGTCCGCAGCCTTTAAGGCCTGCCTCATCGCATTAACGCGAGATTCACTCCAGCTATTGAAGTCTCCAGCAAATAGAATTGGCCCCACATGATGCTTTAAAAGTATTTCAAGCGCCGTTAACTGCGATACATACTCTTTTGTACCTACGGTGAAGTTAATCGCATGTACATTCACCACTGCGAGTTTCTCGCCATTACTCAAGTGATACTGGCTATATAATGCAGACTTAGGTAAGCGAAGCCACGGCTCTTTAGAGGTGTAAGCGCAGGCTTTTTCTGGTTGCCCTTGAGCAATACTAATTACACCGGCACCGCTACCCAGCGCCTTAAAAGCACTCACTTGATTACTAACCCAGCGACCATCCACCAACCACTGTTTAAATGATGGTGTCATGCTGGCTTCTTGCAATAACAGTAACTGCTTATCAGCAGAAAACTCATCGAGTGCACGTTGCCAATTAGCCCGGTTCTGTTTGTAGATATTCCAGACAAGCACATTGATTTTGCCGTCATGATCGAGAGCTTTTGAATCGCTAAATTCGATGCACCTAATATCTTGTGTCAGCTCGGTACCTGTTTGGGTAATAATTTGCGGCTGATCTGGTACGGTGAAAATAACCTGGAAGCCGACCAATACCGCCATAATAAGAAAAGCTAACGCCAGAAAAAAACGCTTAAACATACGACAAACCTGAATGTAGGCACCCGAAATCTAGAACAACCAATCTCGGGTTAAATGATTTCACTAATAAGCAAACAACAAAAAAGGAGCCACTTGGCTCCCTTTTAGCATAATAAATACGAAACAGGTGACAAGAAACCTTAGATCGCGTCTTCGTCTTCTTCACCAGTACGAATACGAACCACACGCTCAATATCAGTGACGAATATTTTACCATCACCAATCTTACCAGTTTGCGCGGTTTCAATGATTGTCTCTACGCATTTATCAGCCACATCTTCGGTTACAACGATTTCGAGCTTCACTTTAGGTAGAAAGTCCACCATATACTCTGCACCACGGTAAAGCTCTGTGTGACCCTTTTGGCGACCAAAACCTTTCACTTCAGAGACGGTCATCCCTGTAATGCCAACTTCAGCTAGCGCTTCTCGAACATCATCCAATTTAAATGGCTTGATAATCGCTTCAATTTTTTTCATGTTCATCCCTTAAGCTTCAATCGATTGCGCTTATTATCGTTTAGCGTTTCGCAACATTCAATGTTTGTCTCTGCTCCACCAGCGAAAATCCAGGCTGAGCAAATTAACATAGCGAATATCGTGAGTTGATAAAACCCAATGAGGACTGCTCAATGCCCAATCGTCCAAGCTTTACTTCAGGCTCACGTTTACTTCAAACTTGCGTAGTAAGCCGCTAGGTTAGCGATGTCTTCATCAGACAACAATGAAGCTTGAGCTTGCATCACAGCAGCAAGTCCACCTGTTCGCTCTTTATTTTTATAAGCTTTAATTGAACTGATAATATATTGCTCATTTTGCCCTTTCAGATTTGGGTAACCCGGAATGACAGCAATACCATCAGCGCCATGACACGCCGCGCATACTCCCGACTTTGCTTGACCTGCTGTAGCATCTCCCGCAGCTAGAGCTTGCCCACTAAACATGGTTAACACCACCATTGCACCCATGATTGTTTTCTTCATTGCTTCACCTAATCAATTATTATTTAAGGATTTTTATATTTTATAATCGACATTGTGGCATGAATTTTCATTACCTGCGCCAAATAAGTTCACAATCTTGACCATTAAAAGCCTGATCAACGAACAGATCTGCCACAGCAACGACTCGGTCTTGGTACATTAAAATCGGAATTTGACGACGCAGCCAGCTTGGCACATTGTATTCTTGGAATAACTTCTTCAGTTTTCGACTGTGATTACGCGTGGTTGGATGCGCTGATAAACCTTCCGGATTAAAGGTCACGCGAAGCAATTCTGGCTGACTCGGTAGCGCAATCGTTGCGTTACTAGAACTCGTCGTTAAGGTCAGCTCCCCGAGTCCCTCAGGCAGCGACAAAGTCGCATCAACCTGAATCGTACTTTGCCACTTAGTGACATCAGCCGTGTCCGTTACCCAATAGAGACGATTTCGAAAACGGCGCACTTCACCTTGTTTAAGTTGTAGTTTGGGGTTGGCATCTTGCTGAGCTAATGCCACTTCATTCCAGATAAGATTGAGTTGTACCTGAGTCGGCATACTAGTATTAAGCTTAGCTAGCCACATACGAATCAAGCGCGCACGTGCTAATTCACTGTGCTTAGCCAGTTCTTCAATACTCAAACTTAGATCCGTTTGTAAAGCGCGTTCAAACACCGCGCTCAATAGTTCATCCAATAGCGCTTCTTGTTGAGCACATAAGCTTGCACTGCGCTGAACCGCTTGATGGATACTCGGCCAACGACCAGACAATTCAGGAACAACACAATGACGAAGAAAGTTACGATCATAACGGGTATCTTGATTGCTTTCGTCTTCCACCCACTCCAAGCCTAATTTAGTAGCGGCGTCTTCGATGGTCTTCCGCTTGATAGTAAGCAATGGTCGAACTAGAGATCCGCAAGAAAACGGCATACTCTCCGCCATCGAAGATAACCCTTTTGGCCCGCTACCGCGCTTAAGAGCAAGGAGAAAAGTCTCTATTTGATCGTCGGCATGTTGACCAGTCAACAGTATATCGCCTTCTTGAATGTACTTAGTTAAGGCTTGGTAGCGAGCTTCACGAGCAAGAAGTTCAATACTTTCACCATTGCTGATGTCTAAGCTCACTCGCTCGATCGAGCACGATATCCCCACTTGTTGTGCCCAAAGTAAGCATTTATCGGCCCAATTATCGGCATTCGAGCTTAAACCATGGTGCACATACACAGCGTGACACTCTACAGAGTGCGCTTGTTGGTAGCGACTGAGTAATTCGAGTAAAAGACGTGAATCCACTCCTCCGCTAAACGCCAAGACAACCTTAGTGCCTGATTGATAGTAGCGGCCGAGAACTTGAGCAAAATGCAGGTAAAGCGATTCCATAAACGATCCGATAGGTGCAAAAAAGGGCTGGACTCTCATCCAACCCTTTCTATTTTAACTGTTATCAATTGAGATATCAGCTAACGCTTAACAGCAATCACCGAAATTAACAGTAACCGTAGCTCATTAGGCGCTGGTAACGACGTTCGCGTAGCGTCTCTTCATCCAGTTGTTCTAGATCTTCGAGCTGACGAAGTAGTGTCGCTTTCATATTCGCTGCCATTTGAACATGATCGCGATGAGCGCCGCCTAGTGGCTCTTCGATGATTTCGTCGATCAGTTCAAGCTCTTTAAGACGCGGAGCAGTTAGACCCATTGCCTCTGCCGCTTGTGGCGCTTTGTCTGAATCACGCCATAAGATTGAAGCACAACCCTCAGGAGAAATTACTGAGTACGTAGAGTACTGAAGCATGTTCACGTAGTCGCCTACACCGATTGCTAATGCACCACCAGAACCGCCTTCACCGACAACGTTACAGATTACTGGTACTTTAAGACCAGACATCACTTTTAGGTTTTTCGCGATAGCTTCAGATTGACCACGTTCTTCTGCGCCCACACCTGGGTATGCGCCAGCCGTGTCAATAAATGTGATGATCGGCATGTTGAAACGCTCTGCCATTTCCATCAAGCGTAGAGCCTTACGGTAGCCTTCTGGTTTCGGCATACCAAAGTTACGTTTCACCTTTTCTTTGGTCTCACGACCTTTTTGGTGACCAATGATCATCACAGGGCGGCCTTCAAGGCGAGCCATGCCACCCACAATCGCTTTGTCGTCTGCAAACGCGCGGTCACCCGCTAATTCATCAAACTCCTCAAAAGCGTGTTGGATGTAATCCAGCGTGTAAGGACGTAGTGGGTGACGAGCCAGTTGAGCTGTTTCCCATGCACCTAGGTCACTGAAGGTTTTTTTCTTCAGCTCTAAGCTTTTCTTCTCAAGCTGTTCGATTTCTTTATCCAGGTCAATCGCAGAATCACCACCGTGACGAGAGACATCACGTAATGCTTCAATTTTCGCTTCTAGTTCTGCAATTGGCTTTTCAAATTCAAGAAAGTTTAGGCTCATCTATGAATCCTTGTTTACTCAGCGTCTAACATATTGCGCTGAATTTTTAGTTAAATTCGAGTTCTACCTGGCTTTTGCCAAGCAACTGTTTTAAATCGTCGAGTAATGTATCACTTGGCGTAACTCGCCACTCGGTGCCCAATGTTAACCGCGCTCTGGCGTCGGCACGCTGGTAGTATACATTGACGGGTACGGTTCCGGCTTTGTGCGGTTCTAAAATACGGCTGAACTGCTCAAAAAACTGATCGTTGATCTGATTTGCATCTATCGATACCGACAAACCACGAGCGTATTTCTCGCGCGCACTGCCGAGATCCATAACTTCACGCGCCGACATTTTAAGGCCACCGTTGAAGTCATCAAAGCTGACCTGTCCAGAAACGACCAAAATTCTGTCTTTTTCGAGAAGTTCAGCGTATCGATCCAGCGCATCGGAGAACAACATCACTTCCATACGACCACTTCGGTCATCCAGTGTCATAATACCAATTCGTGTACCACGCTTGGTCGTCATTACACGAGCGGCAATAACCAGGCCGGCTACCGTGACAGATTGGTCGCGACGCGTAGGCGTTGCGTCTTTTAGTCGACAACTGGTGTATTTGTTTAGTTCCTTTACGTAGGCGTTAATTGGGTGCCCTGTCAAATATAGACCTAGGGTATCACGCTCGCCCTCTAACCACACTTTTTCTGGCCAAGGCGGAACTTGCGTATACTTGTGCTCTACTTCTTCAGGCGCATCCGTTAGCACACCAAACATATCCGTTTGACCAAACGCCTCGGCTTGGTGATGTTGACTTGCCGCTTTTACCGCATCATTGAGTGACGCCATCATCGCCGCGCGGTGTGGACCTAGTCGATCTAACGCACCCGCGTAGATCAGCTTCTCTATCACTCGTTTATTGACGCGTTTTAGATCAACTCGAGCACAGAAATCAAATAGGTCTTTAAAGTGACCACCTTTATTTCTCGCCTCAAGAATCGCATCGATAGGGCCTTCACCTACCCCTTTTATCGCACCAATACCGTAAACAATTGCGCCATTTTCATCAACATTAAAGCGATATAGGCCAGAGTTGATGTCTGGTGGCAGCACGGTGAGCTTCATACGGAAACACTCATCGACCAAGCCAACGACTTTTTCCGTGTTATCCATATCAGCTGTCATTACCGCGGCCATAAATTCGGCAGGATAATGGGTTTTCAGCCAAAGAGTCTGATAAGAAACCAATGCATAAGCAGCCGAGTGCGATTTGTTAAAACCATAACCAGCGAACTTCTCTACCAAGTCGAAGATTTTCATCGCCAACTCGCCATCGATACCGTTCTTTATCGCACCTTCTTCAAAGATAGCACGTTGTTTTGCCATCTCTTCTGGCTTTTTCTTACCCATTGCACGACGGAGCATGTCCGCACCACCTAGCGTGTAACCCGCTAAGATCTGCGCAATCTGCATTACCTGCTCTTGGTACAGGATGATGCCGTAGGTTGGATCAAGCGTCTCTTTTAGCGACTCGTGTTGCCACTTTTCATCTGGATAAGAGATCGCCTCTCGACCATGTTTACGGTCGATAAAGTTATCTACCATGCCCGATTGCAAAGGACCCGGACGGAAGAGTGCTACCAATGCGATAATGTCTTCGAAACAGTCTGGCTGAAGTCGCTTGATCAGCTCTTTCATACCTCGAGATTCAAGCTGGAATACTGCTGTCGTTTCAGAGTTTTGCAACAAACGGAAAGAGGCTGGGTCTTCTAACGGTATGGATTCAATTTGAACCGGTTCTTTACCTTCTCGCTCTAGACGTGGGTTAATCAGCCCTAACGCCCAGTCAATAATGGTTAAGGTACGTAAACCCAAGAAGTCAAACTTAACTAGGCCAGCGGTCTCAACATCGTTTTTATCAAATTGAGTAACCGGAAAGTGACCTTCAGCGTCTGCATAAATTGGCGCAAAATCGGTAATTGTTGTAGGTGAAATTACAACACCACCAGCGTGTTTACCGGCGTTTCGCGTACAGCCTTCCAAAATATGACACATGTCGATGAGTTCTTTAACTTCCTCATCGGCCTCATACAATTCAGGTAGTGCAGGTTCAGCTTTAAACGCCTTATCTAGCGTCATGCCTGGATCGGGCGGGATCAGCTTTGAAATACGATCAACAAAACCAAATGGATGACCCAATACGCGGCCAACGTCACGGATTACCGCTTTTGCCGCCATGGTACCAAACGTGATGATCTGAGACACCGCGTCACGACCGTACATTTCCGCAACGTGGTCAATAACCTGGTCACGTTTATCCATACAGAAATCGACGTCGAAATCGGGCATCGAGACACGTTCTGGGTTCAAGAAACGTTCGAACAGCAAGTCGTATTCTAATGGATCCAGGTCGGTGATTTTTAATGCGTAAGCCACCAAAGAGCCGGCACCGGAACCACGTCCAGGACCTACAGGAATTCCATTATCTTTTGACCACTGGATGAACTCCATTACGATCAAGAAGTAACCAGGGAATCCCATTTGGTTGATAACATCTAGCTCTATCTGAAGACGTTCATCATATTCAGGGCGACGACGTTTCCTCTCTTCCTCATCTGGAAATAGGAACTCTAAACGCTCTTCCAAGCCCTCTCGGGATTTCATGACTAAGAACTCAGTCTCTTTCATCCCTTCAGTTGGGAAGGCTGGTAGGAAGTACTCCCCTAAGCGCACAGTCACGTTACAACGTTTCGCTATCTCGACACTGTTTTCTAACGCTTCAGGAATATCAGCAAACAGCTCGCACATTTCTTCTTCTGTACGAAGATATTGCTGCGGACTGTAGTTTTTTGGCCTACGCGGATCTTCTAATGTGTAACCATCGTGAATCGCTACGCGTATTTCATGAGCATCAAATAGGTCTGGACTCAGGAATACAACTTCATTGGTCGCCACTACTGGCAAGTCTTGCTGCTCTGCCAATTCAACTGCAAAGTGAAGATAAGTTTCTTCATCTGGACGACCGGTACGAAGTAACTCAAGATAAAAGCGATCTGGAAAATGCTGTTTATAAAAATCAACACACCCTTGCACTATTTGACGGTTGCCTTTCAAAAGGCCGCGACCAATTTCCCCGCTTTTACCGCCGGATAATACAATCAAGCCTTCAGACATTTCAGCCAACCAGACTTTATCAATCACAGGGTGGTGTTGAACATGTCCGCGTAAGTACGCTTTTGATATCAATAACGTCAGGTTCTTATAACCCACATTATCCGCCGCAAGCAAAGTCACTTGTGTCAGCTCTTCACCAAACTCGTCCGACTGCATTTTAAAGTCAGCACCAATGATCGGTTTAACACCACTGCCATGCGCCGTACCGTAAAACTTCACCAAACCACATAGGTTGGTAAAGTCGGTCAACGCCATTGCGGGCATGCCGAGCTCAGCAACTTTCTTTACGATTGGCGGAACTTTGTTGAGGCCATCCACCATCGAGAAGTCACTATGAACACGCAGGTGGATGAATTTGGGATCTGACATTAACAGGTACCGTGTAACTCTATTTTGTTGGGGATTCTAACCTAAAGAGGTTGGGTTTATAACACCAATTAGATCGTTTGATTATTCTATGCCTAAAGCTTTTTTTACTGGTTTGAAACTCTTTCGGTGTTCACTGATCACTCCGTGTTGCTCAATCGCTTCAAAGTGCGCTTTAGTTGGATAACCTTTGTGCTTCGCGAAGCCAAATTGTGGATGAAGTTTATCCAACTCTTCCATCTCTTGGTCACGCACGACTTTGGCAATAATGGAAGCCGCACTGATTTCGGCAACGCGTAGATCGCCTTTTACTACAGCTTGAGCATCCATTGTCAGCTCTGGACAACGGTTACCATCAATCAACACCAAATCAGGTTGAACCTGTAACCCCGCCACTGCACGCTGCATCGCAACCATAGTCGCCTGTAAAATATTCAGTTGATCGATTTCTTCAGGAGAACAACGCCCGACCGCCCACGCCAATGCTTTTTCTTTGATTTCAGGAAGCAGCGCCATGCGTTTCTTTTCGGTCAATTTTTTCGAATCGTTCAAACCTTCAATAGGATTGTTAGGATCAAGGATAACCGCAGCGGTGACGACGTCTCCCACCAAAGGGCCACGTCCTACCTCGTCGACTCCGGCCACAAGCTGATAACCTTGCGGATATTCAAACGGAGGGAGTTCAACTTTGGTTTTGGTCGCTTTTGGTTTAACAGCCATGATAAATCTCTATTTTTCAATCAGTTTTAGAACCGCGTTTGCGGCTTGTTGATCCGCATCTTTACGGATCCAATGATGCATTTCCGTAAACTTATCTAACATCGGTTTATTGTCGCTTTCCAATAAGCGAGAAACCTCAGTAAACAAATTGTCTGGTGTGCACTCATCTTGTAGATATTCTTTGACGAGCTCATCATCCGCCAAGATATTCGGCAATGACACATACTTCGTTTTCAATAGACGTTTAGCTAAGAAAGCGGTAAATGCATTCACACGATAACCCACCACCATTGGACGCTTGAGAAGCATACACTCCAACGCTACGGTACCAGAGGCCAACATCACGGCATCGGATGCGGTGATGACGTTGCGTGCGGTGTCATCAACTAACTTGAAGTCCAACTCTGGCGCTAGCTCTTTCCATGCTTGTTCAAACTGCTCACGGCGTTTTTGATTAACAAGCGCGACAACAAACCCCAGTTCTGGAAATTTGTTATGGAGTAACTTGCAGGTTTCAATAAATGGCTCTGAGAGCATTTTTAACTCGCTACCACGACTGCCTGGCAGGACAGCAAGCCACTTTTTATCTTGTTCTAAACCAAGCAACTCACGTGCAGGCGCTTGTTCTGATTCTAGTGGGATGGCATCAGCCAAGGTATGACCAATGAACTCGCAAGGTACATTAAATTTGTCGTAAAACGCTTTCTCAAACGGAAGAAATGCTAGCACCAAGTTCGTTGCCGCTTCTATTTTAAAGATGCGCTTCTGACGCCAAGCCCAAACAGACGGACTCACGTAATGAACGGTTTTAATGCCCGCTTGCTTGAGGTCAAGCTCCAAGCGTAAGTTGAAGTCAGGAGCATCGATCCCGATGAAAACATCAGGCGGATTCTGAGTAAAATACTGAACGAGCTCAGCTTTCACTTTAAGAAGTCTCGGTAAGCGGCCTAAAACCTCGACTAATCCCATCACCGCAAGCTCTTCCATATCAAACAGAGACTCGCAACCTTGGGCTATCATTTTCGGACCACCAATGCCTACGAACTCTGCGTCTGGAAATTGTTGCTTTACTGCTTTGATAAAGCCTTCACCTAGCGTATCGCCAGACAATTCTCCGGCAATGATGCCAATACGTAATGGTCTTTCCATATCTACTTCGCTATTTTTCCTGTGCGCTATGGATAACGGTTTGCCTTATCCATAAAACACAAAAAGATCGTAACCTCAAATTTGGTCACGATCTTTTTATTTATTGGTTCATTCGCCAATTAACGAATAATGCCACGTTCCGTCGTTTCCAGAATATCTGAGAAACGCTTCACAGCCGGCCACTCTTGAGCCATTTCAGCCAGAATAGGCTTCACTTCTTCTAGCGTCTTACCTGAACGGTAGATTTCTTTATACGCTTTTTGTAGCGCACGAATCTCTGGTTTCTCAAAGCCATTACGCTTCAAGCCAACAAGGTTCAAGCCGAATGGAGTAGCGTGGTTACCTTGCGCGAGTACATAAGCTGGGACATCTTGCACCACAGCTGAACAGCCGCCAATGTATGCGTAAGCGCCCACTGTACAAAACGGATGAATCGCAGACAGTGCCATCACACCGGCATAATCATCAACAGTAACGTGACCACCAAGAATCGAGTTATTACCGATATGAGTGTGGTTACCAATAACAACATCATGCGCAACGTGTGCATTCACACACAATAAGTTGTCATCACCAATGATCGTGGTTGCTTTGTCTTGCACTGTGCCGCGGTGAACTTGGACCGCTTCACGAATGACGTTACGGTCACCGATAACCACAGTTGTGTCTTCACCACCGTATTTTTTGTCTTGGTTTTCTTCACCAATGACAGCATGTGGGAAAATACGGTTATCTTTGCCAATAGTTGTGTGACCTTTGATCACAACGTGAGACATCACTTCTGTGCCTTCACCAATTTCAACCGTAGAGGTGATGTACGTAAAAGGACCTACTGTTACGTTAGCACCAATTTTGGCGCCCTCTTCTACCACCGCTGCCGGGTGGATTTTAGCGGTTTCATGAATCATATTAAAACTCTCGACGAGCACACTTCAGTTCTGCAGAACATACCACTTCACCGTCAACTTTTGCTACACCGCTAAATGCAGCAATGCCGCGACGTTCTTTCAGAAATTCTACCTCAATAACCAATTGGTCGCCCGGAACCACTGGTTTACGGAATTTCGCGCCGTCTACGCTTGCAAAGTAGTACAGTTCATTTTCTGTTGGTGCACCAAATGATTTAAATGCAAGTAAGCCTGTTGCCTGAGCCATTGCTTCTAAAATCAAAACACCTGGGAATACTGGTAGTTGAGGAAAGTGACCTGTGAACTGAGGTTCGTTAACCGACACGTTTTTAATCGCGTGAAGGTACTTCTCTTCTTGGAAGTCTATCACTCGGTCGATCAATAAGAATGGGTAGCGATGAGGTAGTAGCTCTTGAATTTCAGAGATGTTCATCGTTTTCTTTTCAGTAGTCAAAGTCGTCTTCCTATATCAATTTTTTGCCGCCAAGATGGCAAACGTGGCAACAGGTCGTAAAGCCGAATCGCTTTGCAATATACTAGCAAAATACGCACCATCTTGGAGTTAAATCTACTTAGAGCGCGTCATTATAGAAGAAAAAGACCCGCATTTCGCGAGTCTTCTTACAGAATATGGAACTAGAGCTTGTTAGCCTTCGTATTAAATACAGAGCGAAAGATAACTTGTTCTAAATTTCTTCTTTCTGTTCCAGCTGTTTTTCAACCGCTTTTAGGCGCTTATTCATCTCATCAATACGGTGAACTCGAGTCGCGGTCTTACGCCACTCTCTGTTCGTTTGTAGTGGGATACCTGATGAGTAAAGGCCTTTTTCTTCGATACTGCGCATTACCATGCCCATACCTGTAATAGCCACACCATCTGCGATAGTGATATGGCCATTCAGAACAGACGCGCCGCCAATCTGGCAGTACTTACCAATTTTTGTACTGCCCGCGACAATAGTACCACCAGGCATCACGGTACCATATCCGATCTGCACGTTGTGCGCGATTTGAAGTTGGTTATCCAGAATGACATTGTCTTCAATGATAGTATCTTCGAGTGCACCGCGGTCAATCGTAGTACAAGCACCAATCTCAACGCGGTTACCGATACGCACTGAACCAAGCTGAGGAATTTTAATCCACTCGCCTTTGTCATTCGCATAACCGAAGCCATCAGAGCCAATGACGGTACCCGATTGAACGAGACAGTCATCACCCAATGACACTTCATGGTAGATAGTGACATTAGCCCAAAGCTTGGTGTTATTCCCTAGCTTGGCGTTCTTACCGATAAAACAACCAGCACCAACACTTACGTTGTCGCCGAGTTCCACGCCCGTTTCAATCACAGCGTTAGCGCCGATTGTAACGTTCTCACCCATCTTAACGTCAGCGGCAATCACAGCACTTGGTGCAATATCGTCTGCCGGTTTTGGTGTGGTATCCATCGCTTGGACCACACGAGCAAATGCGACATAAGGGTCTGAAACCACTAGCGCATTTCCAACGCATTGATCTTTATGCTCAGCCTTTACCATAACAACGGTAGCTTGGCACTCAGAAAGGTGTTTTGCGTATTTTGGGTTAGACAAGAAGGTTACGTCACCTTCTTGTGCTTTATCCATTGGAGCAACACGGCTTACAACGAGAGACTCGTCACCAAACAGCTCACCCCCGGTAATTGTCGCCAATTCGGCTAATGTTAATGTCTTCATAACTTCTTATTTTAGAGCTTTAATTACGTCTTCAGAGATATTGTATTCTGGCTTGCCGTACTGCAAAGCAGAGATATCAATCACAAGATCGTAACCATTTTTGTCTGCGACTTTCTTAACTGCATCTTGAATCGTTTTGAAAAGCTTCGCTTTTTCTTCAGCTTCACGACGCGCACTTGCTTTTTCAAGTGCTTGTGCTTTCACTTTGTACTCGCTGTCGAGCTTCGCGATATCGATACGTAGCTTTTCAACTTCGTCTTGACCCAAAAGCTCGCCGTCACGTTGTAGCTTCTCAATCTTTGTTTTAGCTTGTGCTTGGATTGACTTCAGTTCATCAGCTTTGCTTTTGAAGTCTTTCTGCATTTTTTGTAGTACAACTTCACGTTGAGGAAGAGCTTGAAAAACTTGAGCTGTATTTACGTAAGCAATTTTCTGTGCAGCTTCTGCCGCATTTGCAAACATTGAAGAGCTCAGTACAAGAAGGCCAATCCCAGCCGCTTTGATCATTTTATTCAAAATATTTTCCTCTTTAGAAAGTTCTACCGATAGTGAATGTGAAGAACTCTTCATCATCGCCATCAAATTTCTTAATTGGTTTCGCTAGTGAGAATACTAGTGGCCCCATTGGAGACATCCACTGCAACGCCGCACCGTAAGAAGAGCGGTAGTTGGTTGGATCTGAGTAATCGTAGTAGTAACGGTCACCATATTCCGCACCTGAATCGCGGTAGTCAAACTCCGTATCCCAAACACTTGCCATATCAAAGAAGATACTGGTACGAATTTGGTTTTGTACTTCTTCTGATGCAAATGGTGTTGGGACAATCAACTCAACACTTGCTAGCGCTACGGCGTTACCACCAACAGAGTCATCTGTTGCTGTATCTGCGCCATTGTTTGAACCAGATGTATCACGGTAAACCGCTTTAGGACCAACAGAGTTTGAGCCAAAGCCACGAAGCGATGTAAAGCCACCTGCGTAGTAGTTTTCGTAGAATGGGAACAAGTTATCGTTACCATCCGTCTGACCGTAACCATTACCGTAACCTAAGCGGCCACGGAACAAGAGGGTAAACTCGTGCTTTTTAGTCAATGGCACATACTGGCGAACATCGTACTGCATTTTGAAGTATTGAACGTCAGAGCCAGGTACGGTCATTTTATAGAATGCACGCTGATGGTTACCTGCCGTAGGGAAATAGCCACGGTTTAAGTTATTACGTGTCCAAGAGATATTGAAGTCGAAGTCGTTTGTGTTCAACGCTCCACTAGAATCAATGTTGTCTGCTTGTGCTCGTAAGAACTGCTCTACCTGCAAGTAAGGCGATAAGTTACCGATCTTGTTGTGCGTATAACCGACACCGAATTCAAAACGGTTCAACTCATCGAATGGGAAGCCCCACGTTAAGCTCGCGCCATAGCTTTCGTTGGTATAGTCAACGATATTGGCTTCTTTAGCTTCAAATTCGTTATAGAAAACCTTACCACCCAAGCTTACACCGTCTAAGTTCCAGTACGGATCACGGTAATCTAGACTGATGTTTTTCTGGTAGTCATTCATCATCGCGTTGATACCAACACGGTTACCACTACCAATAAAGTTATCTTGTTGCAGGCCAACCTGGAAGCTCACACCCGATTCTGTACCGTAGCCAACACCGAAGTTAACACTACCAGAGTTTGCTTCTTTGACAGAGTAAACTAGGTCAACTTGATCATCACTACCAGGAACTCGAACCGTCTGTACTTCAACATTTTCAAAGTAGCCCAAACGATTTAGACGAGTTTTACCCGTTTCAATCGATTTCGAGTTCAACCAACTGCCTTCCATCTGACGCATTTCACGACGAAGGACTTCATCTTTGGTTGAGTTATTACCCGTGAAGCGAATATCACGAACATAAATTCGGTTACCCGGGTCTACGTTAACGACCAAAGAAACTTCTTGATTCTCGTCGTCAAACTCTGGAATGGTATTCACTTGAGGATAAGCATAACCAGACTCACCAAGCACACGCTTAATCCCTTCTTCCATTGAAGTAACCAACGAGCCGTTGTATGTCTCATTGTCTTCAAATGGCACAAGTCTTTCGAACGTCGCTTCCTCGCCAATCAAATCACCACGGAACTTCACGTTCTTAACGGTGTAAACCTCGCCCTCTTCTAGACCAAGAGTAATGTATACCCCTTTCTTGTCAGGAGAGATTGCAACTTGTGTCGAATCAACGTTAAATTTTAAGTAACCACGATCTAGGTAGAATGATTTGAGTGCTTCAATATCACCTGCAAGAACTTGCTTTTGATACTTTTCATCAGAAAGGAAATTCCACCACGGCACATCAACATTTAAGTTAAAGCGCGAAAGCAGCTCTTCATCACTGAACACTTCATTACCGATAAAGTTGATTTGCTGAATTTTTGCCGACACACCTTCAGTAAAGACAAACTTAAGATCAGAACGATTACGTGGTAGTGGAGTCACCACCGCTTTTACTGTTGCGTTGTATTTACCTACGCTGTAGTAAAAGTCTTCTAAGCCTTTTTCAATGTTGCTTAGCGTGGTGCGGTCAAGCGCTTCACCTTCACGAACGCCAGACGCGTTCAGGTTTTCTTGTAGCTGCTCGTCCTTGATTGCTTTGTTACCTGAAAAAGAGATGCTTGCAATGGTAGGACGTTCTTTGACTTGAACCATCAGAACACCACCGTCACGCAACACTTTCACATCTTCAAAGTTACCAGATGCATACAGGGCGCGGATAATTTCTGCAACATCGCCTTGGCCAATGGTATCACCGACACGTACAGGCATTTTCAACAATGCAGCACCCAGTGCTACACGTTGCAATCCATCGATTTCAATATCTTGAACTACGAAGTTCTCTGCTCCATTTGCAGATACACTGGTCGCCAGTAAACTTGCAAATAGAATTCGCTTAATCGCCATACTTGTTCTAATTATTCCTTGCTACTGCTTTTGTCTCTGAACTATCACAGACGAGTAAAATCATTAAATAGCGCTAACGCCATGAGCGAGAAGATAATCGCACCACCAATTCTAAAGCCCATTTCCTGCACTTTCTCAGGAACAGGACGTCGAATGACTGCTTCAATTGCAAAAAACAACAAATGACCGCCATCCAACATTGGTAAAGGAACGAGGTTAATAATACCTAGGTTAACACTAATTAGAGCGAGAAAACCTAAAAAGTAGACCAAACCATAATCTGCTGTCGCGCCTGCGCCTTTGGCTATGGATATTGGTCCACTCAGATTATTCAGACCAACGTCTCCAACAATAAGCTTCTTAAGCATGCTGATTGTCAAACCAATGACTTGGCCAGTTTTGTCTACTGCTTTACCTATTGACTCGAATACACCAAACTGAAGATCGAAGCGATAACTTTCTGGCCATTCTGCGACTTTAGGTGCAATACCTGCAAAACCAACGACTTCTTTGTTAGCTAGCTCACGGCTACCGGGCGTCAGCGTCAATGTTTGCTCATAACCCTGACGTAACACCGTCAATTCAAGCGGTGTATCAGGATTAGAACGAACCGCTTCAACCACTTGCTTCCATTCGGTCACGCGTTGTTGACCAATTGCGACAACCTCATCACCTGGAAGCACACCGGCTTTTTCCGCCGCTCCACCTTGCGAGACCTGCTCGATAACTCGATACACCTCCGGTGTATACGGAGTAAAACCTAACGACTGCATCGCTGACTGAGTTTCTGGGTCGAACTTCCACTCACGTAAATCGAGCGTTTTCGTTACTTCTGAACCAACTTCATTCGCTGACGTTAGTGTTACCGTCATCAAATCATCGCCAATATGAGAAATCAATCCCATATTTACTGATTCCCAATCCGGAGTTTTGATACCAGATATCGATTTAAGTTCCATTCCAGATTCAATTCCAGCTTCCGCAACAATCGAATTGGGCGTAACTTCACCAATTACAGGCTTAACAGCCGGGATACCAATTAGAAATACCAGCCAATAGGCAAAAATTGCGAAAAGAAAATTAAAGATGGGGCCAGCCGCAACAATAGAGGTTCGCTTCCATAACGGCTTCTTATCAAACGCTAGGTGCTTCTCATGTTCTGGCACCTCATCGACACGGCTATCAACCATTTTCACATAGCCGCCGAGAGGGATCATTGAGATGCTGTACTCCGTTCCGTCTTTGCCTACTTTACTCCAAATAGACTTGCCGAAACCGATTGAAAACTTTTCAACTTTAACGCCGCAACGGCGAGCAACCCAAAAATGCCCAAATTCGTGCACGGCAACAAGAATGCCCAGTGCGACGATAAAAGAAATGAGATTCCACAATATACCAGTCATCAGCTACGCTCGCGTATGGTTTCTAGGGCAATAGTTCGTGCCATTCTATCTAGCTCGAGCAAGCTTTCCAAGCTATTCGCATTCTCAGCTTTGCAGCTTGCGTTGATTTTACTCAACACAGACTCATTGATGCGAGCAATATCGGTAAAACCTAGTCTGTTATTTAAAAATGCATCAACAGCGACTTCATTAGCTGCATTCAATGCTGTTGTTGCGTGTTGACCTTCATAACAGGCATCAATTGCGAGTTTTAAACATGGGTAACGAGCAAAATCAGGCTGCAAAAACGTCAGCTCACCAACTTTCGTGAAGTCTAGCGGCTTAACCCCAGCTTCCACTCTTGACGGGTATGACATGGTGAGCGCAATTGGCGTCGCCATATCCGCTTCTCCCATTTGTGCCAAGACCGAACCATCACGATACTGAACCATAGAATGAATTACCGATTGAGGATGAATAACCACCTTCAGTTGTTCGCGAGCAGCATTAAATAGCCACTTAGCTTCGATATACTCAAGGCCTTTGTTCATCATCGTGGCAGAATCAACAGAAATTTTTGGCCCCATCGACCAGTTTGGATGAGCAATCGCCTGCGCGGGTGTCACCTGCTCCAGTTCTGCGATGTCAGTGTAACGGAAAGGACCACCAGATCCAGTCAACAAAATATGAGAAATGCCATGTTCTTGTAAATTGCAACGACCTAGATTGGTTTGTACTTGCTGTGGTAAACATTGGAAAATGGCGTTGTGTTCACTGTCGACGGGAAGTAGCTCTGCGCCAAATTCTTCTACAGCATCAATAAATAGCTGGCCTGACATTACAAGTGCTTCTTTATTTGCCAACAAGACTCGCTTACCTGCTTTCACGGCAGCCATAGTAGGCAATAAGCCGGCTGCTCCTACAATAGCAGCCATTACACTGTCGACCTCGTCCAGCGAAGCAATATGGCATAGCGCATCAACACCACCTAGCACTTCGGTACTTGGTGAAACCGAGTGTAGCTCAGCTTGAAGTTGAGATGCCGCAGCTTTATCTGCCATGACCGCATACTTAGGTTGCCACTGACGACATAGACCGATCATCTTTTCAACGTTAGTGCTTGCCGCTAAGGCAACGACAGAAAACAGATCTGGGTTTTGTTCGACCACTTTAAGCGTGCTTGCACCAATTGATCCAGTAGCACCAAGAATCGTTAACTTTTGCATGTTGTAAGACCGTTAGAAAGCTCAGGAGCGACGACGCCGCTCCTGATAAATTAGAATACGTAGTAAAGAAGAGCAAAAACTGGGAATGCTGCGGTTAGGCTGTCGATACGATCTAGCACACCACCGTGCCCTGGGATAATGTTACTGCTGTCTTTAATGCCTGAGACACGTTTGAACATACTTTCAACCAGATCACCAAGCACTGAAATAACGACAGTCACTAGCGTAATCAGCACCATATGGACAGGGCTAGTGAACTGGATGTCGAACCAATCAGCAAATGCCCACGCTACGATTAATGCCGTGATAATGCCGCCAATTAGCCCTTCAATAGTTTTATTGGGGCTTACATGAGGAGCCATCTTACGTTTGCCTAAGCTTTTGCCTGCAAAGTAGGCGCCGCTATCTGCAGCCCATACCAAGAAACAAACGTACAACACAAGCTTTGCGCCGTGGTATGGATCTACAGTGATGTCATACGCTCTGAGAATAATCACACTCCAAAGGAATGGGATTAATGTCAGAAAACCAAATACATGACGTAAAACAAAATTACTTTGCCAAGATTTCGTCGTTTTGGGGTAAGTAATCGCCATTAAGCTAGCAATAATCCACCAAACAAAACCAATACCCAAGACGACATAATGAGGTGTCGTTAAGTGATTGAGGCTATATGCATCAGGCGAGATGTATAGAAAACTAAGTCCGGTAATAATGATTGCCGGCACAAGGGCAGCAATGCGAGAGTTGCTTCCTGTAAACTGAGTCCACTCCCAAAAACCTAATAGCGTTATTGCAGTTAAAGCGGCAATAAAGCCCATTAGCGGTAATTTAAAAATGCCTAAAATAACCAGGGGAGCTAAAATTAGTGCTGTTATTATTCTCTGTTTCAAACTAACTAGTCCTTATTGAGCTGCCATCAATGCCTTTATTTGTTCACCTGTACAGCCAAAACGACGTTCTCGGTTGATAAACCAAGTCACAGCTTCTACCAAACTGTCTTCATCGAATTCTGGCCAGTACTCTGGTGTAAAGTACATTTCTGCATAAGCCATTTGCCACAACATAAAGTTGCTGATGCGGCACTCTCCACTGGTGCGAATTAAAAGATCCACTTCCGGTAGGTCTGCCATGGTCAAATGCTCAGTGATTAGCTGCTCATTGATATCCTCTACACGAATTTCACCGTTACGTGCTTTTAGCGCTAACGTTTTAGCAGCTTCTGTGATGTCCCATTTACCGCCATAGTTGGCTGCAATGTTGATCACCATACCCGTGTTATCTGCCGTTAGGTTTTCTGCTTCTACAATTTTCTTTTGTAGACGCTCACTAAATCGACTGGTATCACCGATCACGCGCAACCGTAAGTTATTTTTGTGTAGTTTTTTTACTTCACTAGACAGGACCGTGATAAACAGTTCCATCAAAAGACCCACTTCTTCCTCCGGACGACGCCAGTTTTCACTACTAAAAGCAAACAGCGTCATGGCTCTAATGCCTAGTTTTGAAGCAGCAGCCACGGTCTTACGAACGGCACTAACGCCTTTTTTATGACCAAATACGCGAGGTTTTCCTTTGGACTTAGCCCAACGGCCATTACCGTCCATAATGATGGCAATATGCTTAGGAAGGGAATCAGAGAAGGCTTGAGAATTTTGCATAGGGAGTTAATTGAGTTCCATCAGTTGGATAGACTAACATAAAAAAACGCTGAGCTGTGAGCACAGCGTTTTCCAACAGTGATGTGTGTGGGAGTATTAAACTTCCATCAACTCTTTTTCTTTTGCAGCAAGAACTTCATCGATCTTCTTAACTGCAACGTCAGTTAGCTTTTGAATTTCGTCTTGTGCTTTACGGTCTTCATCTTCAGAGATTTCTTTATCTTTTAGAAGCGCTTTAAGATCGTTGTTTGCGTCACGACGGATGTTACGAACAGCAACACGACCACCTTCAGCTTCACCACGAACGATCTTAACTAGGTCTTTACGACGCTCTTCCGTTAGCGGTGGAAGTGGAACGCGGATGATAGTGCCAGCTGACATAGGGTTTAGACCAAGGTCAGACGTCATGATCGCTTTTTCTACTTTCGGCGTCAGCTCTTTATCAAAAACCGTGATTGCAAGTGTACGCGCATCTTCAGCAATAACGTTTGCTACTTGGTTTAGAGGTGTTGCTGCACCGTAGTATTCTACAGAAATACCAGATAGTAGGCTTGGGTGTGCACGACCTGTACGAATTTTAGAAAGGTTGTTCTTAAGCGCTTCAACGCTTTTATCCATGCGCTCTTGCGCGTCTTTTTTGATTTCGTTAATCACAGTTTCACCTTAAAAATGTCATCTTTCCTGAAGAAAGCCTAAAACGGTTGAGCAAAGCAAGCACCACCCTAACGCTTTGGAGTGGCACCTTAAGCCAAGCTTATTCGTTGATGAGCGTGCCTTCTGCTTCGCCCATAACCACGCGACGTAGTGCGCCTGGCTTGTTCATATTAAATACGCGGATTGGCATTTTGTGGTCACGAGCTAGCGTAAACGCCGCCAAGTCCATAACTTTCAGCTCTTTATCCAGAACTTCTGCATAAGATAGCTTATCATACAGCTCTGCGTCTGGGTTTGCTACAGGGTCAGCAGTAAATACACCATCAACTTTCGTCGCTTTTAGTACAACATCCGCTTCAATTTCGATACCACGTAAACAAGCAGCAGAATCCGTTGTAAAGAACGGGTTACCAGTACCAGCAGAGAAGATGACAACTCGGCCTTGGCGAAGCTCACGGATCGCATCAGCCCAATTATAGTCGTCACATACGCCTTTTAGAGGGATTGCAGACATAACGCGCGCATTTACGTATGCACGGTGAAGAGCATCACGCATCGCTAGGCCATTCATTACTGTAGCAAGCATACCCATGTGGTCACCAACTACGCGGTTCATACCAGCTTCAGCTAGGCCTGCACCACGGAACAAGTTACCGCCACCGATAACTACACCAACCTGAACACCCAGTTCAACCAGTTCTTTAACTTCTTGTGCCATACGATCAAGGACCGCAGGATCAATACCAAAACCGTCTTCACCTTGAAGAGCTTCACCACTCAGTTTTAATAGAATACGTTGATACGCTGGTTTAGGGTTCGTAGTCATGGAGTTTACCTTCCAAAGAGAGTTGTTGATTAACAGTCATGAATAGACACAACTTCAGTTATGGCTATTCATCACGGCTAATCGTTCACTGCTCATAAAAAGACCGTAGCCTTGGCTACGGTCTAATCTTTATACAGTCTCTAAGGATTAACCTTTTTGAGCTGCTGCAACTTCTTCAGCGAAGCTCATTTCTTCTTTCTTCTCGATACCTTCACCTACTTCTAGGCGAACGAACGTAGAAACTGAAGCGCCTTTTTCTTTCAGCATTTCGCCTACAGTTTTCTTAGGCTCCATGATGAAAGCTTGACCTGTTAGAGAGATCTCGCCAGTGAATTTCTTCATGCGGCCAACAACCATCTTCTCAGCGATTTCAGCAGGCTTGCCTTCGTTCATTGCGATTTCAACTTGAACCGCTTTCTCTTTTTCTACTACGTCAGCTGGTACGTCTTCTGGGTTAACGAACTCTGGCTTAGAAGCAGCAACGTGCATTGCAACGTGCTTAAGAGTTTCTGCGTCGCCTTCACCAGCAACAACAACACCGATTTTCTCACCGTGACGGTAAGAAGCGATTGCAGTGCCTTGAACGTATTCTACGCGACGGATAGTGATGTTTTCACCAATTTTAGCTACTAGAGCTACACGTGCGTCTTCGAATTGTGCTTGTAGTTCTTCAACAGAAGCTTTTGAAGCTAGAGCTGCAGCTGCAACTTCTTCTGCGAATGCAGTGAAGTTACCGTCTTTAGCAACGAAGTCAGTTTGGCAGTTAACTTCAAGAAGAACAGCAACGCCGTTTTCTTCTTTGATGATGATTGCGCCTTCAGCTGCAACGTTACCAGCTTTCTTAGCTGCTTTCGCTGCGCCAGATTTACGCATGTTTTCAATTGCTAGTTCGATGTCAGCGTTTGCTTCTACAAGCGCTTTCTTACATTCCATCATGCCAGCGCCAGTACGCTCGCGAAGTTCTTTAACTAGAGCAGCAGTTACAGTTGCCATTCTGTCTTCCTCGTTTGATTCGAAATAAGGTAAAAAACAGGGGCCTAACATTGTCGGCCCCCATTGCTAACTATAACTTAGTTTATGCTACACAAAGGTTTCACATAGACCAAGTGTGACACAGAGCCGCTATTATTCAGCTTCTACGAAACCGTCTTTTTCAGCAACTGCAGCTACGTCTTTGTTACGACCTTCAGATACTGCTGAAGCAGCAGCGTTCAGGTATAGCTGTACAGCGCGGATCGCGTCGTCGTTACCTGGGATTACGTAGTCAACGCCGTCTGGGTTAGAGTTAGTATCTACCACAGCGTATACTGGAATACCTAGGTTGTTAGCTTCTTTAATTGCAATGTGTTCGTGATCAGCGTCGATTACGAATAGAGCGTCTGGTAGGCCGCCCATGTCTTTGATACCACCAAGAGATTTCTCTAGCTTCTCCATTTCGCGAGTACGCATTAGAGCTTCTTTCTTAGTTAGTTTGTCAAAAGTACCGTCTTGAGATTGAGTCTCTAGTTCTTTTAGACGCTTGATAGACTGACGAACTGTTTTGTAGTTTGTAAGCATACCGCCTAACCAGCGGTTGTTTACGTAAAACTGGTTGCTTGCGATTGCAGCTTCTTTAACAGCTTCAGATGCAGCGCGCTTAGTACCTACGAATAGAACCTTACCTTTTTTCTCGCCAACTTTAGCTAGTTCAGCTAGAGCGTCGTTGAACATTGGTACAGTTTTTTCTAGGTTGATGATATGAACTTTGTTACGAGCGCCAAAGATGAATGGCTTCATTTTTGGGTTCCAGTAACGAGTCTGGTGACCGAAGTGAACACCAGCTTTTAGCATATCGCGCATTGATACAGTTGCCATTTTAAAATCCTCTATGGGGTTAGGCCTCCACATTCCCCATAACTCCGACCAAGCTTCTGCTCAGCACCCCGGAATATGTGACGGAATGTGTGTGATTTAAAGATAAAAGGTTATTCGGATGAAGCTTGCTTCGCCGCTTAACTTTGCTAAACGAAGAGAACAGTCCTCTATTCCGGCGCGCTTTATACCATATTTTAGCTCACTGTGGCTAGTAAAAATTATTTCTTCACCGAGCCACTTTCTCCTATTTATAAGCAAAACTTAAAACATATGATCGAATTAAGAATGATGCATATTCCTATCTAACTTGGGTTAACGCCCCGATGTCTGATAGAATGCGGCCATTCGCACGTTTACGTGCTTAGGAATAAGTAGAGAAAGCCAATGTCAATCAAGATTAAAACTGCTGAAGAAATAGAACGCATGCGCATTGCGGGCAAGCTAGCCGCAGAGATTCTAGAAATGATCGAACCACACATCAAAGTTGGTGTGACGACAGAAGAGTTAAACAAAATCTGTCATGAGTACGCTCTAGAAAAAGGTGCATACTCTGCTCCGCTTGATTACCATGGTTTCCCTAAGTCGATCTGTACTTCAATCAACCATATCGTATGCCACGGTATTCCAGCGGAAAAAGACGAAATCGGTAGTAACGGCCAAATGAAGCCGGCGGTACTAAAAGATGGTGACATCTTAAACGTTGATATTACCGTAATCGTTCCAAATGATGAGAATGCCGATCTGAGCGTGCGTCCTCAGGGGTACCATGGTGACACTTCTAAGATGTTCCTAGTCGGTGATGTTTCGCCTGCAAACAAACGTCTGTGCATGGTAGCTCAAGAAGCACTGTATGTTGGTATGCGTACCGTTAAGCCAGGTTCAACGGTTGGTGACATCGGTACAGCTATCGAGAAGTACATCAAAGAGAACAACAAGAACAATCCTCGCAACAAGTTTTCTATTGTGAAAGACTTCTGTGGTCACGGTATCGGCGATGAGTTCCATGAAGAACCACAAGTGGTTCATTACAAGAACAAAGACCGCCGCGTATTAAAAGAAGGCATGTGCTTTACTATTGAGCCGATGATTAACGCTGGTAAATTTGGTTGCTCTGTTGATGCACAAGATGACTGGACTGTTTACACGGGCGACGGCAAGAACTCTGCGCAATGGGAACATACCATTGTAGTAACAAAAGAAGGTTGTGAAGTACTGACGCTTCGTAGCGACGATACGATTCCTCGCCTAATGAAAAACGCGTAAAGCTGACGACCACTCGTTGTTTACTATATCCCTGCTTCGGCGGGGATATTTTTTATCTGCCGCAAATTTGTTAGATTGTTATTAGATTAGCTTGCACGGATGGCAAATATGACACTTCAGTCCCCTCTTACCTTTTCCGATGAACAAATCAATATCGGTGAACTCAAACAAGAATTAGAGAAGTTTAGCTCTAATCAAAACCAAGAGTTTCTCAATCATCATCCGGTAACAAGCTTGGTTTTAGCCAGAGCTGAATATATGGATCTGCTTCTCAATCGTTTGTGGCAACATTTTGGTTTCAAGGATATTTACAACATTTCCCTAGTTGCCGTTGGTGGCTACGGACGAGGCGAGCTGCATCCGCTCTCCGATATCGATATTTTGATTCTGTCGAACAATAAACTGCCAACCGCGTTAGAAGCAAAAATCAGCGAATTCATTACGCTGTTGTGGGATTTAAAACTCGAGGTCGGACACGCTGTTCGCACCGTTACTGAATGTGCTGAAATTGGTAAAGCCGATCTAACGGTCGCGACAAACCTGCAAGAAGCGCGACTGCTGTGTGGAAGCGAGGACACCTTTCAGGCACTGAAGAAAGTCGTGTTATCAGACTCCTTCTGGCCAAGTGAGACGTTTTACCGCGCTAAAATTCAAGAGCAGCGCGAACGCCATGCACGTTACCACGACACGACCTACAACTTAGAACCGGACATTAAATCAACCCCTGGCGGGCTGCGCGATATTCATACATTAAGCTGGGTCGCTCGACGTCACTTTGGTGCGACTTCATTGTTAGAAATGAGCCGATACGGATTTTTAACTGACGCAGAATACCGAGAATTGGTTGAATGTCAGGACTTCCTTTGGCGAGTACGTTTCGCTCTGCACATGGAGCTTCGCCGCTATGACAACCGCTTGACCTTTGCTCATCAAGCACAAGTTGCGGAAAATCTAGGCTACGTCGGAGAAGGCAACCGAGGCGTAGAAATGATGATGAAAGAGTTCTACCGCACGCTTCGTCGTGTGGCAGAGCTCAATAAAATGCTACTCAAACTCTTTGACCAAGCGATCATTAATGGTGGGGCGACAGAAAGTGCCGAGATTCTCGATACGGACTTTCAACGTCGCGGTTCTTTAATTGAAGCGCGGAAACCCGCATTGTTCCAAGCTCGCCCAGAAACTATTCTGGATATGTTCTTACATATTGCTAACGACTCAACTATTGAAGGGGTGAGCCCACCAACGCTGCGTCAACTGCGCACCGCTCGCCGTCGGCTCAACAAGTTTTTGCACACCATTCCTGCTGCGCGTGAAAAGTTCATGGCGTTATGTCGTCACCCTAATGCTCTGCACAAAGCATTCAGTCTCATGCACCGATTAGGGGTTATGGCGGCCTATTTACCGCAATGGAGTCAGATTGTTGGTCAAATGCAGTTTGACTTATTCCATGCCTACACAGTTGATGAACACAGTATTCGCTTACTTAAACACATCAACACTTTTAGTGACCCAGAAAATCATGCGAAGCACCCAATTTGCTGTGACGTCTACCCTCGAATGCAAAAGAAAGAGCTGCTGATTATTGCCGCTATTTTCCACGATATCGGGAAAGGTCGTGGCGGCGATCACTCAATTATCGGTGAAGGAGAAGCGTACGACTTCTGCATTGAGCATGGCTTATCGAAGCCCGAAGCCAAACTTGTCGCTTGGTTGGTAAGACATCATCTATTAATGTCTGTCACCGCACAGCGCCGAGACATTTATGATCCTGATGTCATTACCGAATTTGCCAAAAAAGTCAGAGACGAAGAATCTCTCGATTATCTTGTATGCCTGACAGTTGCAGATATTTGTGCAACCAACCCAGAACTTTGGAATGCTTGGAAACGAACTTTACTTGCGGAGCTGTATTACTCCACACAACGTGCTTTACGTAGAGGCCTAGAGAACCCTGTCGATGTGCGTGAGCGAATTCGCCACAATCAACAAATGGCCTCCGCAATGCTGCGCAAAGAGGGGTTTGCCGCGCGCGAAATTGAAGTATTGTGGCAACGCTTTAAAGCTGACTACTTCCTTCGTCATACTCATACGCAAATCGCGTGGCACTGTGAACACTTACTTCGCATGGAAGATCCGACTAAGCCTTTGGTATTGATCAGTAAAAAAGCCACTCGTGGGGGCACTGAGGTGTTTGTATATACGAAAGACCAGCCTGCTTTATTTGCGACGGTCGTGGCGGAGTTAGATAGGCGTAATTTTAATGTACACGACGCGCAAATCATGACCAGCAAAGATGGGCACGTGATTGATACCTTTATGGTACTCGATCAACATGGCGAAGCGATCGATGAGTCTCGTCACGCGGCGGTGATTAAACACCTCACCCATGTACTGGAGGCGGGCCGACCAACCAAGATTAAAACGCGCCGTACTCCGAACAAACTTCAGCACTTTAACGTGAAAACCAAAGTCGACTTCTTACCAACCAAAGGTAAAAAACACACTTTAATGGAGTTTGTCGCGCTAGACACACCGGGGCTGTTGGCCAAAGTAGGCCGTACGTTTGCTGATTTAAACATCAACCTTCACGGTGCTAAAATCACCACCATTGGTGAGCGAGCAGAAGACTTGTTTATTTTAACCAGTGATGCAGGGGGAAGGTTAAGTGAAGAACAGCAAGATGAGCTAAGAGAGAGATTGATCGAAAAGTTATCTGATGAGGTCGCAGCTTAGATCAAACCTGCCAATCTTTTCGGTTCAGGGCGAGAGCGATCTTGCCCACAAGTTAAGCATTTTGGCTAAATATCAGCTATCTAGCTCATACATAGGCTGCTACAGTTATATCAATATCAATTCGATGTAATAGAGGTAGCCTATGTATCCCCACCTCACTGGTTTGGGTATTCACGACCCTAAGCAGATTGAACGTTATTCCCTACGCCAAGAAGCACACAAAGACGTACTCAAGATCTATTTCCACAAGCAAAAAGGCGAACTATTCGCTAAAAGCGTTAAATTCAAATACCCACGCCAAATCAAAAATGTTCTTGTTGATAGTGGCAGTCACAAATATAAAGAAGTAACGGAAATCAACCGTAACCTCACATTAGTCATTGATGAGCTGAATAAAATCACTAAGCCAACGAAACAACCTGAGGTTGATGTAAAAGAGAAAATTCTTTCAGACCTTCGTCATTTAGAAAAAGTCGTTTCGAGCAAGATCGCAGAGATCGAAGCGGATCTCGCAAAACTAAAGTAAACGTTAAGTCTTAAATATTAAAAAAGGGTTAGCATTGATGCTAACCCTTTTTATTTGTACCCAATCATTATCTAGATCTAACTGCGCCGATTATCGGTTGATCATCGATTCATCCCACTCAAATCGAGTAAACAATTGCTGCCAAGTTTCATCAAGATTAGCCGTCATAACAATCTCTTGATCGGTAAATGGATGGATGAACCGTAACTCTGAAGCATGCAGTAGCAGACGATGAGATTCAAACTCTGTGCGATACAGCTTGTTGTGCTTTCCATCCCCGTGCGTTGTATCACCCACGATCGGATGGCGTAGATGTGCCATATGACGACGAAGTTGGTGCTTACGCCCCGTTTTAGGTTTCATCTCAACTAAGCAATAACGCGTTGTAGGAAATTTACCCGTCGAATAGGGAACTTCCACTTTAGCCAACGGCTTATATTCCGTCACCGCTTCTTGCGCTTCTTTTTCTTGTGAAGCGAACTTATCAGCAATCCTGTCTAACTCGACTTTGAGCGCGTAATCCAAGACGCCCTCTTCCTCAATCCAACCGCGTACTATTGCGTGGTATGTCTTTTCCATTTTATGTTCAGCAAACATCGGCATGACTTGTGATGCGACTTCACTCGACAACGCAAACACGAGCACACCAGATGTTGGGCGATCCAGACGATGCAATGGGAACACATGCTGACCAATTTGGTCGCGCAAAGTTTGCATGACAAACTGAGTTTCGTGTTTATCTAACCAACTGCGATGCACTAACATGCCTGCAGGCTTGTTGACCGCTACAAAATATTCATCCTGATAAACGATCTCCAGCTCAACTGGTTCTGAAGATCGCGTTAGTTCTTGTTCTAGCATTCGTTTACTTACACAGTTCGTCAATGGTTCGGATTGTAACGAGCAGCTCGGCGAACTGCGGTTCCTGCTTCCACGCTTCTGAAAAATAGGGCTCGAGAGAAAACCCTCTTGGCAGTGGTTGGTTATTTTTCACTAGTGCGTGCATTCTGGCTATAAAAATCCACTGCAACCACTCATGAGGATGCAATGTATCAATCGCAAATGGCTCCGCACTTTGTAAGGCTTGCTCTGAAGGCATAGTGTATTGCCACAATTTATGCTCTCTAAGCTGCGTTTCAAGTTGGTGAAGTAAGTCGACCAATTGAGTATTTGTTACCATTAATTCTATCTCGAACCTTGAATTAGCCGAGAATGATACCATTTCTTGTGAAAAGAACGTTAGGACGTCGTATTTAATGGAAAACATTCAAACCCTCACTCAACTGTTGAACAACAGCCACTGTGATTATCAAATCTTCGATCTTGGTCGCCGTATCAAAACCATCGCTAAGAAAGAGTTTACCGATGTAGAAAAAGGTCAAGCACCTTACCCATTTCCAATGCAGCGTAAAGCACACCTTGCCATCGCTTATTGGAATGAACAAAAGCAACCTTGGATTTGGTTTCTAAAGTTTGAATTGGACGAGCGCGGTTTGTTAAAGCAAGCGGATATCGGCAATTTCATTAAATACGTCGTGGAGGCTATGGGAACACGCCTCAATGATGATATCACTGAAGAGCAACAACAAAAGCTGTCTAACAACCCATACACTTTCAAACCTTCCGAAGATAAAATGGCCGTGTTTCATAGCCAGGTCCGCGCAAACCTCAATCTTCCTACCAGCCAATATTACGAGCATACCCAGCATTACTTCTCTGGAGGTTTAGGCTGGGATAATTGGCAAACTGTAGGTCTGCAAGGTATCACAGACATAGCCGCTCGCCTGGACAAAGAGCAAAACGGGGTAATGATACGCAAAGCGTTGAACCACCTACCAAATGAGCCACTTTATGCCCTATTAGGTGCGCTTGAGCACGTAGAGCTTCAAGAGCGTTTAGCAGGACGTATCGCGGAAAAGGCACAGCAAGAAATCGCAAGTAGCGAACCTGATCTCTTCCTACTTTCAGCACTTATCCGAGCCCTTGCTGGTGCACCAACAGAAGTCGCCTCTCCAGTATTAGATGCGATATTGCATAGCCCTCGTTTAAGCCATCAGGAGGTATTGATTGGTGTGGCGGGTCGCGCTTGGCACTTACTCGCCAATGAAAAGGTAGCAGAACAGTTTTTGCTGCGTTTAGCTCAAACCGGTAATCAAGCCCTATTTAATCAGTTATTTGCCGATTTAGTGATGCTGCCAGAGTTAAGAATGGTGTTATTGCCTTTACTGCATTCAAACCCATCAGAGGAACTAGCAAATGCGCTAGTAAGCTTACAACAAACAACAAAAAGCTAAGAAAGGTTCAGGAATGATTGGTGATCTTTTAGCAATTTTAGGGCTCTGCTTTTTCTGTTACCTGTTTTGGCAACAGCGTCGCCAAGCCGAACTCGCAAAAGCGGCCATCACGCGTAAATGTGAGCAATTGGATCTCCAATTAATCAGCATCGCCTTTGGTGCCCATAAACTAAAAACGCCAGACGGAGTCTGGCGTTGGCATACGGTGTATCAATTTGAGTTTTCATCTCTTGGTGACGATTGCTACCAAGGAGAGTTAACCATGGTCGGTTTCAGGCCGCAGAACTTTCACCTACCACCGCATCGCTTGTAAATTCCATTTCAAAGTAAGGACCATATATATCCTTACTTTCTTTTGTTTCAACAAATCCCAGCTTTTTCAGTACTGCCATAGAAGCTTGATGATTGCTATTCACGTTAGCTTTCACCTTATTCAAGCCCAATTCATGGCACGCTTTGGGGAAAAATGCTTTTAGTGCTTCTGTTGCTAACCCTTTACCCCAATATGATTTATCAAAAATAAACCCTAATTCAGGTTCGGAATCGAGATTAGCAATGAACACGTGCCCCATATAGTCACGACTGGTGCTCTCTAGCACTGCCATACTATAAATGTTCTCATCATCCAGTATTTTCTCAAACATCTGTTTGGCAGACGCAACTGTATACGGACCATTCAATTCAGCACGGTTTTTCGCACAGCAATTCAGCATGACGAATTCTAGTTGCAACGACTCATTGTAGGGTAGAAGAAGCATTCTTCTGGTTACTATGGCCACATCTGTTCCTTGATTACAACAAACTTAATCTATCCGCAGATCACAAACTCGATGAGCTGAACATGCTCAATGATTGCGGGCATAACACCTTGTAGAGAAGCCGAAAGTTAAACCAACTGGTTGGAAAGGATATTGATCTGAGTTGTTTTTTATTAAGTGTTATTAGGAATTTATATATTTTGTGATATTGATATCCCCAAATAACATCGAGATGCTTAATTCAATGAGAACACTGGATATCGTTTTTATATAAGAAAGACCCCGACACATAAGTATCGGGGTCATGGTCTTACTCGCAGCAGTCCGGCTACTAAAAGTGCTCCATGCATCATCCATAATAGTGGCTGATTCCGTCAGCTTATTCCTTACGTCGCCGTCCTAGCGGTGTCCTTATCATCCTGACTGCTAACATTCCTCGTTAGCACACGTCACTTGTTCCTTGAGCGGTGTCCCTTGCATCTTCCTGATGCTGTCCATAACCTCAATCCTAGAGGGGTCCATTGTCTATCCTTAGTCATCAACATCCTATTGATGATAGTATCCTTACAATGTCCTACGCTCCATGCTTGATTAATCATCCTGACCAACCAAATCGTCTTCCTGACGATAACCAAATCCTTGGTGCTTTCCTGTTCCATGTCTGCTTCCTGCTGACAACTCTCAATTTACGCCTTTTCCAAAAATAGACAATCTATCTAAGATAAATATTTGGCTCTCACATTGGTTAATAAGTTGTTAAATCATTATTTATCAGAAACTTAAGCTCTTCAGCTTCTCTTTTTCCGCTTACGAAATCGTTTTCTCTCACAACCTATGTAAGAGATCTCTCACACTACACTCTCCAAAATGCCATTCGCCAAATTAGCGCACTCAACGTATGATGATAGATATATCGTTGTTAAGGATTAAAAATGTTAACTCAAGACGTTACTAAAGAATTAGAAGCGGCAATGGAACAGTTGCAACAACAAGGAAAAGAGCCAACCGTAGCGTTAGTGAAAGCACGCTTGAAAACGCCAGTTCCAATGCCAGCATTAATCACCGCAATAAAAAGTTGGAAGAGTGCTCAACGCGTACCCAAGGTTGAAATCGCAGCACAACACCACACCGATAATGATCGTCTTGAAGCCCTAGAGCGCACCGTAAAAATGCTAGCCATTCGTATTGAAGAGTTAGAAGCGAAACTCAGTGAGAAATCATCATGAAGTTATGGGTAGATGCAGACGCGTGTCCGAAAGTTATTCGCGAAACCATTGTGCGTGCCGCCGAGCGTACGGGGATTGAATGTACGTTTGTCGCTAACCACGTTGTCCCTGTGCCGAAAAGAGACAACATCCACTCGCTGCAAGTCCCTGCGGGATTTGACATCGCAGACAACGAAATCGTCAAGCGTGTGGAAGCCAACGACTTGGTGATCACGTCAGATATTCCGCTTGCAGATGAGGTTATCTCTAAAGGCGCTCAAGCCCTCAGTTCTCGTGGCGAGCTCTATACAAAAGACACCATCAAAGCTCGCCTAAATATCCGCGACTTTATGGAAACCATGCGTTCAAGCGGAATTCAGACAGGTGGGCCCGCCGCGCTTTCTCAAACCGATCGACGCGAATTTGCAAACCATTTGGATCGTATTTTGGCGAAATTTAAGAAGTAACCCTCACTCTATTCATATTGAGCCAGCATATCAAAGCCTGGCTCATTCCTGAAAACTCATTCTCAGCATTGCACCCAAAGCGTGCTCTTACTCCCATTTGTTTTGTTCTGTTTATTTTTCATCTTGCTCGCCATAGCTTCAATATGCAACGTGGTTTATTTTGAACGACGTTTTTAATAAGTGTATAGAGAATAATGGGCTTTAACATCGTTTCCAGTGGAAGCTACCTGCCAACGAATCAATGGTCTGCTCGAGAGATGGATCGCTTACTAAAATTAGCGCCAGGGACCTGCCGAAATAAATTCGACGTTGAATATCGTCATGTAGCCAATACAAAAGAGACCGCTATTTACATGGCAGTGCAGGCAATAGAGCAGTGTTTAGGAAACACACATACCTTAAGCTCCGTTGATCTTCTTATCTACGCTAGCGGCACACACCACCAGTCTCTACCCTACGACGCCTCAGCGGTTCTCGCCGCGTTAGACGCTCCAACATGGCTAGAAAGCTTTGATTTGAACAGCACCTGTTTATCCTTTCTCTCTGCGCTTGATCTTGCTCAGAGTCTATTCTTAGCAAAACGATACCGTCGGATTCTTATTGTCACCAGCGAACTCGCCACTGGCATCACACTGAATCGAAATTTTACGCTCAAACCAGAAGTTGCAACGCTATTCGCAGACGGTGCCGCCGCATTTTTGCTCGAAGAACGCAACGATGATGGATTGCTCACCAGTCACTTTGAAACGCATCATACCGGGTATTCATTTTGTCAAATTAAGGGCGGAGGTAGTCATATCAATCCGCATACCTCCGAGCATCAAGCCTATTTAAAAAGTTGCCAGTTTGAGATGGAGGGCAAAGCACTCTTTAAACATGTGCGTAAAGCCTTACCAGCGTTTCTAAAAAAAGGGTTTGACGCCTCTCCGGTAACACTCAGCGATATTGATTATTTTCTTCCTCATCAAGCCAGCGCGCATGGATTAAAAAAACTGCCTTCACTCACCGGGCTACCAACAGAGAAAACCGTTAATCACTTTTCGACTTTGGGAAACCAAGTCGCCGCCTCACTCCCAATTAACTTACACTGGCTGCGTAATCAGCCAGAAACCGCAGGAAAACATGTGTTATTAGCTGGCACCGCCGCAGGGTTGTCACTAGGGATGGGAGTGCTAAAACTATGAAGATATTGGTCACTGGTGGCAGCGGGATGTTGGGTAGCGCAATTCTGAGAATGTTTCACCAGCAGCATGAACTGCATTTTACAGCACGAAACACAGTCATCGCTAAACAACTCGCCGAGCAATTCGATGTTATCCCACATATAGTCGATTTAAGAGACCACTCAGCAGTTCATGCGGTATGCCAAGGTATGGATGCAATCATCCATTGTGCCGCTCTCTCAAGCCCATGGGGAAAGTGGCAGGCGTTTTATCAAGCCAATGTAGATGCCACCAAAAACCTCGTCAATGCGGCTAATACCCATCAAATCTCGCGTTTTATCCATATTTCCTCCACCAGCGTCTACTTTGACCATCAAGACCGTTGGAATATTCGAGAAACCGACGCCATAGCTTCATACTGGTGTAATGATTATGCACACACAAAATACCTATCGGAAATTGAAGCCGTAAAAGGCCGAAGTAAAGCGATCATTTTAAGGCCGCGTGGCATTTTTGGACCCAATGATCGCGCGATTATCCCAAGAGTGCTTAAGGCGATAAAAAACAACACTCTGCTTCTGCCATCAGGTAGAAATCCTGTGGTTGATCTGACCTATGTCGACAACGTTGCCCATGCAGCGATGCTCGCTTGCACTCAGGCAGACCGACTTCAGCATGGTGATGTGTTCAACATTTCCAACAACGAACCAATGCCAATTGAGACTGTTCTGCAAGCTTTATGTGAGGGGTTAAACCTAAAAGTAACGTTACAATCATTACCATATGGCGTTGTATCACCATTATTAAAGCTCAGTGAGCAAATACGAAGGCACTTACCACATCAGCCAGAACCAAGGCTCACCTCATACAGCGCAGGATTGTTTAACTATCATCAAACTCTGGATATCAGCAAGGCTAAACAAACACTGAATTACCAACCGCTTTTTTCAATTCAAGAAGGAATACAGCAGTATGCAAACTGGTCTAAAAATAAAAATCTTTGAGGCTGGACACTGCGTACACCCAGGCTTTGTTGTCAAACCAGGTTCTGGTATCAAGCCTAGAGCATTTCCGGCAGCCGTTGCGTTAATTCAGCACCCAACACAAGGCAACATCCTGTTTGACACGGGATATCACGAGCATTTTTTTAGCGCGACTCGTCCCTTCCCTGAACGTTTTTATGCTTGGACAACACCTTGTCGCTATAAAAAAGAACACGGAATTGTTGCGCAGTTAGCAAAAGAAAGTCTCAAACCTCATGATATTGAACACTTAGTACTCTCCCACTTCCATGCTGATCACATTGCTGCCGTGTCTGAGTTTTCCCACTCTCAATTGCATTGCCAACAAAAAGGGGTGGATGCAATTACTAAAAGTGGTCGAATTGGAGGCGTAAGAAAAGGATACCTAAAAGCTCTACTTCCTCCACAACTTGAATCTAACTTATTCATTCATAGTGACTTTTCTGTACCAATCAGCCAAATTCTTCCTCAGTGCCAAGGTGTTAATTTGCTCTGTAAAGACATGTTCGACGACGGATTCATTTATATGGTTAGCTTGCCAGGCCATGCTGCGGGTCAAGTGGGCCTATTAGTTAAGAGAGAACGAGATTGGATGTTCTTACTCGCCGATGCATGTTGGTTAATTGAGAGCTTGAGTGAAAATATCGATCAGCATTGGCTGGCTAACATGCTTTGCGATGACACAAAGGCCTATAAAAACACCCTCTCCGAGTTGAGAAGTTGCTACCAACAAACCCACCACTTTGTTCGCTTCGTGCCTTCACATTGTCAGGAAACTATCCAGCAGCTAATCAAAGAAGGGTGGATGAAGTGATAACGCTTATCTCAGAATTCTGGCGAACCCGCTACCGCCCTTTCGGTTCAAGGGAACAAGTCGAAGCTTGGCAGCAACGACATTTAACGCAACACCTAGATTGGGTATGCTGTCATTCACCGTATTACCGCTCACTTCAAGGTGCAGTACTTAGTGATTTCCCTATCATGAATAAGCAAACCATGATGGAGAACCTCTCGGAGTTGAATACGAAAGGCTTAGATGCTGAACAGCTAATGCAACAAGCACTCGAAGCAGAACAGTCACGCAACTTCGCCGCTTCGAAAGTTGGCGATGTTACTGTTGGGCTTTCTTCGGGCACATCAGGCATGCGCGGGTTGTTTCTTGCTGACAAACAGGAAACGCAACTGTGGGCTGGCAATATATTGGCTCGCCTGTTGCCCAACCTATGGCAAAAGCACCGAATTGCGCTAGCCTTGCGCGCCAACAGCCCACTGTATAAATCCGTCGCGAAAGGCCCTGTCACATTCTTTTATGCGGATTTAACTAAACCTTACCAAGAATGGATAAAAGAGTTGGATGAGTTCCAACCCACGCTTTTGGTTGGTAGTGCGCAAGCTCTTCAGCTCTGCGCCCAGTTCAGCGGTCAATTTGGTCAACCCGAAATTCAACCACAGCGGATCATTTCTGGTGCAGAAGTCCTAACTGAGAGTGACCGTCACTTTATTTCTCAACGGTTCGACAGCGAACTCCATGAAGTCTATCAATGTACCGAAGGTTTTCTTGCATGTACTGATCAGCATGGACAAATGCGCTGGAATCAGGATGTTATTTACATCGAAAAACATTGGCTGAATACCGAACGTACTCATTACAGCCCAATTATCACCGATTTTCGTCGTAAAACTCAGCCCATTATTCGTTATCAGCTCGACGATATTATTGAGAATAAACAGGATAATGGCGTATTTGAACCTCTTGGCACGATTGCCGGACGATGTGGTGATCGCCTCACGCTAAACGCAAACCAGGTCCCAGTGACGGTGTTACCAGATCTCATCTACCGCGCTATAACACTATCCGCCCAAAGTCGCGTGGATTACCGAATCACCCAAACAGGGTCACAAGCCATTCAAATTGAAGCGGATTTTCACCACCATCGGGTTATACATCAAGCCTTGATAAAGTTGTTTGACCAATTGCGGCTTGATCCTGTCAGATTTAGTTACCGCCCTGCGCCTATTTGGACGCCAATGAATAAACAACGACGTGTGGTGAACATATGCGGGTCTTAATCACCGGAGCCCGAGCACCAGTTGCACTAGAGTGGGCAACCATGTGTATGCATCATGAGCATGAAGTAATTCTCACCGATTCGCTAAAAAAGCCTCTGGGATCATTTTTGCGAGGTATCGAGTCTTATATACCCACCGCTTCACCTCGATTTACGTTTCCCACCTATCAACAGCAGATCCTAAAAATCATTACTCAGATGCGTATTGATATAGTGATACCCACTTGTGAAGAAGTTTATTACTTGGCTCATGTTGCCAAACAATGCCCAGAAGTAGATTTTTTTCTGCCCAATGTGGGACTACTCAATGCCCTGCACAACAAGTTGACCGTCTTTGAACAGCTTCAAGGTTTGCCAGAAATCACACTTCCAAAAACTCGTTTGGTCGCTGATAAAAGTGAGATTGAAATTAATAAGAGAACCGTTCTAAAGCCCGTTTACTCTCGGTTTGGCGGGCAAGTCATAAGAGATGTGACGACTCAGTCTATTTCTGCCGCCACGATATCGCCCCTTTTCCCTTGGGTTCAGCAACAAAAAATCCATGGGACTCCGGTGTGTAACTATGCCATTTTTGAACATGGTGACCTTAAAGCACACCAAGCTTATGTGCCGAAATACTGTGTAAACGGCTCGGCCGCCAGTGCTTTTCAGCCGATCTCGTGCGAACGACTAGATAGATTTATCGCAGCTTTTGGTAAACGTCATACTTATCATGGGCAAGTGTCGTTTGACTTCATCAAATCACAAGATGAACTCTACGTGATTGAATGTAACCCAAGAGCCACCAGTGGTTTGCACCTACTCTCGTCTCGATGCAACCAACTGCTTCCTAATATGGAGTTTACCAGTCCTTCCAAGCAGCGATTGCATCATTTAGGTCCAATAACACTCATCGCTGAAGGCGGGTTATCCCTGTTCAAGGCTCGAACTTGGCAAGATTGGTGGTCTGGAGTGAATGTGATGCAACAGCATAACTTACCGGTCGGGAGCCAAATCCGGAGTATGTTTGAATTACTCCGGTTAGCTAGGCAGAACAAGACGAAGTGGAGCGACGCTTCTACCGTTGATATTGAGTGGAATGGAGAGGCATTGAACTCATGACACTTTCCTCTCAAGAATGGCATCAAACCTTTATCACTCTTATGCAGTCAAATCCTATTGATGAATGCACAGCAAGCTTTGGTTGCTACTATATCGATGATGTTGCCATTCCTTACTCCGTAACACCAAAAATACCAAACAACTGTTATGCAGTCTCCCCTATGACACTGCTTAGTGGCTACGCCGAAGAAGAGCTTCACAAAGTCAAAAATGTGGCTGTTCGATGGGTATGTAAGTTACTTATTAATATGACTAAACCAATCTTATCATTGGCTGGATTGGATCAAGTCCAAACGCTCAACAATCAGTGCTTGTCCACCAATATGTATAGCGAACAATGGGCAGCCTTAAATCTCGATGAACTGCGTCGCGTCGCACTCGATCAATACCCCACCTTTCCCTTGGTGCTTCGCTCCATTAACCAACGTCAACAATCACGCTTTATTCAGCGATTAGAGCAGCAGCAATGGCAAAGCTTGGTAACACGACAAGTGTATCTACTTGATGATTGGCAAGCGTTCAGCTTCAACCGAGATTTAACGAAAGACTTCAAACTGCTTAATGATAAAGATTGGCAGTTTAGGCCACTGACCACTGATGAAGAGTTTCAGCGTGCCAAAGAGTTATATGACATGCTTTACCTTGATAAATACAGCCTCAATAACATCCAGTTTTCAACCCAATATTTAAAACAGGCGAGCCAGAACAAATTAGTAAAGTTAGTGGGACTGTTTTATCAAGAAGAGATGCTGGCTACGTTAGGCATTGTAGAAATTGATAATGATATGACTTGCCCAATTTTTGGCTACGATACCAATAAGCCACAACGCCTCGCATTGTATCGTCGAATATCGGCCTATACCATCCGCCACGCAATGATATTCCAGCGTCGTTTTAATATGAGCTCAGGTGCTCCGGCTTTTAAACGCAACAGAAAAGCCCGGCCAGAAATTGAATTTAGCTATGTTTATATTGCGCACTTACCTTGGTACAAACGCATAATTTGGAAAAGCTTATGCTGGTTCACTCAGCACTTTTATCGCCCTTTGTTGATGCGTTTTCAGCTATAAACCGACATCTATAATCAGGTAAGCCTGCGTACACAGTCTCAATCGATAAAAAAGCCTGCGACGTTCGCAGGCTTTTTATAATAGAGCTGTGTGAGGTAACCGTTTTCTACGGTGTGTAGTATGTTGCTGCGCCAGGGCCTACTGGTAAACCAAATACGAATACCCATAGGTAGAACAGCACACTCCAACCTACAATGAAGCAGATTGAGTAAGGTAGCATGGTCGCGATCAGCGTACCGATACCTAAGTTCTTCATGTAACGAGTCGCTACGGCAAGAATCAAACCAAAGTAGCTCATCATTGGAGTAATGATGTTTGTCGTCGAGTCACCAATTCGGTAAGCAGCCTGAATCGTTTCCGGTGCATAACCAACAAGCATCAACATAGGAACAAAAATCGGAGCCGTTACTGCCCACTGTGCCGATGCCGAACCAATCATTAGGTTAATAAAGCCACACATCAGGATGAAGGCAAAGAACAACATTGGGCCAGTTAAGCCAATTTCTTGCAGGAAGCTAGCGCCAGCAACCGCGAATACCTGACCGAAGTTAGTCCATTTAAAGAAAGCAACGAACTGAGCCGCAAAGAAAACTAATACAATGTACATGCCCATAGAAGACATAGATTTCGCCATTGCATCAATTACATCGCGATCCGTCTTCATCGTGCCCACAACTTTACCAAACACAAAGCCTGGAATAGCAAAGAACACAAAGATGAATGCCACGATACTTTTCAGGAATGGTGAACCTGCAATTGTACCTGCATCAGAACGTAGGATGCCGTCTTCTGGAACAACCGTCCAAGCAAGCAGCGCTGAAACAACCAGTACAGCAACACCTGCTAGTTTTAGGCCTTTCTTCTCAATGTCTGTTAAGCCACCCATTTTGTCGTTCGACAAATCTTCTGAGGCTTCTTCTTCACTGTATTTGCCAAGCTTTGGCTCAACAATTTTTTCAGTAACAAACGCACCTGTGATTGCAATGAAGAATGTCGACACAAACATGAAGTACCAGTTAACTTCTGGACCAACAGTGTAAGTTGGGTCGATCATTTGCGCCGCCGTTTCAGTAATGCCTGACAACAGCGGGTCAACCGTACCAATAAGTAGGTTTGCTGAGTAACCACCAGATACACCAGCGAACGCCGCAGCAAGACCGGCAAGTGGGTGACGACCTAAAGAATGGAACAGCATTGCAGCCAGTGGAATAAGTACCACATAGCCAAGCTCTGATGCCGTATTTGAAATGATACCCGCGAAAACGACCGTAACTGTTACCATGCGTTGAGATGCACCCATGACTAAGCCACGCATTGCTGCAGATAGCAAGCCTGAGTATTCAGCAATAGCAACACCCAACATCGCAACCAATACCGTACCCAAAGGTGCAAAGCCGACAAAGTTTTTCACTAGATTGGTAACGATTAGTTCAAGGCCATCAGCGTTAAGCAAGCTAACGACATGAATCATGCCATCCGCGGCACGACCTTTTGCACCCTCAGGACGAGGGTCAACTACGGAAACTTCGAAGTATCCTGCAATACCCGACATCACCAGAATGGCTAAACAGAAAATGGCAAATAGTGTGATCGGGTGGGGTAATAAGTTCCCCAAATATTCGACAGTATCCAAAAAGCGCGTAAACAGCGGCTTCTTAGGCGAGTTTTGTTTAATTGAATCAGATGAACTCATCTGTTCCCTCCTTGTTTTTATTCCTATGCAAATGTGACAAAAATGTCAAAAAGCGTGCGAAGGGTACTTGAGTAGAAGGTCAAATAAAAGCCCTAAATGTTACAAACTGTGACGAACAGAGGCATTTATAACCAACATTGAATAAAAATGTAGATATTTCATCCATGTAAAATAATTAACTCAACATTATCAATTAAACAAAACCATAAGTTAGATATATGCAGGTTGATTACTTTTGCACAGCTTTGAATCTCGGGTTCGTTTTACAAATGACATAAAGACGCCCTCTCCGTTTTACAATCTGACAATCCGGATGACGACTTTTTGCACTTTTTAATGATTTTACTACCTTCATGATTTATTCCTTTTCGCTCTTAAATTGACCAAAACGACGGTTGAAGTTCGCAATGCGACCTTCGGTTTGTACAACGCGCTGTTTACCGGTGTAGTACGGGTGAGAAGCTGACGACACATCTAACGTAAAGTAAGGGTAAGTTTTGCCATCTTTCCATTCGATGGTTCTCTCCGTTTTCAACGTAGAACCAACGACAAAGTACTTATCTACACTGGTGTCGTGGAACACCACAGGACGATATTCAGGGTGGATTCCTGGTTTCATAATACTTTTCCTTTCAATTAAATTGTTATGTTATAACATTTTAATTAATAATCATTATCAACAAGAAAAGCAAGAGAAATTTGTGATACTTTTCATCTCAATGAATTCTTAAAGATGTCCATCATGTATTCCATCGAACCCATCGGCGTCATTGAGACACCGTACAAAGAAAAGTTTGCAGTTCCGCGCCAACCACGCTTAGTACCAGAGGCTAAAGCACGCGTAAAACTGTTAGGTGCAGCAAATAGCCCTGAAGCAGTGCGTGGGCTAGAACAGTTCTCTCACGTTTGGTTGTTGTTTCTATTTGATCAGAACCTGGAAGCTGGTTGGAAACCAACTGTACGTCCGCCACGATTAGGCGGCAATGAACGAATTGGTGTCTTTGCCTCGCGCTCGACTTTCCGTCCAAACGGAATCGGAATGTCAGCCGTTGAAGTGAAAGGAGTCACTAAGCAAGGCGATCAAATCTATCTTGATTTAGGCAGTGTAGATCTCGTGGATGGGACACCGATTGTGGATATTAAGCCTTATATCCCCTATTCGGATTCTATTTCGGAAGCACAAGGCGGATACGCAGACCAAGAGCCAGAAAAGTCACAAGTCACCTTTTCTGCTCAAGCATTAGCAACGATAGAAAATCGATCCGATACTGACTATGTAAGATCAGTCATTGAACAAGTTCTGGCACAAGATCCTCGCCCTGCATATAAGAAAAACAAGCCGGACGACAAAGAATATGCGGTAAATTTGTTCGACTTGAACGTAAAGTTCACAGCAACAAGCAACTTAATAACGGTTACCGCTATTGAAAGCTTTTGACAAACGCAATTGGCTGATATTATAGACGGCTAACAAATTTCCCTTTAGGGAACTCCCATACTCCTGCTTATTCAAGCTTGAGTATCTAACTTAAATAAACGGATAAATTTAATGCGTACCAGTAATTATCTTCTTTCTACTCTGAAGGAGACTCCAAACGACGCAGAAGTAGTGAGCCACCAGCTCATGTTACGTGCAGGTATGATCCGTAAGCTGGCTTCAGGTTTATACACCTGGCTACCTACTGGTCTACGTGTACTGCGTAAAGTCGAAAACATCGTTCGTCAAGAAATCGACAATGCAGGCGCAGTCGAAACTTTGATGCCCGTTGTTCAGCCGTTTGAACTATGGGAAGAGACAGGCCGCAGCGAAAAGATGGGCCCTGAGCTACTTCGCTTTACTGACCGTCATGTTCGTCCGTTTGTACTTAGCCCAACCGCTGAAGAAGTGATCACTAGCCTTGTTCGCAATGAAGTGAGCTCTTACAAACAGCTTCCGCTAAACCTGTACCAAATCCAAACTAAATTTCGTGACGAACGTCGTCCACGCTTCGGTGTAATGCGTTCACGTGAATTCTCAATGATGGATGCGTACAGCTTTGACATTGATAAAGACGGCCTACAAAAGTCATACGACGCAATGCACGATGCTTACTGTAAAGCATTCGATCGCATGGGTCTGGATTACCGTCCTGTACTTGCAGATAGCGGTGCTATCGGTGGTAGCGGCTCTCAAGAGTTCCACGTACTGGCTGAAAGCGGCGAAGATATCATCGCATTTTCTAGCGAGTCAGATTACGCGGCAAACATTGAAAAAGCAGAAGCACTAGCTCCAGCCTCTGAGGCTGCGGCACCAACACAAGAAATGACGTTGGTTGATACGCCAAACGCGAAAACAATCGCTGAATTGGTTGAGCAGTTCGAACTACCAATTGAAAAAACAGTGAAAACACTGTTTGTGAAAGCATCTGACGAAGTTGATGCGCCAATCATCGCGCTTATTATTCGTGGTGATCATGAACTGAACGAAGTGAAAGCAGAAAACCTTCCTCAGGTTGCAGCTCCACTGGAAATGGCATCTGAAGAAGAAATTCGTGAGCTTATCGGTGCAGGCCCTGGTTCACTAGGCCCTGTTGGCCTTAAACTGCCGTTCATTGTTGACCGCAGCGTTGCGGTAATGAACGACTTCGGTGCGGGCGCGAACATCGATGGCAAACACTACTTCGGTATTAACTGGGGTCGTGATGTAGAGCTTGGTCAAGTTGAAGACCTACGTAACGTTGTGGAAGGTGACCCAAGCCCATGTGGCAAGGGCATTATCCAGCTTAAGCGTGGTATCGAAGTTGGCCATATCTTCCAACTAGGTAACGCTTACTCCGCAGCGATGAACTGTGGTGTACTGGGTCCTGATGGTAAGAACGTCATCCTAGAAATGGGTTGTTACGGTATCGGTATCACTCGCGTAGTAGCAGCTGCTATTGAACAAAACCACGACAAATACGGCATCATCTGGCCAGATGCAATCGCACCATTCCAGGTAGCGATCGTTCCAATGAACATGCACAAGTCAGAAGAAGTGAAAGAAGCCGCTGAGAAATTGTACGCTGAGCTAACGGCAATGGGCATCGAAGTGCTATTTGACGACCGTAAAGAACGCCCAGGCGTAATGTTCTCTGACATGGAGCTTATTGGTGTACCGCATACCATTATTATCGGTGACCGCTCAATGAAAGAAGGCAACTTCGAATACAAGAACCGTGCTACTGGTGAGAAAACAGCAGTCGCAATGACTGACATTGTTGAGCACGTAAAAGCTCAACTAAAGTAAGCACTCGACGAGTTCTCATTTGAAGTAATTTCAAATAGTTAAAAAGGGTTGGCTTCGGTCAGCCCTTTTTTATTACAGCTCAACATCCTCCCTCCACCTTTTTCGAACTATTCACTTTGTTAATCTTTGGTTCAGCTTCTTGCTATTAAACTGATTTCATCATCTAAAGGAGGTCAGTTATGGATTTAAAAAGTCTTCTAAACCAAGCACTCAAATCAGACTTACTTAAGCAAGGTGCAGATGCATTGGGCAAACAAACCAACAACATCAAATCCTCATCAAATTCAAGTAGCCTAAAAACGCTAGGAGCAGGTGCTGTAGGCGGAGGCCTCATCGGTATGCTGATGGGCTCAAAGAAAAGTAAAAAAATGACTAAAAAAGTAGCGTCAAGCGCATTAAAAGTCGGTGGAGCAGCTGCGCTTGGAGCCTTGGCCTACAAAGTGTATAACGACTGGCAAGCCAAGCAATCCGGTCAAGGTGTTCAAGAAACCTTTGACCCCGATGACAGTAAACACAGTGTCTTAATTTTAAAAGCAATGATTGGAGCTGCAAAAGCTGATGGTCACGTTGATGAAGAGGAAATGGCGCGCATTGAACAAGCTCTCGCGGATATGGGCGCAGATGAGCACGTTCGTCACCTCGTTCAGCAAGAGTTAAACAAACCGCTTGATCCTGCTGAAATTGCTAATCAGGCGACCTCTCCTCAACAAGCGTCAGAAATTTACCTAGCGTCTTTGATCGTCGCTGATGAACAAAACTTTATGGAAAAAGCGTATCTGCAAGAACTAGCAAAACAACTTCAACTTTCACCAGAAGTCACTCAGCAGTTAGAAGCACAAATGCAGTGATTAAATCTCGCTCAAGCAAACCTTTAACTTGAGCCAAAACAACTCTGTACTTTGAGTTTCAAATCCGCTGTGTGTATATTGAGATAAGTTATCATTTAGTGGAAAGAAAACATGCAAGTATACGGCTGTTGTGAACTGGTTCGTGAGCTTTATGCTCAGATTGGTAGTGGCGATCAAGCTTATATTCCCCAAGCAATTTCATGTGCAGTTAAAGCACTGAACGATGTTGCAGCGGATGAATCGCTACCAAAAGAAGTGCGTGAAAAAGCGGCATTTGCTGCGGCAAACCTACTGATTTCAGATTTTGAGGATAAGTAATGAATCTAGCGAACTTTGAATCCATGGATCCTGTCATGCTGATGAGCATTGTGAATATGAAGCTACGCGACGACTTCGGTGGTGACTTAGATAAACTGGTGGCTTTCTTCGATATCGAACGCACAGCACTGGAGACAAAACTGGCTTCTGCTGGTTTTGACTTTCTTCCAGAAGCAGGACAATTCCGTTAATCAACACCATTCTTGGCGGATAACCGAAACGAGAATAACCAATATCAAAAAGGGCTTGATGAGTTACCATCAAGCCCTTTTCTTTTATTCGATAGGCGTCTCGGTTAGCCAAATGAAGCCCAGATGACTGTCGCCACAAGAATTGGACATACAAACTTCACATACGCAGGCCATAACTTACCAAACCAACCTTGCGTAAACTCCGGGCAACCTTGCTCAAGTTCTTTGATTTTTGAGTTGCGATTCCATACCCAACCACCAAATAAGCAGAATAAGAGCGCAGCGGTTGGTTGTAGATATTGAGTAGCAACCGTCGCGACCATACCAAACAGAGCGCCAAAGTTATAAACAATCACCACACTGAACAAGGCAATGAGACCACCTAAAACCCAGCTCGTTGCGCTGCGCTTAGTATTGAAGCGCTCACTCACTAAAGCCACTGGACACTCTAACATTGAAATGGAGGACGTTAGCGCCGCAATCGTCAGTAATAAGAAGAACACAATAGAGAACAATTGACCAAGCAAACCTAAACTATCAAACATTAGTGGCAATACCGTAAACACTAACGTATCTGAGCTTAATAGAGAGCCATCTTCTGCATAGATTTGAACGCCCTTTTGCATTGCCACAAACATCGCTGGCATCACCACTAATCCTGCAATGAAAGCAACGGCAGTATCTACCATGGTCACGTTCATCGCCATCTTTGGTAGGTTTTCTTTCTTACTCAAGTAAGATCCGTAAATCAACATTGAGCAGCCACCGATCGTAAGCGAGAAGAAGCCCTGTCCCATTGCAGCAAGAATCAACTTGCGGTCCCATACCTTTTCAAAATCCGGCACTAGGTAATGTTTCAGACCTTCCATCGCACCGTTTTGCGTCATGATGTAAGCAAATAGCAGAGCAAACAGAACAAACAATGCTGGCATCAAACGTGTGGACCACTTCTCAATACCTTGTTTTACGCCACCTTGTACGATGAGAATCGTCAGTACATAAAAAGTAATGGTTCCGAACAAGTTACGTTCAACACTAAAGCCCTTTAGCCATTGAGTTGCAGCTTCTAACCCCATTAGATCTGTGATTGCACCCAGTAAAAAGCAGATCAACCAACCACCAACAATTGAATAAAACGCTAAGACAGCGCTTGGTACGCTTAAACCAATCCAACCCACAATGCCGCCGAGCTTTTTACCGGCAGGGTTATCTGTGATTGCACGCATACTGTCTACAGGGTTGGCTTGACCATGGCGACCAATCGCCATTTCAACCACCAGCATCGGAAATGCGACGATAAGAATCATCACCAAATAAACTAACAGGAAAGCACCGCCACCATTACTGGCTGCTTGAGTTGGGAAGCCCCAAATATTGCCAAGGCCAACTGCGGCACCTGCGGCAGCTAAGATGAACCCGAGACGAGAGCCAAAATGCTCGCGAGGCTGAGAAGAGGTTTGCTGTGTCATACTACTCACACAAAAATATCATTGAACTAGCTAACTAGTACACTATAGCAATATTCACTATTCAACAAGAGCACCTCGGTTAAATCCTCGACAGTTGAAACAATTTGTAGTCATTCAGCTTGTAAATTTTAACGTACATCTCATATTCATCGCTCAAAAGCCTCGCGACTGTTGTTCGTTTTACGTGGCTGAATTTTACCAATCCTTCTGCCGTGAAGTGAGCCGAAAAATAATGAGCTCTGGTGTAAGGGACGAACTGTTCCTCGTGATACTGTGTCGAAAAGCAGAATATTGTGCTTCGCTTTTTCCCCCTAATGTCTATTTATCAGCTAGTTATTACTCTGTTCTCATTTATACCCATGATTCAAGGAGAGGAAAATGAAGGTCACCCTACTTCACGGAGCGATGGTTGTAGCACTCAGCGCCAGCTACCAAGCTCAAGCCTATAACTGTCAAAGTCTACCCGACTGGGACAGCACTGCGACTTATACATCGGGCGCTTTAGTAAAAACGCAAGGAGCCGCTTATGAGGCTGCATATTGGACGCAAGGCAATGACCCCGTGACCAACTCAGGATCTTGGGAAGCATGGAAAGCGTTAGGGCAATGCGATGGTGGAAGCAACAACTTATCACCAACGGTGTCGTTCTCCTCTCCAATAAACAACGCACAAATTCCCGAAGGCAGTGCGATCACTTTGTTAGCCAACGCAGCTGACGAAGATGGCCAAATCACACAAATTGAGTTTGTTGCAGGCAACCAAACCGTTGCTGTGGTAACTCAAGCACCATTCGAAGCTTCTTGGACAGCTATTGAAGGGATCTCGCAATTGACCGCAATTGCGACAGATAATGAGGGAGCTGTTAGCACCACGACGATTTCTATCCAAGTTCAACCACAAGTCGAATTACCGCCACCAAGCATTTCATTGACAAGCCCAGTAGGCACAGAAGTGCTTAATGTAGGCGATAACCTAACCGTAGCCGCTCAAGCTGACGATATTGATGGAGTGGTCACACAAGTTGAGTTCTTCGTAAACAATCAATTTGTCGCCATTGATACTAGCGCACCTTACGAATATCAATGGACCGCTAGTCCAGGTACATACTCGTTCAAAGCACAAGCGACTGATGATACAAACCTCGCAACGATGAGCCAAGAAGTTGCGCTGGTTATTAGTAATTCAGAAACCGGAACGGGCGGATGTGCAGATGCAGTACCTTATGTGGCAGGCACAAGTTATCAAACTGGCGACCTGGTTTCTCACTTCAACCAAAAATATCGTTGTGATGTTGCTGGTTGGTGCTCCTCGGATGCGACATGGGCTTACGAGCCTGGTGAAGGGCTATACTGGCAAGATGCTTGGAGTGGCCTAGGTGCTTGTTCGACACCACCGCAAGTTACCATTACGGCACCAACGGATGGACAAGTCGTGCTCGCTGGCAGCAATAACGAAATCACGGCAAACGCAAGCGATGCTGATGGCACAGTCACGCAAGTTGAGTTTTTTGCGAACAACACCAGCTTAGGGGTCACCACTCAAGCGCCATATTCCGTTACTTGGAACGCCACACTTATTGGCGCTAACCAGCTTAAAGCCGTCGCAACCGATAATGATAACAACACGTCAGAGTCCCTGGTTGGTGTGGAAGTCAGCGATAAAGATTTGGTCGTCTCTCTGACTTCACCAAGCAGCGGTCAGACCACCGGATTAGGCAAAAGCCTCGCATTAAGCGCCGATGCAACGTCTTTAACTTCAGGCATTAAACACGTTGATTTCATGATCAACGGCTCTATTGTTGCAACCGATACCACGGCACCTTACACAGCCAACTGGACACCAACTGCACTTGGTAACTTTACAGTTAGCGCCCAAGCTGTGGATTTGTCAGGAAGCAATGCATTGTCTGACGCCGCAGCAATAACGGTGGTTGAGCAAGTAGATAAACGCCATAAACTCATCGGTTACTGGCACAATTTTGTAAATGGAGCGGGCTGTCCAATTCGTCTAGCAGATATGGCAGATGCTTGGGATGTGATTGATATTGCCTTTGCTGAAAATGATCGCAACAGTGATGGCACCGTGCACTTTAATCTATATTCAGGCGATATTTACAGCGATTGTCCAGCACTCGATCCAACACAATTCAAGCAGGACATGGCAGCGCTTCAAGCTAAAGGTAAGAAGTTTGTTCTCTCTCTTGGCGGCGCAGAAGGCACGATTACGCTGAATACCGACCAAGATGAAGCCAACTTTGTCTCTAGCCTAACAAGTCTTATCGCTGAGTGGGGCTTTGATGGTCTAGATGTGGATTTAGAGAGTGGTTCTAACTTAGTTCATGGCTCGCAAATTCAAGCTCGCCTTGGTCGTGCTTTGCTTCAAATAGAGCAAAACATGGGTGGCGATATGTACCTAACCATGGCGCCTGAGCACCCTTATGTTCAAGGTGGTTATGTGGCTTACAGCGGTATTTGGGGGGCGTACATCCCTGTGATTAACGAGACACGCAGCACGCTCGACTTGCTTCACGTCCAGTTATATAACAACGGTGGTTTGCCAAACCCATACTTGCCAAGCAGTGCACCAGAAGGCTCTGTGGATATGATGGTAGCGCAATCTAAAATGCTTATCGAAGGCTTTGAATTGGCCGACGGCACTCAGTTTGCACCACTACGTGATGATCAAGTCGCAATCGGCTTACCTTCAGGTCCTAGCTCGGCAAATTCAGGGCAGGCTCCGACACAGAATATTATCAGCGCACTAGATTGTTTAACCAAAGGCACTTCATGTGGCACCGTTAAGCCAGCGTTCAATTACCCGAATTATGCAGGAGTAATGACATGGTCTATCAACTGGGATCAGCATGATGGTTTTAACTTCTCAAAACCTGTCGGCGATAAGCTCACCAAGATGAACGCGCAATAAGCAACCAAAGAACAAGCGAGTAAAACGCAAAGAGAGCACAATAGTGCTCTCTTTCTTTATCTCATCGAGTTTTTACTTTTTAATGAGTAATTAAATCGTAAATACTCGGTAATCTTTTAGCTCAGGGATTTTCTTCAACAAATCGTCTTCTTGCCCTGCCATGTCATCCAACGAGTCACACAAGTCTTCTGCTTGTTGCTCTACCTCTTTCGAATGCTCAGCTAAACGCTCTTCTACTTTCGCGCTGAGTTCAGCCATACTCTCCGATAATGCAGTGAGGTTTATTCCCCCCTCTTCCTTCATTTTTTTCGATAAAGCATCCAACGAACTCGCTAAAAACTCTTTATTGAAGATCTCTTGTGCTTTTGCAAAGTCTTCAGTCCACCCTTGTGTCATGGACTCAAAACTTTCCGCTGGTAGAATGAAATCTCCATCTTTGTAGTAACGTGATTCAACATCAGCGAAAAAGTCCTGTACTGCGACTTTGACGTTATCAAACGCGCCAGGTGCGTCTAGGCTTTCTGCGACATCATCGATGATGTCATTTGCAAGCGCTAAACCATCACTCGCCAACTGCTTTGCTTGTGGAATATACGCGTTCATTTTTTCGCGATAGTCTTCAATTGCCGCTTTTTGGTCGGCATTGAGTTCAATTAACTCACCTTTGATGAATAGATTGTTATCTTCATCCACGACAGCTTTATCACCTGTCGTTTGGCGAATTTCCAAGCTTTGCCCATCCATACGGACTTCATTATTGATGTCCACACGACACTGCGCTGCATAACCAGTAGCACTGACCATCAGCAATGAGAGTGTAAAAAGCTTTTTCATGTCATTCTCTTTTATTTAACATTACTCGTGTTAAACATAACACTGAGTGATACATGAGATGTCAGCAAACCGTCACGACTTCGTAACAAGTTGTTTTATCTCCTATTTTCACGTCAACCTCATCACCTTCTTCTTTTCCGAACAACGCTCGACCCAGAGGAGATTTAGCTGTTAAGACAAAGACTTCCTGAGCCTGATATTGAACAGTCAAACCACCAGAGCAAGGGCCTACAAAGAAGTGCTTTTCAAGCAAATTCTCATCTGCGAGAACAACGTAAGCGCCAACACCAACAGGCGCATTCTTAAAGTCGCGAGTCACTAAAGAACGATATTGACGCAATTCCTCTTCACTATCTTGGATTCGCATGGCTTGTCCATGAGCAAGATACGCGGCTTCAAGTGCCAATGTATCGTACTTGTGCTCGGGAACAGTTTCTTCATCTGTCGCGGCATCGATCGCTCGCTGAGCCGATGCATGGGCAACTTGAAGTTTTTCTTCCAGATGTTGGATGATAATTTGGACTAAGTCAGCTTTGTTCATACTTTTAGGACGCGCGTTTAGTATTCGGGGTGTGTTAATGTAGCCAAGTTTACCATCAAAGAAAGGTTTCCCTATTATGCAAAGTGACTCGCTGCATCAAACACTTCAATCTGTATTTGGTTTTGACTCATTACGCCAAGGTCAGCAACCCGTTATTGAAGCCGTTATGAATGGTTACTCTGCTGCGGCAATCTTTCCTACAGGCTCGGGGAAGTCACTCTGTTATCAACTACCTGCAACCATATTACCCAACCTTACGTTGGTGATCTCTCCGTTGTTGGCGTTAATGAAGGATCAACTGAGCTTTTTACAAAGTAAAGGAATCGCGGCCGCTTCTATCGATAGCAGTCAAAGTAGAGAAGAAGCACAACAGGTCATGGCTGGCGTGAAGAATGGACAAATCAAAATCTTGATGATTTCTGTTGAGCGACTAAAAAATGAGCGTTTTCGTGAATTCATTCGCCAAGTACCGATTTCTTTGATGGTCATTGATGAAGCGCACTGTATTTCCGAATGGGGGCATAACTTTCGTCCAGATTATCTCAAACTACCGCAATATCAACGTGAACTGAACATCCCACAGTCTTTACTTCTCACCGCAACGGCAACGCCTGCAGTTATTGAAGACATACAAAAAAAGTTCGATATTGCCAGTGAACATATTACCGTTACAGGCTTCTACCGCTCTAATCTGGATATCTCGGTGATCCCGTGTGAGGAAACAAAGAAACAAGAACAGCTCAGTGAGATCATCGCCTCTTCACCTAAGCTTCCGACCATCGTATACGTGACGCAGCAGCAAACAGCAGAACGAGTAGCAAAGTCATTAATCCATATTGGCATTAACGCTCACGCATACCACGCTGGCATGAAAAGCGACGTTCGTGAACAAATCCAACAGCAGTTCATGGATGGCCAAATTGACTGTATTGTTGCAACTATTGCATTTGGTATGGGGGTCGATAAATCTGATATTCGACGCGTCATTCACTTCGACTTACCCAAATCAATCGAGAACTACGCACAAGAGATTGGACGTGCAGGCAGGGACGGGAAACGCTCTGAGTGCATTCTGCTAGGCAATACGTCCGGCTTAACGGTGTTGGAGAATTTTGTCTATGGTGACACACCAGAATTTACGTCAATTAACTATGTAGTCGAGCAAGCGAAAGAACATGCTCCACAATGGGAGGTAGTGCCACTGCGTTTGTCGCGTGAAAGTAATATCCGCCAATTGCCACTCAAAACCTTGTTGGTTTATTTGGAGCTACATAACGTCATTGAAGCAAAGTACAGTTACTTTGCGGAATATCGGTTTAAGTTTTTGCACGATCAGCAATTTATTGTGAATCAATTTCAAGGCGAGCGACGTCAATTTGTGGAGGCTATTTTCTCCTGCTCGCAAAAAGCCAAAGTGTGGTGCCAAGTTGATCTAGAAGCGCTATGGATGAACTATCAATCGGAACGCAGCCGAGTTGTCGCAGCGCTCGACTATTTTCACCAGAACGGCTGGATAGAACTAGAGAGCAAACAACTGACGGACGTGTACTCAGTTATGCCAACCAAACAGAGCTCGGATGTTTTAATCCAACAACTGTATGAACTGTTCCAATCCAAAGAAAGCAAAGATATCGAAAGAATCCACACCATGCTGCACTTGTTCCAGTCCGAGCACTGTTTGAGCTCACAATTGGCGAACTACTTTGCGGATCACGATGCACCAAAGCAATGTGGTCACTGCTCCGTGTGTCGTGGTCACGTCGCCACATTCACAGCACCAGAACCTGAAGATATTGAACAATCTCAAGTATCGATATGGGCGCAGGAGTTTATTCAGCTTTCCCCATCGGCCATCAGTAATGATGCCGTTGCTCGCTTCTTGTGCGGAATCAGCACTCCTTTGATTAGCCAGCTAAAAGCCTCAAAGCTAGCAGGTTATGGTGCAATGGCAAACGTAAGTTTTGAGCAGGTATTAACGCAGGTAGAAACGGTAAGGGCCTAAAAAAAGCTCAATTGACGCGCTTGGTCTTCGGGCTTGAGCATCACGTTCAAGCCTAAAAGGCGAATTTCCCGTCCATTTTGGCGTTTAAGAATATCTCTTAGCAAGATCTTGAAGTCCTCAAGCTCTAATTGCGGATGGATGTGCTCAATTGTTGTCAGTTGAAAATCGGCAAATTTGACTTTAATACCTTGTTTAATAATCGACTTATCTGGGCTTGCACGCTCTAAACGTTTCTCGAGTTCAGGATAAAGTTTCTCCTCAATCACTTGCCAACATTCACCATAGGTTGCGATGTTCTGGCTGAATGTCCTTTCCACACCGACGGACTTTCTCTCGCGCTCAACAACGACTTCTCGATTATCAATTCCATGGCTTCGCTGCCATAAGGAGGCACCCTGACGACCAAACTGCCTCAACAACTCTCGATAGTCACTGTTTTTAATGTCCTCACATCGATAAAAACCGGCTTGGTGGAGCTTCTCAAGACTCACCTTCCCCACGCCAGGAATATTCTCTAACGGAAGACTATCGATAACCTCTTGGACTTTCTCTGGCGGAATCACAAACTGACCGTTGGGCTTATTCATGTCTGACGCGACCTTGGCAAGAAACTTAATCGGAGCAATGCCCGCCGATGCCGTCAATCCAAGTTCACTCCAGATATCACGGCGAATTGACTCTGCGATCAACGTTGCGGAGCCACGGCAAGCTGTCGAGTCCGTGACATCGAGGTATGCTTCATCCAATGAGAGAGGTTCAATGATAGGCGTATAACGCTCAAAAATAGCACGAATCTGCTGAGAGACTTGCTTATATACATGCATTCTACCGGGCACAACCAACAAATGAGGACAGAGTTGCAGCGCGCGCGCCGTTGACATTGCACTGCGAACACCATATTTACGCGCATCATAATTACAGGTGCTAATCACTCCACGCTGCTTTTCATGTCCGCCAACAGCGAGTGCAATGCCACGGTAACTGGGGTTATCTCTCATCTCTACGGCAGCATAAAAACAATCCATATCGACATGAATAATTTTTCTAATTCGATCTGACATAGCCATCAAAGCACTGTTCAAAAAAACAGTATAAATCAAATCTACCTGAAGAGAAATGGGCGTGTTTAAACGAACGTCAATCTCGAAGCATTACGTCCAATTGATCGACCAATTCGGCCCAATCTGCATCTTCTTCGATGGCTTGTTTTAGAAAGTTCGCCTGTGACATCGTCCAAAAGCTAGCTTCATGTAAAGGCGCAGAATCTCTTTTGTGTCGATGTTGATTAATAAAATCTTTCATTTCTTGAGGAGAGCTACCGAGGCCCAGTTGTTGAAATAGCTCAGCCATACCATGTTGATGCATTTCCATACTACTTTCTCCCTACGTTAGCTAAACATAATTATATAACTAAGACAGGAATAATGATGTGATGTTAACGGATGCGTGTCAAACATTTGAGTAGTTGTTCTACTTTTGGTTGACATGTGTTTTTTGATGGCGATAAGTTTAATTTTAGTTATCATTGATTTTAAACAATTAATTTTGGGGACTGCGCTTGAGTAATAAGATTCTGGTTGTTGAAGATAGTCGTGCATTTAAAAACTTTCTTTGCCAAACAATAAGCCAAGCTGGTTATGAGGTCATCGCAGCGGAAAGCTACGCGGAGGCAAAGAACTTGTTATCTTCAGCACAGGACCTCTTCTGTGCGGTTTTAGACTATTGTTTACCGGATGCTCAAGATGGCGAGATTATTGATCTCGTTTTGGAACATGGTCATCGTGTCATTGTTTTAACGGCTCGATTTCAAGAAGACACTCGCGAAAAGATGCTTGCAAAAGGTGTCCTCGACTATATTTTGAAAGACAACATGGCGTCCGTTTCCTATCTATTACCACTCCTCAAGCGACTAACCAACAATCAACAACACAAATGCTTAGTCGTTGATGATTCTCACACCGTAAGAAGACACATCGCCCAACTTTTGGAACATCAATATATTCAAACGTTGGAAGCTGACAATGGGCAAAAAGCCCTAGAGCTTGTCGAGCAAAATCCAGATATCACTCTCGTTTTAACCGACCATGACATGCCCGTTAAAGATGGCATTACTATGGTGCGTGAATTACGTCGGAAGTGGGATAAAAATCAATTAGCCATTCTCGGCTTGTCGGGTAGTAACTCTAAGACCATGACGGCTAGGTTTCTAAAAGCAGGGGCCAATGACTTTTTATACAAGCCATTTAATCAAGAAGAATTTTTTTGCCGTATTCACCAACTGTTAGATATCAAAGACGCAACATCTGAACTGTTTAAAATGGCAAATCAAGATGCGCTAACGGGCTTATGGAACCGCCGCTTTCTGTTTGAGCAGCCCCATGTAGAAAACGCTCAAAGAAACATCGCGATGCTTGATATCGATTTCTTTAAGCAAGTAAATGATACACACGGACATGAGGGTGGCGATGCCGTGCTAGTCATGATAGCGAATATTCTAAAAATCTATTTTCCAAATGATATTGTCGCTAGGCTTGGTGGCGAGGAGTTTTGTATTCAAGCCAGTGGCGACTATGACGGCTTTCTAACACGCTTAGAACAAATGAGACAGCGCATAGAAAAAACGCCAATAACTTATTTGGACAAAAACATTCTTGTGACCGCGAGTATTGGTGTAAGCAACATCGAGGGGGAGCTGGAACAACAAATAAAAGTGGCGGATGAGCGACTTTACATGGCCAAAGAGAACGGACGTAACCAAATCATTTCTTCGTCCTAATGACTATCGGTGTGGTCTTGCTCTGTAACATGAGAGAAATAAACAACAAAACACGGTATTGGGCTCTTTCTCGGACATCTGAGCTTTGGTTAGCTGCCTAAAAATAAAGCTCAGCAGAACGCTGAGCTTTATCACTTTCTTAGTACGATTAACCAATACTAAGCAATTCTATCTTTTTCCCACGCCGCCAATTTCTCAGCACGCGCAGCCTCGCGCGCTTCACGTTTTTTACGCGCATCGCAGGGTTCTGGACAATTACACACTTTTTCGATGCCAACTGCCCCTAAGCCACCACAGCTACCTTTCACGACTTTCTTTTGGAAAATGTATCCGACAGCCATTGCAGTGATTACCGCGACAAACACAGCAAAGGTAATTAGAAATGTATTCATAAAAACATGCTCACTTCTGTTGTTATTTCTTCATGAATGGCTTGTATGCTTCCGAAGCCAACTCTTTAAAACCATCTTCCGTTTTCACAATCATGAAAACAGGAATATTATTTTCGTTCGCAATTGCCATGCCTTTGTCTTCACCTAGCACCATAAGACCAGTTGCAAGACCATCAGCAGTCATCGACGATTTATCTAATACCGTTACAGACACCACTTTATGATGAATTGGTTTGCCTGTTCGTGGATTAATAATATGAGAGTATCTCACACCATTACTCTCAAAGTAATTACGATAGTCACCACTTGTTGCAATTGCCATGTCGCCTGGTTCAATAATTTCTTGAATTGAACGTTCATCAACGGTCGGTTTTTCAATTGCGATACGCCAAGGCACACCTTCACGATTGACACCTTTGAGACGCATTTCACCGCCAACTTCGACCATAAAGTTCTGTAGCCCTTCAGATTGAAGGTAGTCAGCAACCACGTCAACCCCCCAACCTTTCGCAATCGTCGATAGGTCGACGTACAAGTTAGGAAGATCTTTGGACAGTGTATTACCATCAACAGATAGGTGGTGAATACCGGTATTTGCTTTGCGAGCAGCGAGTTCTTCATCGGTTGGAACTACATCTGGACGAGCTTCTGGACCAAACCCCCACAGGTTAACTAGAGGGCCGACCGTCACATCCAATGCACCTAAAGTAAGACCGTTAAGGCGAATTGCTTCTTTCACTACCGTTGCAGTTTGTGTCGAAACTGTAAATGGCTCGCTCGTTTGATGCTGATTAAAACGACTTAACTCTGAGTCGTCACGATAGGTCGACATTTGGTCATTAACCTCTTCCAATAAGCGATCAATTTCTGTCTGCATCGCTTTTGGCGTTGGAATACCATCTTGCTCGATATACTTGATGTTGTAAGAAGTCCCCATGGTAGGGCCACTTAAATGAATTTGATCGGCAGGCTGCTCACAGCCAGCCAAAATCAATAGAGAAGCAAATGCAACAAGCCACTTTTTCACTTGTTAACTCCCAATGTTGTTGAATTGATATGGGAAATAGGATCAATCCTTTCAATCCGATTACCTATATCAACTGTTGAGTATCAGTTTTATGTCTATAAAAAATAATGGCTAGCTCTCTTGGAGAGCTAGCCATAGATTCAATCACTTGGAGGAATTAACCACCGAAGTCATCTAGTAGGATGTTTTCATCCTCTACACCTAGATCTTTTAGCATGCCGATTACAGCAGCGTTCATCATAGGTGGACCACACATGTAGTATTCACAGTCTTCTGGCGCTTCGTGATCACGTAGGTAGTTCTCGTAAAGAACGTTGTGAATAAAGCCAGTGTAACCATCCCAGTTATCTTCTGGAAGTGGATCAGACAGTGCACAGTGCCATACGAAGTTGTCATTCTCAGCTTGTAGCATATCGAAGTCTTCTACGTAGAACATTTCACGCTTAGAACGTGCGCCGTACCAGAAAGACATCTTACGCTTAGAGTGCAGACGCTTAAGTTGGTCGAAGATGTGTGAGCGCATTGGAGCCATACCAGCACCACCACCAACGAATACCATTTCTGCATCTGTATCTTTCGCAAAGAACTCACCAAATGGACCAGAAATAGTACACTTGTCGCCTTCTTTTAGAGACCAGATGTACGAAGACATGATGCCTGGTGGTACGTCTGGGTTGTTCGGCGGCGGAGTTGCGATACGAACGTTAAGCATGATGATACCGTGCTCTTCTGGGTAGTTAGCCATAGAGTATGCACGAATGGTCTCTTCATTAACTTTAGACTCGTAACGGAAAAGGTTGAACTTCTCCCAGTCTTCACGGTATTCCTCAGGAATATCGTAGTCTGCGTATTTCACGTGGTGAGCAGGAGCTTCAATCTGGATGTAACCACCAGCACGGAAAGGTACTGATTCGCCATCTGGAATTTGTAGCTTAAGCTCTTTGATGAATGTCGCTTTGTTATCGTTAGAGATAACAGTACATTCCCACTTCTTAACGCCGAAGATTTCTTCAGGAAGCTCGATATCCATGTCAGTTTTCATTGCAACCTGACACGCTAGACGCTCACCTTCACGCGCTTCACCTTTAGTAATATGGTCAAGCTCGGTTGGTAGGATGTCGCCACCACCTGATTTAACTTTTACGCGACACTGACCACATGAGCCACCGCCACCACAAGCAGAAGATACGAATACGCCAGCACCTGCTAGAGCACTCAGTAGCTTACCACCTGGTTGTGTAACGATCGCCAGAGAAGGGTCATCGTTCACAGAAATTGTAATGTCACCTGTTGGTACAAGCTTAGACTTAGCGAAAAGAATCACTAGTACTAGTGCTAGTACGATCAGAGTAAACATCACTACACCAAGAATAATGTCCATTGACTATTCCTTAATTGTTGCGGTTTACCCGACTTACAGTTGAACACCAGAGAAAGACATAAAGCCTAACGCCATAAGACCTACAGTGATAAATGTGATACCAAGACCACGTAGACCTGGAGGTACGTCAGAGTACTTCATCTTCTCACGGATACCTGCAAGAGCAACGATTGCTAGCATCCAGCCCACACCAGAGCCGAAACCGTAAACGATCGATTCAGCAAAGTTGTAGTCACGTTGTACCATGAAAGATACACCACCGAAGATTGCACAGTTTACTGTGATCAGCGGTAGGAAGATGCCTAGCGCGTTGTACAAAGGTGGGAAGAAACGGTCTAGGACCATCTCTAGAATCTGTACAAGTGCTGCAATTACACCGATAAAGGTGATGAAGTTTAGGAAGCTAAGGTCCACGCCCTCAACTAACGCGTTCTCTCTCAGAACTAGGTTGTATACTAGGTTGTTCACAGGAACAGCGATAGTCAGAACTACCACAACTGCAACACCTAGGCCGAAAGAGGTCTTAACCTTCTTAGATACGGCAAGGAAAGTACACATACCTAGGAAGAAAGACAGAGCCATGTTTTCGATGAAAATCGATTTAACTAACAGACTAATGTAATGTTCCATGACGTCCTTACTCCTTCGCTTCTACTTGTTCTGGTTTCAGAATACGGATTACCCAGATAAGGAAGCCGATTAGGAAGAATGCTGATGGTGCTAGTAGCATTAGGCCGTTAGGCTGGTACCAACCACCGTTGCTCACTAGAGGTAGAACTTCTAGACCAAATAGTTTGCCTGAGCCAAATAGCTCACGGAAGAAACCTACAGTGATAAGAACGAAGCCGTAACCTAGACCGTTACCAATACCGTCAATAAGAGATGGTACTGGCGCAGACTTCATTGCGAATGCTTCAGCACGACCCATTACGATACAGTTAGTGATAATCAGACCAACGAATACAGATAGCTGTTTAGATATATCGTATAGGTAAGCTTTTAGCACTTGGTCTACCACGATTACTAACGATGCGATGATTGCCATCTGAACGATGATACGCACACTGTTAGGAATGTGGTTACGGATCAATGAAACAGAGAAGTTAGACAACGCAGTTACAAATGTTACCGCTAGTGTCATTACAAAAGCTGTTTCTAGTTTAGTTGTTACTGCAAGAGCAGAACATACACCAAGAACTTGTAGCGCGATTGGGTTGTTATCCAATACTGGCGCTAGAATGCTCTTTTTAACGTTTTGTGCACTAGACATTAGTTAAGTTCTCCGTCACGAACTTTTGCTAGGAAAGGACCAAAGCCCATATCACCTAACCAGAAGTCAAATGTGTGTTGAACACCATTACTAGTGAGCGTCGCTCCTGATAGGCCATCAACACCGTGCTCAGAACCTTGCGGTGCGCCGCCTTTCACGACCTTAATCGCTGGCTGGTGATCTTCATTGTACAATTTCTTGCCAATGAATTGATCGCGCCATGAAGGGTTCTCTACTTCACCACCAAGTCCAGGAGTTTCACCTTGCTCGTAGTAAGTAATAGCAGACACAGTGTTACCATCAGTTTCAACGGCTACAAAGGCATACATCATCGACCATAGTCCTTTACCGTGCATAGGCAGGATAACTTTTTGGACTTCATCTTGATCTTTTACAAGGTACACCACTGCTGTATTCGCGCGACGACGGATATCAGCTACGTCTTCTTCTGGTGTCAATGCGATTGAACGTTCTGCATCTTTTGATGCTTCACGTTGATCGTACGTAGATGCATTACCCTCAGTAAAGTTACCTGTTTCAAGGTCTACTAGACGAGGTTCGATGTACTCAGCAAATAGCTCTGGTACTTTCTTACCGTTTGCGTCAATGCCTGCAACTTCAACGATCTTTGATTGCTTATCTAGGACAGCGTTAGCTTTTTGCTTATCACGCAGACCTACTGCTGCTGTTGATACGATGATTGAACAAACAAGGCTCAACCCGATAACAACACCCAGCGTCTTTTTAATGCTGTCGTTATTACTTGCCATAGCGTGCTAGTCTCCGCTTGATGTTCTTCTCAATCACTACATGGTCGAACAGAGGTGCGAATAGGTTCGCGAATAGAATCGCCAGCATCATACCTTCTGGGTACGCTGGGTTAACTACACGGATCATCACACACATTGCACCAATCAGGATGCCGTACCACCATTTACCTTTGCTAGTAAATGACGCTGATACTGGGTCCGTTGCCATGAAGAACATACCGAATGCAAAACCACCTAGAACTAGGTGCCAGTGCCATGGCATATTAAACATTGGATTAGTGTCAGAACCGATCACGTTAAACAGAGTCGATACTGCGATCATACCGATCATTACCCCCGCAATGATGCGCCATGAAGCGATTCGCATGTAAACGATCATCGCTGCACCGATCATTAGAGCTAGAGTCGATACTTCACCAATTGAACCAGGGATGTTACCGATGAACGCGTCCATCCAAGTGATAGGAGCGCCAGTTACTGTGTTAACTAGAGCACCGTTACCACCTTGAGCCCATTGGCTAAGAGCAGTAGCACCAGAGAAGCCGTCAGCTGCAGTCCATACTACGTCACCCGAAATTTGCGCTGGGTAAGCGAAGAATAGAAATGCACGACCTGCAAGTGCAGGGTTAAGGAAGTTACGACCTGTACCACCGAAGATCTCTTTTGCTACAACAACACCAAATGTGATACCTAGCGCCGCTTGCCATAGAGGTAGCGTTGGTGGAACGATAAGTGCGAATAAGATAGAAGTTACAAAGAAACCTTCGTTAACTTCGTGCTTACGCACCATACAGAACAACACTTCCCAGAAACCACCAACAATAAATACTGTTGCGTAGATTGGCAGGAAGTAAGTCGCACCTAGTAGCATCTTACTGCCAACACCCGCTTCCGCACCGATAGTGCCGCCAAGCATTTCTGTTAGCCAGTAGTGCCAGTTACCTGCGATAACTGTCGCTAGTTGGTCACCAGCGTACATGTGGTTAAGTGCTGCAATAGCTTGGCCACCTGCGTTGTACATACCCCAGAACATTGCTGGGAATACCGCAAACCAAACCATGATCATGATACGTTTTAGGTCAACGCTATCACGAACGTGCGAGCTTTTATTTGTTACGATACCTGGCGTGTAAAAAACTGTTGCTACAGCTTCGTACAGGGCAAACCATTTTTCGTGTTTGCCACCAGGCTCAAAATGATGCTCGATGTCTTCAAGAAACTTTTTAAGAGCCATGAAAATTACCCTTCCTTCTCGATAGTATCTAGGCATTCACGAAGTAACGTACCGTACTCGTACTTACCTGGACATACAAAGGTACACAATGCTAGATCTTCTTCATCCAGTTCAAGCGCACCCAGTGCTTGAGCACTGTCTGTGTCGCCGGCACATAGATCACGAAGCAGCAAAGTAGGCTCCATATCTAGAGGCATTACGCGTTCGTAGTTGCCAATTGGAACCATTGAACGATCACTACCATTGGTCGTCGTTGTCATATTGAACAACTGACCTTTGAATACGTGACCAAGGAAAGAGCGAGTTACCGAGAACTTATTCTTACCAGGCATTGCCCAGCCAAATAGTTCTTTTTCACGGCCTTCACGTAATACAGAAACCTGTTGATGGTAACGGCCAAGGTATGCGTGTGGACCAGTTGCATGTGTACCTGTTAGTACTGAACCAGAGATCACACGAACTTCGCCAGGCATCAGCTCGTTATCTGTTAGGTCATCTAAGCTTGCACCCATTACGGTACGAACTAGACGAGGGTTATTCACAACTGGGCCAGCTAGAGACACAACACGATCTGTGCATAGCTCACCAGTTAGGAACAGCTTACCGAACGCGATAACGTCTTGGTAGTTGATGCTCCATGCCACATTCTCTGCATTTACTGGGTATAGGAAATGCATGTGGGTGCCAGCAAGACCTGCTGGGTGAGGGCCATCGAAGACGTGTTCTTCTACGTTAGACTGTGAAGAGCGTGGCAAGCTAGTGCCAGATTTACATACGTAAACCTTGCCTTCTGTCAGGGCTGAAAGAATGTCTAGACCAGCAATGAATGCTTCTTGTTGCTCATTAATGATCAACTCAGGCTTAGCTGCTAGTGGATTAGTATCCATTGCAGTTACGAAAATAGCCTTAGTAGAAGACTCGATTGCAGGAACCTTGCTAAACGGACGAGTACGTAAAGCGGTCCATAAGCCAGAGTCAACCAACTGAGTCTTGATCACTTCACGATCTAGACCTGAAAGTTGAGCGGCTTCGAACTTATCAAATGTCACCTGCTCTTCACCTGCCACTTCAATCACTACAGATTGAAGGACACGTTTAGCGCCACGGTTAACTTCGATCACTTTACCGGCTGCTGGTGCAGTAAATTTCACGCCTGGGTTCTTTTTATCTTCAAAAAGAACTTGCGCTTTTTTCACTTCATCACCAACGCGGACATGCATGGTAGGTCGCATGCCAACGTACTCTTCGCCAAGCAAGGCGACTTTTTTGATGGTCTTACCATCATTAATCACCTGGGATGGAGTTCCTGCGATAGGAAGATCCAAGCCCTTCTTTATTGTAATCATACGCACTTGCACTACTTTTATCGGGAAAAAGATTCTTTTGATTGCGTAACTTTTAGACACGACATCAGTGTCCGGTTTTGATGTTGTTTTAAACATCAAAATCGCAACATCCTATTAAAAATCTCGTCACAAGGAATACGCGAGATTTATCAGGTGCCGTAGTCTAGCATTTTTTAGGAACTTGATGCCATGATCAATCATTAGAATAGAGGGGTTATTTCGGTAGAATCAGGTCTAAAAGGTCAAAGAATAGTCATAACTTTGACCCATCGCACAAATGCCATATTCCATACATATCTTATGGAAAAGTGATATTCATCGCCTGAAATATTCTGCAATTTCCATTCATTTGTTGAAACACTGTTAACACATTTTTTAACCAGAATTTGTGCCACGTTAACGTCCCTAAAGAATGTAAAACGAAAAAAGATGGCCTTAAGCCACCTTTCTCTGCACCTTTATATCTTGCGTTTTTAGTGACCACCACCCATACACATCGGGCTATCAGGGGCGCCATCTTGTTCACGCTTCCACTCTTCATCAGTATATGTATGAATAGCTAATGCATGAATGTGGTTGTCCAGTTCATCTGCCAAAATTTGATGAACTTGACGATGGCGCCCAATCAAACGCTGTCCCGCGAACGAATCACTCACAACAATCACTTTGAAATGACTCTCTGAGCCTGGTGGCACATTATGCATGTAGCTCTCATTAATGACTTTGAGATAGCTGGGTTGCAGCTCACTGTGTAGTTTCTTCTCTATGATTTCTTGGATCATATTCGTTCCTCATTGATGCGAATTCCATAAGTATATACCTAAGTAAAGCAGACATGCATCACTCAAACGTCACTCTCATTATTGACGCACTTTGTAGACATATTGTCTCAAGGCGCTCGACTCCATGAGCATGCCTAGAGAGCAGCCATCACTGAACTCGTAAAATTTGACAGCTTTTTGTATCTCGACACGTCATCATTTGCGACAATAACACTTAATTTCTAAATCAACTTACATTTAGCTATGAAAACCGAACTGAACCTTCACGAGCGAAGCTTAACACTTCATCGTTTCCCAAAACGTAGTAACGAAACGCTACAAGCGTGGGATGCCGGTGATGAGTATCTTATTAATCATGTTGAAGAGCTTGCTTTGCCAGACAATCAAAACATCCTCATGATTAATGACAGCTTTGGTGCCCTCTCCTGCTGGTTTTCGGAAAAGCACCATGTAACGCTAATGAGTGATTCATTCATCTCACATAAAGGTGCACAGCAAAATCTCGAGCAAAACCAGTGCAATAAAGTAGCGCTTGCCACCACGATGGACCTCGTTCCTGCCAATATTGATCTCGTCTTGCTGCAACTGCCCAAAAGTAACCGCCATCTAGTGTGGATACTAAGCCAATTAAGAAAGGCGCTACCGGCTTCCTGCCCCGTCATTGCAGTCAATAAAGCGAAAGACATTCATACTTCGACGCTAAAACTGTTTGAAAAATACTTAGGCGAAACAAAAACATCTTTGGCCTGGAAAAAGCACAGATTGGTGTTTTCTCAAGCAACAGTTGAGCCTCCGATTGAAGTAATGCCTTTCACGACTTGGCGCGTTGATGGCGAAGATATCGAACTCAAGAACATGCCAAATGTCTATTCAGGAGAAAGTTTAGATTTAGGTGCACGCTTTATGCTGCAGCACCTGCCTCAAGACCCTTCGATAGACAATGTCATCGACCTCGGCTGCGGCAATGGTGTTTTGTCTGTTAAATTTGGTCAGTTGAATCCAAATGCTCGGCTAACATGTGTTGATGAAAGCTTTATGGCGCTTGAGTCGGCAAAACAGAACCTACTCGACAACCTTGGTGAAAATAGAGACATACAGTGCATAGCGAACAATTGCTTGGACGGTTTTAAACACAGCAGCAGCTCTATGGTTATGTGTAATCCACCGTTTCATCAACAACAGGCAATCACCGATCATATTGCTTGGCAAATGTTCTGCGATGCTAAACAAGTATTAAGTGAAAATGGCCGTTTACTGGTTATCGGAAATCGTCACCTCGGGTACGACGCAAAACTCAAACGTCTGTTTGGCGATAAAAATGTGAAACTTATCGCTTCCAACAATAAGTTTGTGATTTTACAGGCTACAAAAAATCCTGCTAAATTAAGCGCAAAATAAGCTTTAGCAAAATAGTTAAAAGGAATAATAAAATGAGAAAATTGGTACTTGCGGCTTCGGTTGCGTTGCTTGCTGCGTGTTCAGCCCCTCAACAACCTCAGCTGAACCTGATGCCAGAAAGCACATTGAGCACCAATCCAATTGTTCAAGGCAAGACTTACAGTTTGACCAGCAAAGATGTACGTGCAGCGCAGTACGTGGCGTTGGTGGATAACGGCCGTTCGAACATTCTTCCTCTTCATGCTAAACAGAATTTACGTATTGCGTTAGAAGAAGCATTAGAGAAGCAATTCTCATCTCAAGGTTTCCATGCGGATCTAAACAGCAACAACGCGATTGAATTGAGCGTTCAAGAAGCGTTGGTCAACGTGAAGCATTCGGTGATGGAAAATGAGATGGATGCTAAAGTTGTGCTGGAAATCACAGCAGAGACACCTGAGGGCAAGCTAGTCAAAACTTATACAGGTACAGCAAAGCGATCTGGCACATTGAGTGCTTCTGATGCCGATATTGAAGAGACATTGAATGATGTGGTGACATTGACGCTTAAAGAGATTGCCAATGACCCTGAGCTTCGTCAATACATGCAGGAGCGTTTCTAATGTTACGCAAAGCGATTCTGTCTTTAGCATTACTCAGCTGCAGCGTTTGGGCTGGACCAAAAGTAGCGTTTGAAACGACACTTGGCTCATTTACGGTTGAGTTAAACGAAGAGAAAGCACCTATCACTGTCGCTAATTTTCTGAAATATGTAGAAGATGGGAGCTACGAAGGTACTATTTTTCATCGTATTATCCCAGGCTTCATGGCACAAGGTGGCGGCTTTAACCAAGATATGCAGATGGTGAAAACATACGCGCCAATCAAAAACGAAGGAAATAATGGTCTAAACAATGACCGTGCTACCATCGCCATGGCACGAACTAATGCACCAAACTCTGCAACTCGTCAGTTTTTTGTCAACTTAGTCGACAATGACTTTCTCAACTATGGCGCTCGACCACCAGGTTATGCTGTATTTGGTGAGGTTACTGAGGGGTTCGACGTTATCCAGAAAATGGCTCAGCAGCCGACCACGACAGTAGGCCGAATGCGTGATGTACCAGAGACGCAAATCGTCATCACCAAAGCTACACTACTTAAATAGCCAAAACGATAAGCCCTTTGAATAATCGAAGGGCTTTCTCTTTCAACGGCTTCATTTTATTGGATTGATTTATGTCTTCATTACCTTCCATCACTTGGTTGGAAACGGTAAAAAGTTACCTCGATAAACGACTCATGTGGGTTTTCATGCTGGGCTGCTCTAGCGGCTTTCCGTGGGTTCTTATCGGTTCAAACATGTCAGGTTGGCTAAAAGATGCCGGCTTGACCCTCTCCGCAATTGGCTATTTTGGTAGCGTTTTTGCGGTCTATGCGATCAACTTTCTGTGGGCACCTCTGGTTGACCGCGTGAAGCTGCCAGTCCTCTTTAGACTGCTGGGGCAAAGACGTAGTTGGATTTTCTTTTGCCAAAGTATCGTACTCGTCGCTACCCTATTTATTGCCGGCGTTAATCCAGCGGAAAACTTGGTGTTTGCGTCACTACTCGCCTTGTGCATTGCAACGGCTTCAGCGACACAAGACATCGCAATTGATGCTTTTCGTATTGATACTTTCCCAAAGTCAGAAGAGTCTAAACTGCCTCAAGCTTCTGCAATGGCGGTCATTGGCTGGTGGACAGGTTATTCACTACCGGGTTATTTAGCGTTTGTTAATGCTGACAGTGTCGGTTGGAATGGTGTGTACTACGGGATGGCGGTGATAGTCGGCATTCTAATGGTCTTTACGATTTTAGTCGGTGAACCGAAGACTCAACGCGAACAACTTCAGTCTGCCGCTGAACAACGCCACAAAGAAGTGGTTGGTTCAAAAGTCGTAGCTTGGTTTACCGTGACTGTTGTAGAACCTTTCCTTGATTTCTTTAATCGCAATGGCGTCCGTGTCGCGATTACTCTGTTGCTGTTCGTTTTCCTATTTAAAATTGGCGAAGCGTTTTTGGGCAGGATGTCGATCGCGTTCTATAAAGATATTGGTTTTAGCAATGAACAAATTGGCTATTACTCCAAACTGATTGGTTGGGGAGCCACCATCTTCTTTACTTTTGTCGGAAGCATGTTCAACGTTAGGTTTGGTATTGTACGTGGATTAATGATCGGCGGTATTGCTATGTCTGCCAGTAACTTGATGTTTGCATGGATTGCTTCGGTAGGCCCAAACGAGCACTTGTACTTAGCCACGATTATTGTCGATAACTTTACGACTGCTTTCTCAACCGTCGCTTTTGTTTCATTTTTGACGATTCTAACCGGGCAAGCATTTTCGGCAACTCAGTATGCGTTGCTTGCCTCTCTAGGAAACTTCGGACGGACGACTCTTGCTTCTTTCAGTGGCGAGCTAGTGGATTATCTTAATGATTGGAGCACATTCTTCGTGCTTACCGCTGTCATGGTCGTGCCAAGCTTGATTATGTTGTACTCGCTACGACATTACTTTGATGCTCTATTGGAAAAAGCACGTCACAAGCATTAACGAAGCATATAAAAAACCACCGAATTCGGTGGTTTTTGTTTTGCGATATATAAGATAAGAGGTCTATGGGTATAACCCTTTACCAAACATATTAAATATACGTGCCACGCCTTGAGTAAAGATCATCGGCTCAGTCAATACGGTTAAACACAAGCAGTCTTCTCCGGCCTTAGTGTAAGGGCTATGCTTCACTGATGCGTCTCTAATCATCAAATCGCCTTCTTCATATTGGCCATCCTCGTCACTAAATCCGCCATGTAGGATCAATGTAGACTCCAGGCCTTTGTGCGTATGTTGAGGAATTTGCACATCTTCCCCGATGTACATTAAGCTGACACGAGCGTCTTCCCCTAGGTCAATCTGAGCACTGAAAACCTTGCCTCCGTAACTTCTCCATGACCCTACGAGGTCAGAGAAACGCGCTAGAGTTTTAGGAAGAGCGAAACTTTTTCCTGCCACATTAACAGCAGCAGGGTCGCGGATCACGATATTATCAGTCGCTGGCTCCGCATTGATGATGTCATTAAACATGTCGTCAAATTCAGAAACATACTCAGAAGGTATGTCACTTACGATGTTCGCTTGACTTGCTTCGACTTGGTTCACATAAGCTCGGCACTTGGTGCATGTTTCTAAATGGGTTGCGACCACAAGACCAGAAACTGCATCAATGCTTCCCGAAGCGTATGCTTCTAACAAGCTGTTATCTGGGTGTTTGTTCATAGTTGCTCCGTATGCATTGAATGCCTTAGCTTTTCTACTGCAAGCCTCAGCCTGGATTTTACAGTACCGAGGGGTATATCAAATAATTCCGCGACCTGTTGATGAGGTAGCTCTTCAAGATATACCGCTTGTAAAACATCTCTCTGGTTTTTCGGTAATATATCTAAAAACTTAACCACCTGTTCTTTCAACATATCTTGCTCTGGTGAATAGTGATCAACAAGATCAGGTGGATAATACTCTGACGGCCAAATGTCATCAGAATGAATGTGTAATTCCTTACCTTTCTGTTTTCTCAGCAAATCAAAACAAAGGTTTCGGATTATGGTATATATCCAAGTCGATAACGCGCTCTTTTCACCATCATAGAGGTGCGCTTTCTGCCAAACTGTCGCCATGGTCTCTTGCACCATCTCCATAGCAACTTGCTCATTACCAACATGTTTGTAAGCGAATTGCTTCAGCTTGGGTGCGTAAAAACGGAATACAAAAGCGAACGCGTCTTTGTCTCGAGCCTTCACTTTATCCATGTAATCGTTCCAATCACTGCGCCCCAGTTTTTTCGGGCTATCACTCATCATAATCGGCCTTAATTTGTGGGAGGAGTTTCCTCCTCCCATTCTTCCTAATCGGTCACGTCATCGACCAACAAGTTGAAACCACCGTTGTTCCCATCATCAATGGCAACGACTTGGTACACAACACCGTTCATTACATTGACTGGTGCTGAGTCAACCGCAACAATACTTGGGTTACCAGCCACTGTTACCGTTACATAATATGTACCTTCAGCGACATATAATCCTTGTACACTATTTTTATACGCAAAATTAGCAATAGTTGGATCACTTCCATCTATTCCTGCACTCGTAGTGAGGTAAATATCCACCATTTCCGCTATAGGATTAGCCGCCGCGTGTGTCACATTCAATGTCGCGCTAGTCGTCACAGCGCGTCTCATATCTTCAACAACCAGAGCTTCGATATCAATCGCTGGGCTAACAACACCGACTGCATAAACACTGTAATCCATTCCACCTGCAACCATTAACCCGTCAACATCTATGATCGGATTGGTTGTTGTGCCATCCACGTAAACATCAATATCGTAATCCCCAGCAGCAAGATCCAAATAACCACGAATCTCTTTGAACGCTAAGTCGGCAAGAGGAGCGAAGGCCGCCCCGTTAACGTTAACATCGACGACTGGCGCTCCATCGACAAGGTGTCCGACTCTTACTTCAGCTTGGCTGCCCATATCTTCAATTATAGAAGAGCCCGAACCGTCCAACACCAAGAGTTTGACAGGTGACGTGCTATTCGAATCTCCTGTGCCGATAGCGGCAATCGTCAAGTTGGAGTTAGCCGCAAGAGGTACTGTGCCGGAGTCAAAAGCAACGCTGTCTCCTACGGCAAGTCGAACTTGATACTCACCAGCTGGGATGTTCAATACGTCGGTAGAAGCTTTGTAAGCAAGGTTAGTTATTGGAGTCGCGCTAGCAAGAGCAACACCTGGCTCAGTGACATAAAGATCAACAGCAGGAACGCCTGAAGCTGCATGAACAACTTGAACATCTAGACTATTGGCATCAGCCATTGAATCGGCGCTGCGAGTCACAACTAAAGGCTCAACTGGGTTTGGCGAACCATCGGCATCGCCAACAACGAACACGTTATAATTGAGGTCGGAATCAAGATCTAGTTCTGTTTTAGGTATTACGGTCGCGGTTTCATTACCTGGGAGCTGAACATCGACCTGAATCGAATTCATCCCCTCTCGCAATTTAACGTAGCCAGATCCCACACCATAATCAACATTCGTTAATGATGGTTTATCGTTGATCCACACATTTGCAAGCGGCGCATCAGAAGACGCGTGCACTGCCTGTAAATTGGAATACTCGATAGTGTCACTGTCGGAGCCACACGCCGCCAGTCCTAATGTCGCAACAATAGTTAGCGCAGCTTTATTAAATCCTTTCATATCCTTGCCTCTTTGTTAGTCGGGGCTTCTATGGCTTCTGTCAGAAATTGCAACGCAGAAATACAGTCCTCTGCGCCGACTAGCTGTTCGAACAGATTGCAGTCTAGGGGTAGTAACTCAAGCCAACGCTGAGTAACCCAAGCAGAGTCATCGTAAAAACGATGCTGGTAGAGGCTTCCAAGTTGAGGAAACTCTTCATAAACATGGGATAACTGCTGGCTTAAAAAGAAGAAATCTGGTGAGTTGTCTAGATGTTGCCAATTGTCTAACCATTCAACCTCTGCATGACGTAAGCCATCCGCATCTGCACGGACGCGTTTGACAACAAAGCGTTGTTCACCAGCAACTGTAATACCAAGAAGGCCATCACTGAGTGTTTCAAAATCAACGATCCTGACCAAAGTTCCGATAGATGAAACGTTACCCACGTCTTTAGGGTCACCTTCACTTCCTACTAGGCAAACTCCAAAACCCACATTTTGTAGGCTGCATTCCTTTACCATTCGCTTATATCGTGGCTCAAAAATGCGCAGATTCATTTTACCTTCAGGGAGTACAACTGAAGTGAGTGGGAATAACATGACTTCTTTCATTCAAACGTCCTCTTTGATTCACGGATACATACGAATCCCTTATCACTCCGATCACTAACGATTTATGTTGGTTAATCGACTGGCTTAAAAAGTCATAAAATCGCTTACGCAAACGATCCAAATCACATATTTATTGCAATAAAATGCAACAAACAAAAAGTTCCGTAAATAAAGATAATTTCGTGATGCAACTCACCAAAAACGTTTCATTTTGCACCCTTTATCACTTTCATTTGGGATTTTTATCGCTATTATTCCCGCCAATTGGAAAGCGCAGCACAGATTGCGTGTTCTGAATCATTACAAACATAGAGAGTCCCCTTATGCGTAAATCACTTTTAGCTCTTAGCCTTCTAGCGGCTACTTCAGCTCCAGTTATGGCGGCAGATTACTCTGACGGCGATATTCACAAAAACGATTACAAGTGGATGCAATTTAACCTAATGGGTGCATTTGACGAACTTCCAGGTGAGTCTTCACACGACTACCTAGAAATGGAATTCGGCGGCCGCTCTGGTATCTTCGACCTTTACGGCTACGTTGATGTATTCAACCTAACTTCTGATCCAGGTAGCGACAAAGCTGGCGCAGAGAAGATCTTTATGAAATTCGCTCCACGTATGTCTCTAGATGCGGTAACTGGTAAAGACCTATCTTTCGGTCCAGTTCAAGAGCTATACGTTGCAACTCTAATCGAGTGGGGTGGTAACTCTGGTGTTAACTCTCAAAAAATCGGTCTAGGTTCTGACGTAATGGTTCCTTGGTTTGGTAAAGTTGGTGTTAACCTATACGGTACTTACGACGGCAACAAAAAGGATTGGAACGGTTTCCAAATCTCGACTAACTGGTTCAAACCATTCTACTTCTTCGAGAACGGTTCATTCATTTCTTACCAAGGCTACATCGATTACCAATTCGGTATGGATGATGATGCTGGTAACAAGTTTGGTTCAACCGCGTCAAACGGTGGTGCAATGTTCAACGGTATCTACTGGCACTCAGACCGCTTCGCAGTGGGTTACGGTCTAAAAGGTTACAAAGACGTGTACGGTATCAAAGATACTGATGGGTTCAAGTCAACTGGCTTTGGCCACTACCTTGCTGTAACTTACAAGTTCTAATTGAACCACTAAGTTTGCTCAAAAATGGCGCCTTTCGGCGCCATTTTTATTTGCTTTCCTTTTTTCCCTCATTATCCTTGCAGCAAACCTTTTTAATGAGAGCGTTTGGTGAATATCCTTATCCTCGGTCCAGGTGCGGTGGGCTCACTCTGGGCAACAAAATTTAAGCTTGCCGGGCACAATGTTTCATTGTGGGGAAGAAGTTCTGAAAGCCAACAATCACTTCAGTTGGATGACACACCCGCAATCGTATTCAGTAATCAAGATATTTCCTCCGTCAATAAAGCAGATCTCATTTTGATCACGGTAAAAGCTTGGCAAATGGAAGACGCCATTCAGCCTTTACTGCCTCATATCAACGCAGACACGATTATCATGCTGATGCACAATGGTATGGGTACCGCCTCTGGCGTGGAGAAGGCTCTGCCAAACAATCCTATCGTGCTCGCCACAACGACGCACGGCGCATACAAACCAGATAACCAACACGTACTGCATACCGGTCACGGAACAACGCAAGTGGGTGGTTATAATGACAAAGGAATGCAGTGCACTTTTCTGAAAGATGTTATGCATAATGCCCTTCCAGAGGCCATTTGGAATCCACACATCCAATCTGCGTTATGGACTAAGTTAGCGATCAACTGCGCGATTAACCCACTGACTGCGATTCTCCAGTGTAAGAATGGTGAACTTGCGAAGCCCGAGTTTAAGATACAACTCGAAAGCATCACTCAAGAACTGGTTGAAGTACTGAGTAAAGAAGGTATTGCTATCGAGTTTCGCTCTCTTTTCGATACGGTAATGCAAGTGGTGAACGCCACAGCTGAGAACTATTCTTCAATGAGACAAGACGTATTCCATCAGCGTCGAACGGAAATTGATTTTATAACCGGATACTTGTTAAAGGCTGCCAAGAAACATCGCATCAATACGCCTGAGAATTTAAAACTTTACCAACGCATCAAACAAATAGAACAAAGCTGGACAGAACAATGAGTAAGAAAATCTTAGTACCAATCGCTCCAGGCACCGAAGAAATGGAAGCCGTCACCGTCATCGACATGATGGTTCGCGCGGGTTATGACGTTACAGTAGCGAGTGCTGCTTTTGATGGCTCATTGACGATGAAAGCTTCTCGCGGAGTCACATTAACGGCAGATTGTAAGCTGGTCGATATCGCTGATGATGAGTTTGATGCCATAGCGCTTTCTGGTGGTGTTGGTGGTGCAGAAATTTTCCGTGATAGTACGGTGATGATAGAAATCCTTAAGCAGCACATCTACGAGGGAAAATTGGTTGCTGCTATCTGCGCATCACCGGCGTTGGTATTGCAACACCATAATCTTTTCCCACAATCACTGATGACCTGTCACCCGAGCTTGCAGTCACATATCCCGGAAGAGAAGTGGCGCAGCAAACGCGTGACCTTTGATATCAACCACAACCTGATCACTAGTCAAGGTCCGGGTACAGCTTTAGAGTTCGCGATGGAAGTAATCATTCAACTCTCAGGTAAAAAACACGCATGGTCAGTTGCTGAACCAATGATCCCTCTGCCTACTCTGCACTACCACAAGCTTGGTGAAGAATAATGTTTGACGTAAATGCTGTACGTGAGCAATTTCCCGCTCTAAATCAATCCGTCAACGATACGCCCTTAGTGTATCTAGATAGCGCAGCGACAACGCAAAAACCGCAATGTGTGATTGATGTCATCAGTCATTACTACAGTGCGCAAAATGCCAATGTTCACCGTGGCAGCCACAGTTTAACGGCTAATGCCACCAGCCAATTTGAAGCGGCACGAGAACGAGTGGCAAGCTTTATTGGTGCAAACAGCTCTAAAGAGATCATTTGGACACGGGGCGCAACCGAAGCACTGAACTTAATTGCTCAAACCTACGCCCGTAGCACGTTACAACCAGGTGATGAGATCTTGATTAGCGAGATGGAGCACCACGCCAACATCGTGCCCTGGCAAATCGTGGCAGAACAAACGGGTGCTAAAGTCATTAAAGTTCCGATGACATCAGATTGTCAGTTCGACATCAGTGCATTTGAGGCGCTTCTGTCTGACCGCTGTAAAATTGTTACTTGCGCACAAATAACCAACGTAACAGGCACACGCCAACCTATCGAAAAAATCACTGAACTGGCGCACAACGTTGGCGCGGTTGTTGTAGTTGATGGCGCGCAAGGCATCGTACATGAGCAACTTGATTTATCGGCATCAGATATCGATTTCTACGTTTTCTCAGGTCACAAACTTTATGCACCAGCAGGCATTGGGGTTTTATACGGCAAGCTTGAACTTTTGGAAGCCATGCCACCATGGCACGGCGGCGGCAAAATGGTTGAACGCGTTTCTTTCGAGAAAACGACGTTTTCTGCACTTCCTGGTAAATTTGAAGCGGGCACACCAAACGTTGCGGGCGCGATTGCTCTAGCGAAAGCCATTGAGTGGTACCAAGGTTTTGACCATCACGAAGTAGAGGCTCATTTCCATGTGCTTCAGGATAAGGCCTACCAAGCACTAAGCGCTTTGGATGACATCCATATTCTAGGCTATCAACCGAATGCCTCTGTACTGACCTTCGTAATGGACGGCGTTCATCACCAAGATATTGCGACGCTGCTCGATCAACAAGGCATTGCGGTACGAGCAGGACACCACTGCGCTCACCCATTGATGGATGCGCTAAATGTGAAAGGCACGGTACGCGTCTCTTTTGGTATTTATAACACGACGAGCGATGTGGAAAGACTCATCGCCGCCGTTGAAAAAGCCGTCGACATGCTATAACGCCAACGGTTTGATTTGGAGTAACCAACAAGGTTACTCCATCTGCCTATCCAGAGTCGCCACGCAATTTCTGCCATTTCTTTTCGCAGCATAAAGCGCTTTATCTGCATGCGCATACAAACGTTTGGTGGTTTCATTTCTGCCTATTTCCACCACGCCTACACTCACCGTGACCGGAATTTCAATCTTTTCAAATTCGAACTGACAATTTTGAATGTGGGAACGTACTTCCTCTCCTACCTCTTTCGCCGCCGACAGAGAAGTTTCTGGCAAAATAATCGCAAACTCCTCCCCTCCGACTCTTGCGAAAATTTCGTCTTTGACGAGTAAGTGAGAAACCAAATCAGCTAACGTTTCTAAGACATGGTCTCCCGCATCATGGCCACGTTTATCATTAATGACTTTAAAAAAGTCCAAATCAAACAATAACAACGCGGAGTGATAGTTCGGCTCTTGAGCTTTAATGACCTCTTCTGTGAGCTTTTCGAAAAAAACACGTCGGTTGTAGATATTGGTGAGAGCATCTATTTGGCTTTGATGGCGAAGAAGGGTTTCAACTCGGTGGCGATTGGAGATGTTGCGTGTAAGAATAAGGACAACGCGACGACCCCGGTATTTTATAGCGAGTGGGCAGATCTTGCCTTCGTAGTATAGGTCGCCTCTTGGCCCACTGTTAGCATCTATTCCCTGAATGCTGTCGGCGCACATCTTGTACTCGATCGTCACAATACTGTCTTGTTTCAGTGACCGCTTTATCTGTTCGATAAACCAGTCAGCTTTATCTTTCTCGAGTACGCTGTGCAGCGTCTCACCTATCAAATTACTTCCATCGTGATAGGCTTTTTTATCTGTTCCTCCAAAAACATCAATATAGATACCATCTTCACTCAGAATAAAAGTGGGGTCTGGCATTCCGGATAAAACGTCTTGCGCATGTTCCAAGGTGAATTGCATATAGGGAGGTTCCTAGCATTTGTATCTAAGTAACCCAATCGCTTCCAAGTGTGTTTCCACATAGGGGAATAGGAGCGGATGGGGCATATGTCTATTATCTAATATAGAAAAATTTTAAATACAATTGAGTTTATAAAAACCAAGTGGGCAATATAATGAACCAGGATCAATAGAATGGTTAATTAACGCTAAAATAGTCGACCATTTGCATACTTTTTATCCATAAGCAAAAAATATCTCAACTCAGATACAAAAAACGCCAAACAGCTAGGCTATTCGGCGTTTTTTAAGAGTTGGGAAAATGACTCGTTACACGGCGATTTGCTTAATCTGCTCTACAATAGCTTTCAAGCCATTACCACGTGACGGGCTTAAATGGGAGACAAGCCCCAGCTGATCAAAATAAGCATCAATATCAAATGCTTGAATTTGATCGGCCGTTTTACCGTCATAAGCAGCCATTACCAAGGCAATCAATCCACGGACGATACGCGCATCGGAGTCCCCACAAAAATGCCAAACGCCATCTTGCTCTTGGCTCACTAACCACACCAAGCTTTCACAACCCGAAACGGTAACTTGTTCTGATTTCAGCTCTTCTGGCATTTGTGGCAGCTTTTTACCCCACTGAATAACCTGACGGTAACGATCTTCCCAGCCTTGAAGTTGCTGCATAGTCGCTACAATGTCTTCGCTGGTGATATCTGTACCAAATGGAGAAACGGGAAAATCTGTCATGATGCGCTCTTCTTCTAGTTTACTTCTTATATTTTGAAATCAACTTCTCAACGATTCGCGATACCGCGACAAAGCCAAACGTTGCAGTTACAACAGTCGCCGCACCAAAACCGCTAGCACAATCCATACGTTTTGGGCCTTCCGCTGTCGACTTCACACCACACACTGAACCGTCTGCTTGAGGGTACTTCAGCTGCTCGGTTGAAAACACGCAATCAATACCAAACTTACGAGCCGGATTCTTAGGGAAGTTATGATGACGACGCAGGGTGTCTTTGATTTTCTTCGCTAGAGGATCTTGGATCGTTTTCGTTAAATCAGCGACCATGATCTGCGTTGGGTCAACCTGACCACCAGCACCACCCGTGGTGATCACTTTGATCTTGTTGCTGCGGCAATACGCCAACAAAGACGCCTTCGCTTTTACGCTGTCAATCGCATCTAGCACGTAATCAAATTCTTTGCTTAAGTACTCATGTTGATTGTCTGGCGTGATGAAATCATCAATCAGATTGACTTTACACTCTGGGTTGATCAATTTGACACGCTCGGCCATCACTTCAATTTTGCTTTGGCCAACGGTGCCCGTCATCGCATGAATTTGGCGGTTAATATTCGTGACACAAACATCGTCCATATCAATCAGAGTCAACTCACCGATCCCCGTACGAGCCAGCGCTTCCACCGCCCATGAACCTACGCCACCAATACCAATCACACAAACGTGTGCAGCGCGAAGAATGTCTACTTCACTGTTGCCATAAAGACGACGAGTGCCGCCAAAGCGTTGATTGTAGCTGTCAGATGCTGGGGTATCGAGTTCACGCATATTGAAGTCCAGATGATCGATAGAAAAACAAAGAGTGCGATTTATACGCACTCTTTGATGAAATGTCTAGATAAGAGAGTGTTCCTCTTTCTTGGGTCGCTATTGTAGCTTTTCTGGCGGCAAAGCCCAAGGCGCTTGAGTTGGTGAGTTTTCCAGACCAAGTTTCCAAACTCGACCAAAATGCTTGTAGTGCCCTGCTTCCGTTCCTGCTCTCGCACCAATGCCATGATACAGATCCAAATGGTTCTGTTTTACCGCACCACCAGTGTCTAAAACGATCAGCATTCGCAGTTGATGCGCACCGCTCCACGTACCATCCGCATTCAGCAATGGTACTTCCGCCAAGATTGGTGTCCCCATTGGTAAGATAGAACGGTCACCCGCGACCGCCGCCATTGGCAACAAAGGAATACCAGCCGACCCCGTTACTGGCGCTTCCGCTTTTGGTGCAAAGAAGACGTAAGAAGGGTTTTGCTCCAACAACTCGCGCACTGTCGCATCGTCGTTGTCCATCACCCACTCTTTGATTGCTTTGAGGGACATTTTTTCACGCGGCACTTCACCACGTTCAATCAAAATGCGGCCAATACTAACGTAAGCTTTATTATTTTTCCCTGCGTACGCGAAGTACTCCAACGTATCATCATCTTCAAAATGCACATAGCCACTGCCCTGCACTTCCATCATAAACGGGTCAATACGATTAGGCGCATAACCTAGCACTAAACCTTGGCCATCTAATGCCCCGTTGTAGATCTCCGCGCGAGTCGGACAATCTGATGAGCAGTTTGGCTTGCCATAAACTGGGTACTTAAAAATGTCGTTTGGTGTATGACGCAGCTCCATCACGGGAGAAAAGTATCCGGTAAACAGTACATTACCTTTTTGATCACCACCGCCTAATTGCGCAGCTTGAATGCCAAACGCACTCAACGCGCTGGTGTCTCCGCTTTGTTGCGCCCACTCACTTAATCGTTGATATAGCGGTTGGTAAATCTTCGCCATGGATGGTGACTTTATCACCACTTGCTCTGCTTGCTTGTTAAATTCAGTAAAATCGCGTGGTTTGTTAGACTCAACTACGTCCACTTTATTGAGGATCTGAGGAAACTCACCATCAAGATATTGCTGAGCACGATCATTTTGTTGAGCACAGCCAAAGAGTAGGCTCAAAGAGATAATAGGAAGGAGTTTTTTTAACACGTGTCTTTTCCGTAAAAGAGAATAGCAAAAGGATGGCAAACAAATGAATACGACGCAATTGAAAAGCAACGACAAAATGTTTCAACGCTAAGCCAATCCGTTTACTCGTTGTAAATTCATTCAGTTAATGCAACATGATAACAGCGGAAGAATTACGGAATTGTCCGGATTATGTTTGAAAGTAAAATTTACTGATTGAGAGATGAAGTTGTGATCATCCATGTGACTCACAGACGAAAAAGCTGTCAGCTTAAGAGACAATAATAAAAACGACTATCTTACCGCAATCCTTGCACGCCCCTCTAAACGGAATACAGGTAGATAATGTGCATTAGCATCCAGCTTCATTTCTGCATGCTGCTTACCCACAAAATTGAAGTGCCGCTCATTTGAACCCACTCGATACGAAAACGAATCCCCATCGAATTCAAAACTGGTCGCCACTGTAGAACCATTTACGGTAACACCGCGCTCACTCAACACAAATTCTTCACGAGCATAAGGCGCAACATCTTGCTCAACCCAGCGACCATAAATTATCGATTTGGGAATGGGCGGATTAATGGTTCGAGTAATCAAATCACTATACAGCATGCACACGACAACGGTTCCAACTATCGCTATAAGCATGAGAGAACGCTCTAGCCACTTACGAAGCATTGATTTAGATGACGTTTTTGACAGATTTGAAGCAGTGATCGCAGCATTCTTATTAACAGCAGAAGACATGAGGTTCACGTATTGAGGAAAGACGCACCCATTGTAACCTTCCCTTTTAACGGGACCAAGAACCTACCTCAATATGTTTGTGCTTTATTCCAAAATTTCACCTTGCCACCAAGTGAATAAAAAGGCATTATTTTAACATAATTAAACAATGGAATGGCTGTAGTGAAAATTCGTAGTACTGCTCTCGTAAAAGGATTCCGTCAATCAACACCTTATGTCAATGCTCACCGCGGAAAAACCATGGTGATCATGCTGGGCGGAGAAGCCGTCGCACACAAAAATTTTGGCAATATTATTAATGATATCGCACTCATGCACAGCCTCGGAATCAAAGTCGTGGTGGTGTATGGTGCACGTCCTCAAATTAATCAGCTGCTAGAAAAACAAGACCTCACTACGCCTTACCACAAAAATATCCGCATTACGGATGAATCGGCTTTATCTGTTGTTATGCAAGCTGCCGGACAACTTCAGCTTGCGATTACTGCGCGCCTATCAATGAGCCTCAACAACACTCCGATGGCAGGCACCCAGCTCAATGTCGTTAGCGGAAACTACATCATTGCTCAGCCACTCGGCGTTGATGATGGTGTGGACTATTGCCATAGTGGACGCATTCGCCGCATTGACACCGATGCTATCAACCGCACTCTTGATCAAGGTTCAATTGTTCTGCTAGGTCCCATTGCTAGCTCTGTGACTGGCGAGTGCTTCAATTTATTATCGGAAGAAGTCGCCACCCAACTAGCGATAAAGCTGGGTGCGGATAAGCTGATTGGTTTTTGCTCCGAACAAGGTGTCATTGATGACAACGGCAATGCTGTCGCCGAGTTACTACCAATTGAGGCGGAGCATGTCATCAAAACGCTTTCTGAAAATACGTCTCCTGACCTAGATTACAACACTGGGACACTGCGCTTTCTTAAAGGCTCTATTGCCGCTTGCCGTGCCGGAGTACCTCGTAGCCACTTGATCAGTTATAAAGTAGATGGCGCCTTAATTCAGGAGTTGTTCTCTTTCGACGGTATCGGTACCCAAGTTGTTATGGCGAGTGCTGAACAAGTGAGGCAAGCTAATATTGACGATATTGGCGGTATCTTAGACCTCATTCGCCCTTTAGAAGAACAAGGTGTACTCGTTAGGCGCTCTCGAGAGCAGCTAGAGCAAGAGATAGGAAAATTTACCATCATCGAAAAAGACGGCTTGATTATTGGCTGTGCTGCCCTTTATCCATACCCAGAAGAGCGTAAAGCTGAGATGGCTTGCGTAGCGATTCACCCTGACTATCGTGATGGAAACCGAGGTTTGTTACTGCTCAACTACATGAAACATCGTTCTAAATCCGAAACCATTGATCAGATTTTTGTCCTCACGACACACAGTTTGCATTGGTTTAGAGAGCAAGGTTTTTACGAAGTCAGTGTCGACTATTTGCCTGGAGCCAAACAAGGGTTATATAACTTCCAGCGTAAGTCCAAAATCTTAGCGTTAGATTTATAGCTTAACCTTAAATCAGGGAGCGAAACTTAACGTTCCACTATACCAACTAACCTCAAAGGGCAGGATTTAGTTCATTAACGCTCAACCCTGCACATCGAGCTTGTTTAGGAACGAGTTTGTTTAGGAGTAAGGCCACACATAACCCCTACTCCGGACTAGCGGGTCATCATGTAAACCCAACTTAGATATGCGCAAACCATTGCTTGATTTTTGTTCCAATTTTATCTTTTAAATATACATTTGGTTGGCTATACTCTGCTCGCTAGTGATTGGTTTTTAACCAATACGAATGGATCTAGGTGATGTAATGTAGCCTTCACCCTAAAATACTGGGCAATTGAAAAACTAGTTAGCTCCGTATTGCACACCAAGGACAGTTGTTAATCTGACTTTAAATAAGCCGAGACGAGCACTGTTATGAGAACAATCATTTGTAATTCGCTTCAAAGCTTCTGGGATATGGCTGACAATCAGTTTTTAGAAGGCCTAGACGTCCACTGTGTTTTCCCCGTAAATGACGCTATCCGAGATTTTATTCTTGCTTATCAACAGCAATACAAAATACGCAGCGTGTCTTTTACCAACGCGTTTGCAAAACATGCATAAAAGAAGACCGAGCCATAAGCTCGGTCTTCTTGTTTTAGTTAGTAAGCCGCTGTACTAACCCACTCGCACGAGTGGTTTTCACCTTAATGCCTCGCTTCAGAACATTAAGTTCGGCGTAAAGAGCTAAACGCTTTTTCGCGCGGGTAATGCCTGTGTAAATCAACTCACGGGTTAATATCGGGCTAAAGTCTGGTGGCAAAATCATCAGGGTGTAATCAAATTCACTGCCTTGCGATTTATGGATGGTCATGGCGTAAGCCGTTTCATGTTCAGGTACTCGGCTCGGTAAGACCGATTTCACACTGCCGTCAGGTAACTCAAAAAAGACTTTCAAACGCGGTTCTTCTTCAGTGTCATCTCGCATGCAAATACCAATATCACCGTTATACAAACCTAAACCGTGATCATTACGCGTAACCATAACGGGTCTGCCGTGATACCAAATTTCATCCTGAACTTGAATGAACTTGCGCGCCGCGAGCGCTTTCTCGATGCGCTGGTTTAGCCCAGCCACACCAAAGTCACCTTCACGGATCGCGCACAGCAGTCGGCATTGGTTGAAAGTATCTAACACCGCTTTGGCTTTGTGCGTTAGCGACTCTGGCTTTCCGGTTTTAGGATCAGTTTCCTGTTGTCCAATGCGTTTGAGGTAACGACCGTATTCCTGCACCAACGTCTGCATCATTTGGTTGTAATGTTGACTACTTAGCGCGAAATGTTCGATGTCAGAAAAGTCACGCGCCCAGACGTTATCTACGCTCGCAGCAGAACCTGAGTTAACCGCTTTTGCCAACTGACCAATGCCTGAGCGAGCGTCAAATCGGTAGCTCTTTTGCAGCATACATAAACTATCAGCAATGCTAGATGCACTGTTACCCGTATGCGCTAAAGTATCGAAACCCGTCAGTTTTGCGATGGCTGACGCCTGCTCTTTGCCATAACCCAATGCATGGAACGAACAGATATCACCCAACACAGCCCCAGCTTCAACTGAGGCAAGTTGGTCTTTATCACCTAACAAAATCAGCCGCGCATGTTTCGGTAAGGCATCGACCACTTTGTACATCATTGGTAAATCGACCATCGACGCTTCGTCGATAACTAAAATATCCAAATGCAGTGGATTTTGCTTGTTGTGACGAAATTCTGCACTATTAGGAATCGCGCCCAGCAACCGATGTAAAGTGCTCGATTCAGTCGGAATTTTGGCTTTTAGCTCCGGAGAAACTGGCAGTTCTTGCACCGCTTTACCAATGGACTCGGTTAATCGCGCCGCCGCTTTCCCCGTCGGGGCCACCAGCTTAATGGTTAGATTTTTCTCTTGCGTCGCCTGTTCAATCAAAGCAGCAAGCAATTTGGTTACTGTCGTCGTTTTACCCGTACCAGGGCCACCAGAAATCACAGCAAATCGACGAGTTAACGCAACCGCCGCCGCGACTTTTTGCCAGTTCACACAAGCTGAGAGTGGCACGAGTTCATCCAGTGTTTGCAAATCTTGAACCTTACGCGCATTGCTAAGCACGGAATCAATCGCGTGCCAATCCAACGATTCGCTTGCGACCACATCAAGGTGGTCACACACCAATTGTTGACGCAACACTTGGTTGCTGCTTCCCGCTTCTACTGCTTTGCCTAACGCGTTAAACAGAAAATGGTATTGGCGTGCAAACAAATAGTTGAGCAACTCGGATAATCGCGCAAACTCTTGTGGTTGCAAGTTAACTGCGGCGCCCAACTGATTGAGCTTTTCCGCCAGTGTCACTTCATAATGCCAATAGCGATGCAGATACAGACGCTCACCATCGAACATTAAAGGCAAGGCTTCTCCTTGCGCGCCGACCACGCTGGAATTTTGTAATACTTGAATCCAGTCTATGCCTTGCAACTGTGTGTTGAGCGCCAATGCCGACTCACCAAACAGCCCTAACTTACTGGCTAAATCCGCAGATTGCCCTTGTGCATCGAACAGAGACAGACAGATATGTCCTTTGCCGAGCTCACTACTGACAACACCAGCGATAAACGCCAATGCTTGGCTGTCCGACGATTCATCATGCGCTTGAGAATCAATAAAGCAGGCGAATTGGTAGTCGAGCTGACGAATAGCACCTTTGTGCGCCAAGCGTTCCAGCACTACCAATAGACTATCTTGGCCAGAATGAAGATTGCGATTTGTCGTCATTAAAGTAGCTCCATCTGCCCGGCTTGAGTTGAGCGCGTTTCAAGTGCTTGACCATCAATCAAACGATCTATCTCTTGTAAGAAGTCTAAGGTTGGTTTCGCGGCAAAAATGCCGTGGTCACTCTGCCCATCCATGCCGCGCAAGAACAAGTAATACACGCCACCGAAGTGCTGTTCATAATCATAATTGGCCAATCGGCTGTGTAGGAAACGATGCAGGGCTAACGCATAAATCTGATACTGCAAATCGTAGCGGTGATCCGCCATCGCCGATTTCAGAGCCTCACCATGATAGTGCGTTACATCGTCGCCAAGATGATTCGATTTCCAGTCAAGCACGTAGTATTTACCTTGATGTTCAAACACCAAGTCGACAAAACCTTTGAGCATGCCTTGCACGGTTTGGAAACCTAAATCCCCCGCTTTCGCCGACAACGGATCGTGACGTTGAATGACTCGGTTTAACGCCGGCGCAGACAACACTTCAATCGGCAACAAAAATTCCATCTCCACCAAACGTTGCGACGGTGCTTTTTGATTCAGCAGCAAAGACTTACCATCCAACGGCGTTGCGAGTACGGTATCAATCAATTGCTGTAAAATGGGCAACCACTCTTCATCTAGCTGTTCGCTTTCCATCAAGCCAAGGATGATTTGTGTATTCTCTTCCGTCGTGGCTGGCTGAGTAAATTCAATTTCCTCAAACAGGCTGTGCAGGAACGTACCCGGACGCGCACCACGAGGGAAGGTAAAAATCGAACGCTCTGGCTCCACCAAATCCGCTTCGTCTTGTTCTTCAGATGAGTCGATATCAAAACCCGTAATCTCAATCGTGGCATCATGCTCGGCGTGATGAGAGCCTTGCTTGACCAAGCCAGAATAACTGGTGATGCGCCAGTTTCTATCGATAGGGTTTTGCAGCTCTTTCGCGCTAAGATCGTGTATTTCTTCTTGTGGCGCTACGTACTTCTCTTCGAGTTGCTGCGGCGGATCGGCCACAACGACACAATCAAGCTCGTCTTGTTGCTTTGTTAAACCTTGGTACAAATCGTTAATGCCACCTTCTTGACCATTTTGAATCAAATAGCCAATCGCACTGCGGTGTACGCCGGTTGGCTCTTTGGTCGAACGGCCATTGCGCAAAGGCGAGGCTCCAATAAAACACGCATACACAGCACGCGTTAACGCCACGTATATCAAGCGTAAGTCTTCCGCCAAACGCTCTTTATCCGCTTGCTTCATGGACGCATCGTTGCCAGTGATATCCAGTACCGTGCGGTCATTGGCTGCATCGTAATATTTGGCTTCACTGGCTTCTCGATAGCTGAACACAAACGGCAGAAACACGAGGTCATACTCCAAGCCTTTTGATTTGTGAATAGTTACGATCTGCACTAAGTTACGTTCCGATTCTAAACGTTGGATTTGGTCATCACTGCCACCCAAACCGTTTTCCGCATCACTGATAGACTGAGCGAGCCAACGCAGCAGACCGTGGTCGCTATCCAGTTCATTACTGGCTTGTTGAAGCAGTTCACCGATGTGCATTAAATCGGTAAGTACTCGCTCACCATTCTCACCCTGTGAACTAGCACCTTCTTCTAGTAATCGCTCGGCAATATGGCGTTTGCTGATCACCGCGCGCAACATCGGCAGCACACCACGTTGAACCCAAAGTTTGCGATATTCTTTGAATTCGTTTACGGCGTTTTCCCACACCACTTCATCGTTATTAAGTGCATCCAAACTTGCTGCGTCGAGGGCAAACAGCTCAGAAGCAAGACTTGCACGCAGCGCACGGTCATTTTCTGGAGTCAGCACCGCTTGCAGCAAACGCTGTAAATCCTGCGCCACCGAACTGGTAAACACACTGTCTCGGTTAGACAGATACACGCTGGCAATGCCTTGGTCTACCAGCGCTTGTTTGACCATTCGACCTTCACTACCTGTTCGAACCAACACCGCGATATCGCCCGCTTGAACCGCTTTCTGTTTTTCGCCATTCACCAGACACGCTTGCCCCTGTTGAGCCTGCGTCAAAATGGTTTGGATTTGGCTTGCGGTCGCCTCTGCCATTCGAGTCAAATACTCGCCTTTTGGTAGCGGTTTATCGTCCGCTTCTTGCAACCAATAAGTCAGCGCTGGTTGCTTTTGGCCACCCATAGTCCAAATGCGTTTTTCGGCATTGGGACTGTACTTAACGGGTAAAAACGGAATGTCCGAATCATAGATAAATGGACTATCAGGCAAAGCAAATACTTGGTTTACCGCCTGCACCATATCTGCGCTAGAACGCCAGTTGGTTCCTAACGTGTAGTGGGCACTTACTTGGTTACGCGCTTTGATATAGGTGAAAATGTCTGCGCCACGAAAGCCATAAATCGCCTGCTTGGGGTCACCGATCATAAACAAACCACATTCCGGGTTGTTCAGATAAATACGGCTGAAAATACTGTATTGAAGCGGGTCGGTATCTTGGAACTCGTCAATCATTGCGACAGGATACAAAGTACGAATACGCGCCGCTAAAAGCTCGCTTTCGTCCGTATCGATAGAAGCAGAAAGTTGCGTCAGCAAATCATCGAAAGAGAGCCACTGTTTTTGATTTTTCGCGTTGGCCAGCATCACACGACAATGCTCAACCGCATGAGCAAGCAGTGGCGCTTTTAAGCTGATTGGATTGGCAAGAAATGTTTCAATGGCTTCAAATACCGCATGCTGCGGCGCACTGCCTTTCGGTGTTTTTTCCAACAAGACGTTTTGCGCGAATTTCTCCAGCTTGTCTGGATAATCGTAACCTGTGGTTTCCGTTGCCGCCCAAGCATTCACCGCCTCCAACCACGTCGGCAGAGACTTTTTGGTGTAGCTGCGTTTGTTAATATCTGAATCTGAAATCAGCGTGAAGAAGTCATCTTGGCTTTCTCGCCACTGTGCTTTTAATTCATCAATTTTTTTCAGATTTTCAGTATGAAGATCAGCCAAACTGCCTTTCATTGCAGGAACAGAAAGGATTAACGGCGCACCGGTTAAGTAATTGCTGATGTCAGACAACAACGCAGATGGAGAGCTCCATAGCTGGCGAATTTCCCCAGCCAAGGTAAATGGCAACGGGTAGAAATTGCGGCGCCAGTAATCGGCTACAACTTGCGCTTTTAGGTGACTTTCATCGGTCACAAACTCGTTATTAAATCGGCTGCCAGATTCAAACGCATTTTGCGTTAGCATACGTTGGCAAAAACCGTGAATGGTGTAGACCGCCGCCTCGTCCATCTGACGCTCTGCCTGCAATAAAATTTCTGCGGCTTGCTTGTGATCGTCAAACTCATTAAGCAAAGGTTGGATCACCGGGTCGGAACTCTGTCCACGCGCAAACGCGATTCGCGCATCATGGATTCTTGCCCTGATACGATCGCGCAATTCCGCAGTTGCCGCTTCGGTAAAGGTTACAACCAGAATTTGGTCGACCGTAAGCGGTACGCGATGTCGAGTTTCCGCGCTGCCGTGACCAAGCAAAAGGCGCAGATATAAACCTGCAATAGTGAAGGTTTTACCTGTACCTGCTGATGCCTCGATTAACCTCGCACCATGCAGAGGAAACGTCATCGGTTCTAGTGGCGTTGGTTGAGGTTGCTCTGTGCGGTCTAATGTATGTAGAGGACACTCTGCACCTGACATTTGATCCATAACGCTGAATCTCTCCGGATTATTTACTAGGACGTATCACCTAATAAATGTGATCTATAGTTAAAAATTCTATTAATATGTTTAACAAGTTGGATAATTTAGAGCTTTGTGAGATCTTTCTCACGGTTATCCATAAGACGTACCGTTAGTATGCGCCCCACGAGATAAGCCAAACCTTTTGGCGGCACAACTCAAATGAATTAAACAAAAGTATCATGGTCCCTCTGACCTTGTGGCCGTACAGCGAACGCCCTACAAAAAATAATGATTTTCTGGCGGCCACCCTACTCTTCCTTCTCTTTATCCAACTGTCTTTATTACGCTTTTACGTCATCAGCGTCTTGAACCGCTAAGCGCGCACCTTGCAAAACTAATGCTGTCAGCAAACGAACTTCTGAGGCCAACTCATCATTCCAAGCAGGCCAAATTCGAGAGATGTACGCATTATTGCCTTCGCCCGGGCTCATGAAGCCATCATTGAATGCGTCAGCCATTTTCTTCAAAGATTTCTCTTCGTCATCTACCCACTGACCGCGGCTAAAGCCCGCTTCAACACAAGCCAACGCCGTTTTCGGGAAATAAGGCAAAGGCTTAGTCATGCCTTCGAAAAATAAGCGAACTAATTCAGTCAGTAGCTGTTTGGCATACTGCGCATCGGCAATTTCTGGGTAGATCAAATGCAGTGCGCCTTCTTTACGATCGTAACCAATGATGTGGGTTTTCTTAGCATGACCCGACGCCGACATGGCAAGGTGATCGATCCACGCTGCAAGGTAATCCTGCGATCGAATCTTACCGCTTCGATAGCGAATCAAACCGGATTGGTAGCATTGAGTTAGCCAACCTGTTAGGCGAACGTTTTTCTCTTCGCCTTCATTTCGCTCAAACAAGGAATCAAACGTCAGGTCGATTTCCAAATCGTCTTGAGGTGCACCAGATAAAAACGCCAGTTTATCCACCAGCTCTTCCGCCTGAACTCGGTTGGTTTCAAACTCGATATCACCAAACGCCCCCACCGGTAGTTTGCCTTGCGCGCGCTGTTGACTCATAAAGTGTTTAAGCACCTCTGTTTTTTTCTCTGGCTGCATCAATGTCGTTTCAAGCAAGGTTTCTAACAGCTCATCACGCATTTGATAGCTTTCCAAACCACCTAAAACAAAGGGTTCGTCGTCTTCCATCACCGGTAGCGGCGGTTCAAAGATCACTTTTAAACGACGATTGAAAAAATACTGCACAGGTAAGCGCCAGAAACGTTGCAACTCGACTAAGTCGAGCTCAAGTGGGAACGTCGCTCCTAACAGATAGTCGTCTAATGCCCGATTAAAATCACGACGAACATAGCCTTGCGATTGACTACTTTGAGTCAATGCCGCTGGAATCCACTCTTTCGCGTAGCTGGCGTGCATGCCTTGGAACGCACTCGGGCTAAACGGCACCATGGCGTGGGTATTCACCAACGCATTTAATAAGTTGTCGCCAGACTCATCAACGGGCAACGCTTCATCACCACTTAAACAATAGTTTTGGTGACAGTATTCCATCAGCTCAGAAACCAGAACCGAAGGCACTCGCTCGGTGTTATCTTGGATTGAACGACCAACATAACTGATGTAGAGCGTTTGCTGTGCAGACAACATCGCTTCGAGGAATAGGTAACGGTCATCATCTCGGCGCGAACGGTCGCCCGGTTTGGTTCTTCCTGTCATCAAGTCAAAGCCTTCTGGCGGCATGGAGCGCGGATACACGCCGTCATTCATCCCCAACAGACAAACAGTTCTAAACGGAATAGAGCGCATCGGCATCAGGGTACAAAAGTTCACTTGACCAGCAAGGAAGCGCTGGCTGACTCGTGTGCCAGATAATTTGTTTTGAAGGTATTGGCTGATGATCGACGGCGATAACGCATCATCAAATGCGGCATCAGCTAATTGCTCTTTGAGTTGGCTGAGCGTATCGCGAATGGATTTGAGCGCCATTTCGCCTTCTAACTCAACTGAGAAGAAGTCATCCAGCAGTAAAACTAAAGTCTCTCGCCAACCATCAATAGTCTGAACATGAGAAAGTTTGCTTCGATAAGTGCTAATTTGTTGGATAAAGTGTGCCAACTTGCCCGCCAGCTCTGCGCCCATGCCTTGTACTTCGTTGTACGGAGACAAACTGCCTTGCTCGGTTTCAAACAAACCTGCGGATTCTGGCATCGCGTAGCCAAGCAACATTCGTTGAATACCAAATTGCCATGTGTTTTGACGGGTTTCCGGCAGTTCAAATTCGCATCCGGTATTGGCGTCCAATCCCCAGCGAATCCCCGATTCCTCAACCCATTGTTTGGCTTGTAAAAAATCATCTTCGCTGAGTTCAAAACGCTTTAATATCGCTGGAGTTTCCAGAAGTTCGAGTAGTTCTGATGCCAAACAGCGCGTATTGGGTAAGTTCACCAACTGCATAAATGCGGCCAGAATTGGGCTCTCTTGATCGGCGGTTCGGTCAGAAATCGAATATGGAATAAAACGCTCACCCGGCGCGTTACCAAAGACCGCCTGAATCGCAGGGCTGTAAGCGTTGATGTCCGCGACCATCACGATAATATCGCGCGGTTTTAACGTTGGGTCAGCATCGAACATCGCCAACAGTTGATCATGCAGCACTTCCACTTCACGCATCGGGCTGTGACAAGCGTGTAGGCTCAGTGATTTATCACCCAAGCTAACCACTTGTTTGTGATGACTGTTTTCAATCTGTTGGTCATCTTGATGTTCTTCAAGATTGAGAATATCCGCTTGCAATTGATGGAGCAGACTGTCGCGCTCAACATCAACAAAGGCTTCGATTTCATGAGATTCCAGCTGAGACAACAGATACATATTGTCGCGCCCGAGTTTACCCATGGATGCCAACAGACTGTTTCCGACCACATCGGTGTGCAGCTCATCGATCACATTATCTTCCAGTGATCCTTTCAGTTGCTCAGTTTCACCTTGCACTTCCGAGTGATCGTCCTGCCACACAACGTGCTGACGATGTTTCGCCGCCAAACGAGCCAGATATTTGCGATCTCGAACTTCACCCCAGTAATAACGACAAGGGTTGGTGAACATCAGATGCACGTCGATGTGTTCACCAATTGCTTTTAGCGCATCCATATAGCGAGGCGGCAACGAAGAAATGCCAAAAACAAACAAACGCTTGGGTAAATGGTCAAAATTGCAGTTAAAACTCTCTAACGTGTCGATAAAGTGCTCATAAAGGTTGGCACGGTGATAAGGAGACTGCCCTAATGACACAGTGTGATCATACAACGCTTGCCATAAGATCGGCTGCCACGGATGCTCATCTTCCAGCTCTGGCACACTCTGCCCAGCTTCCCAACTTGCGATCCATTCCGGACGATACACCAAGTAACCATCGAAAATATCGGCAATTTTCTCAGCCAGCTGATACAGCTTAGAGTGGTCAATGTCATCTTTGAGGTACTGCGCTAACGGCGAAAACACCTCTTGGTTGAGAAGCCCCGGCAGCAGATGCATCAACTTCCACGTCATCGCTTCTTTGTTAAACGCACTGCGTTTTGGCACGTCTGGCAACACCTGCGTAAACATTTCCCAAATGAAAGTAGCAGGGAGCGGAAAATCAATGTTCGCGGCAACACCAAACTCTTTGGCCAATTCCATTTTTAGCCACTGGGACATGCCCGGACTTTGAACCAGAATTTGTTCTTTTTCGAACGGGTTTTCCAGCGGACTGATTCGAATCAGTTCGACAAGGAGTGATTTAAGAACGTCAACTTGGTTGGAGTGATAAACAGTAAACAAATTGGGAATACCGAGCGCCGATTGAAACTGTTAGCTAGCTTAGCACAGCCCCATTTAAACCCGCAGTGATCTCGCGTTCGGAAAAAACAAAAGGTTATATATCACTCAAATAGAGTATGAATCTTCTGAATTTTCACATGTCAATCAAGTCTGACACTTCCATACAAAATGTGACATTCGTCGCAACTATTCCATAATAAAAAACACTGTTTTATACTCCCTCTACCCATAATTTATAAACGAACAAAAAGTATGTTTCGCAAACTGTCTTCCAACAGCGCTTGGCTGATTGCTTTTTTTGCTTGCTTTGCAGTGTACCTGTCGATCGCTTGTTATCCTTTTGTGTTGTCTAACAATCAGAATGAACCGCTAACCTTGTTGCAAGGTTACTATTTGGTTTCGACTCAATATGGCTGGCTGGGCTTGATCGCTCTTCCATTTATGTTGTTGAGTTTATTGCTCTCTTTTCTACCGACTCGAGCATTCAAAGGTATCGTGATCGCTATCGCGATCTGTCTATTGATCATGTTTAAAGTCGATATCCTCGTTTTTCAGCAATACAAACTTCACATCAACGCCCTATTAATCCGTATGTTTTTCGAAGGTGGCGGTGATGTCTTCGATATTTCGTGGATGAGTTGGCTAATCTTCATCAGTGAAATTTCCGTTCTGGTGATCGGGCTCGCTTGTACCGTTTGGGTAAGTAATCAACTGGCACAAAGCCGAGCTAAGTTCGTTTTGATCAGCGTCTGGTTTGCTGTATTGCTTAGCACGCAGATGATTCATGCGTACAAAAACGCACTTTACGACGATGAAGTCAGTCAGTTTTCGAATAACTGGCCACTTTACTACCCGCTGACGGCTCGTAAATTTATTTACAAACACGACCTAGTGGATGAGAACATTGCATCGAAGAACCGCGTAGAGTTAACCAACATTGAACGTAGCTCACTCAACTATCCGCTTGCGCCGATTCAAGTGCAAAGCAAAGAGAAACAGCCCAATGTCTTGTTTATCTTGGTTGATGCGTGGCGCTACAGTGATGCGACGCCGGAAGTCATGCCAAATGTCAGCAAGTTCGCCGAAAAAACAGTGAATTTCACACAACATATGAGCGGCGGCAACTCAACTCAAGCGGGTATTTTCAGCCTGTTTTACAGCTTGCCAGCGACCTACTGGGAAAGCTTTTACGCAAGTCAACGCTCTCCTGTTTTTATGGATACGCTGCAAGCAGAAGGCTACCGCATGGGCATTTTTGGCTCGGCACCGCTCACCAGCCCGCCACTTTCTCGCACGGCATTCAAAAAAGTGTCGGACTTGACCCTGAAACAAACTGGGGAAACAGCTGTCGAGCGCGATCAGCAGATAACAGACAAGTTCATCGAGTTCCAAAAGCAGGATAGCGACAAGCCGTACTTTGGTTTTCTGTTCTACGATGCCGCCCATGGCACAGTATTTCCCGAACCTGAATTTGCGAAATTCAAACCATACTGGGAACGCGTTGACCACATTTTGCTCAACAACGATTTTGACGCTTCGCTTTACCATAATCGATACAAGAACTCGTTGTACTACATCGATAGCTTGATTGGTGATGTGCTGAAAAACGTCGACTTAGACAATACCATTGTGGTGATTTCATCAGATCATGGTGAAGAGTTTAATGACCATAAGATGAACTATTGGGGCCACACGGGTAACTACAGTGACGTTCAAGTACATGTGCCTCTTTACGTGTACATGCCAAATCGTCAGCCAGAGCAAGTTGATTACCGCACGACCCATTTTGACGTCGTGCCAACCATGATGAATACGCTGTTTGACGTTCAAGGCACAACGAGTTCATACAGCGTTGGTCATAACTTGTTTGATAGCTCAGCCTCTCGCGATTGGTATATTGCAGGCAGCTACTACAACTATGCATTGGTCGGCAAAGAACTGATGCTTGTGGTCAACCCTGGCGGGCACTCTCAGCAACTGAATCGCCAGTTAAAAGTCGAGAAAGAACAGAAAGTTCCTGTCGATATCATTCGTCATTCTCTGGATGAGATGTCGCGATTTTACAAAAAAGGCTAGCGTCCAACATCGACGCCGATTGAAATAAAAAAGCCTCTTGGTTGTAAGACCAAGAGGCTTTTTCCTATCTGCTATTTAAGCGTGATGAGCGTGCATCAAGCGTGGCTGAATCAACAAGTTGTTGATGTATTGTAAGGCCACATAAGAGACAACAAATGTTGCCACAATCAACTCAAGACTAGCTAAGCCTCGCACTTGTTGAACATAGTGCGCAGCCAATCCTTGCAACTCCATCCAATTCGCCATTTTAAACAGCGCCGTCGCACCGATCACCATCGGGAAAGTGAACGCCGCATAGCCTGGGCTAAATGGCAGTCTAAGCAATTTAAAGAATGCGAGGTAAATGATGGCTGTCATCAATACCGCGATACCAAATAGCATAGCGATGATCACTGGTGATGGTGTCGCAGTGACCGTTAAGTACCCTGCCAATGATAGACTTGCTGGTGCCGCCATAATTGCCATGGTTGGTTTCGCTGCATCCGGAATTTCATGGGTAAACATGAAACGGTAAATCATCATCGGCAACATGATCGCGTACGCCACCATACCAAACATCAATGCACCTTGTGCCACTGGTGCTAACATCGGGTTGCCAGAGAAAGACACATCCGCAACGATGATACCCACTGGCGGTACAAACCAACTAGGAACCATGTGGTGCAATTCAAAATCTTTGGCGCGATGGTAAACAAAGCTCACCAAGAACACGATGTGCAAAACCACCGCAATCAGCCAAAGCGCATCGCCAGCTAATGGGTAAAAATGGCCGAGAGAGTTCGATACCACCATAGTGCCCATCGCAAATGTCGGAACCACGCTGCCCACAACCGGATGAGCAAGATCTTGTCTCAATAGATGATTATGTAGCAAAAACTTGGTTGCCAATATAGCCAATAATATGCTCGCGATACCCGCACTAATCCACTGTCCGTAGCCATGTAATTCGGCGAAGTTCTCCCAACTCCAGCCCAAGCTTGCAATACCAAGAGCCAAACCCGCCATTGGAGTTGGTGCTCCCATTACTTTTGCTTTTGTTCTTTGAATCATGATGACCTCAACCAGACTCACTTTTGATGGGGCGTATAATACGCTTGCACTTCGTTCCGATATATCTAATTATTTAAAACAAACGTTCAGAATTACTTAACGGTGGGGTATGGCAAGTCACATTTCTCTTAAACAACTGAAAGTGTTTACGACGATCACGCAGCACAAAACGCTCACAGCGGCTTCTGATAGTCTCTTTTTATCGAAAGCCGCAGTGAGCATGGCACTCTCAGAATTAGAAAAACAGATCGGCCATCACTTGTTTGATCGTGTTAATAACCGACTGATTTTGAACCAAGAAGGTCAAAAACTGCTACCACTGGCGGATGAGTTACTCAACCGAGCCAAAGACATCGAGAGCATTTTCGATGGTGACCAAGCGCTATCGGGCCAACTTCGCATTGGTGCCAGCGACACCATTGGCAACCAAGTCGCGCCCTATTTGCTTAGCGAATTTCGTCAGCAAACGAACCATCGCTCTCAAAGCCTGTTCATTTCTAACTCCGCACAAATCTGCGACATGCTGACCGATTACGAGTTAGACATAGCCCTCATTGAGGGCAAAACACTTCACCCTGAATTGCAGTCTACCCAGTTTAGCGAAGATGAAATGTGCGTGATTTGCGCGCCCGATTACCCAGCCGCGCACGAAGGGCCAGTAAACTTAACCGAGCTAGAAAACAGTGAATGGATATTGCGAGAGGCAGGATCTGGTTCACGCGAATTTTTTATGCGCGTTGTCGCACCGCGCTTGGAACATTGGCATGAAGCTTTTCAGCTCAATACCACCGAAGCGTTGATCAACTCAGTATCGGCAGGGTTAGGCTTGGGCTGCTTGTCACGTTTGTCTGCAGAACCTGCTATTCGTGACGGCCGCGTAAAACTGCTCGACATGCCTTTAGATATGAAACGTCGCTTCTGGTTACTGGTTCATAAAGAGAAATATCAAAGCCCATTGCTCAAAACGTTTATCGAATTTTGCCAAGATTGGGAGCGACCAACAAACCTTCCTTTGACGGACAAACCCGCAAAGTGAAACCAAGATAGTTTAAATGCTAGTCAGTTAGTTGTACGTGTCTCTCATTCTGAGGCTTGTCGCTAGACTTGATTGGTCAAAAACTGTATAAAAAGCCAGTATCAATACACCAAATTAGGGGACCAACCATGGCTGTAATCGTCAAGTACGTGGTAGAACGCAATGGAGAAGAGAAAATGACTTTTACCTCTAAAGCGGAAGCTGACGCATACGACAAAATGCTGGATATGGCAGACGAGTTATTCTCACTGCTGGGTAAAAGTGAACTTCTAGAAGACGAAGGTAAGCAAGAAGATCTTGCAATGTACCTTGCGCAAAACAAAGAAGAAGTGCTTTACGCTCTGGGTGCAAAACGTAAACCTGCACCAAAAAAAGCAAAGAAGCTTGAAGCTGTTGAAGAAGATAGCGAGCAAGAAGACGCTGCATAAACCTCTCATTTGTTTAGAAAAAACGTCGCATTATGCGGCGTTTTTTATGCGTTGCATTTATCGCCATATATCTCTGAGAATATATAGAACCGATTTAATATCCCAAATTGCTCTAAATTTCATGTTGCAGATTAGTGTGACTTAGATCTAATCTAAATGGGCACGGTGATGGGGTGCCACCAGAATCGAAAGATTCGAACCGCTTTAAAGCTAATGACTCCTACAGAAACGAAAACAGGTCAGCCCTGTTGGAAGTGCTTTCTCTTATGTTGTGAAAGCAAGAGTTCTGTAGTGAGCAATTCAACTCTTCTCCAACCCCGCTCCTGTTTTCTCAAAAAATAAAAATACACTGGGAAAACACTATGCAATACTCACACGAAATCCAATCAATGTGCCCGATTCAACGCGGCGATCTTCATGCATCTGCACCGATCCCTGTTGAAGGCGCAATGATCAATCCAAAAGACGTTATCGCGATTTCTGGTCTTAGCCACGGCGTTGGTGCTTGTGCTCCTCAACAAGGTGCAGCAAAACTGACTCTTAACGTCAAAAACGGCATCATCGAAGAAGCTTTGATCGAAACGATCGGCTGTTCAGGCATGACTCAATCAGCCGCGATGGCCGCAGAAATCCTAACTGGCAAAACCATTCTTGAAGCACTGAATACCGACTTGGTATGTGATGCTATTAACGTCGCGATGCGCGAAATCTTCCTTCAATTTGTTTACGGTCGTACGCAATCTGCTTTCTCTGAAGGCGGCTTAGAAATTGGTGCGGCATTGGAAGACCTTGGTCAAACTCAACGTAGCCAAGTGGGTACTAGTTACTCAACTAAAGCAAAAGGCGTGCGTTACATGGAGTTGGCTGAAGGCTACGTAACAAAACTCGCGCTAGACGAAAACAAAGAAGTGATTGGTTACCAATATCTCAACCTCGGCAAGATGATGAAAGCCATCAACGAAGGCGTATCTGCTGCAGAAGCCGCAGACAAAGCAACGGGGACTTACGGTCGCTTTGACGAAGCCGTAACGACCATCAACCCACGCCAACAATAATTGCCACCAAGAGGAAAGAGATTATGAACACTCCAATTACTGAATCTGTACGTCGCACATTAGACGAAATGCAACTTTCTTCTCTGGAAGAGGCTTACCAATACTGTATGGATCGTGGTATCGACCCTAAAGCACTAGTGATGGACACTCAACCTATCGTGTTTGAAAGCGCTGCCGATGCCTACACGCTAGGCACAGCTTTGGCGATTTTCCGCGGAGCAAAAACAGCAGAAGAAGCTGCAAACATCATCGGTGAAGGCCTTCAAGCCTGCACAAAACCAGGCAGCGTAGCAGAACAACGCCGAGTGGGTATCGGTCACGGTGCATTGGCGGCTCGTCTATTGAATGAAGAAAGTGGCTGTTTCGCTTTCCTTGCGGGCCATGAGTCATTCGCAGCGGCAGAAGGCGCAATCAAAATCGCATTGAACGTCAACAAATCACGCAAAAATCCGTTGAAAGTGATCCTGAACGGTTTGGGTAAAGACGCCGCTTACCTCATCTCACGCATCAATGGTTTCACTTACGTACGCACTCAATACAACTACCAAACTGGTGAGTTAGTGGAAGTAGAACGTCGTCGATTCTCGCAAGGTCCACGTGGTGAGATCCTTTGCTACGGTGCAGACGATGTGCGTGAAGGCGTGGCTATCATGCATAAAGAACAAGTGGATGTGAGCATCACAGGTAACTCAACCAACCCGACTCGCTTCCAACACCCTGTAGCAGGTATCTACAAAGCGGAACGTAACCGTGAAGGCATGCCTTACTTCTCTGTGGCATCAGGTGGTGGTACTGGTCGTACTCTACACCCAGATAACGTGGCGGCGGGTCCTGCATCCTACGGCATGACAGACACTATGGGTCGCATGCACGCCGATGCACAGTTCGCGGGTAGCTCTTCAGTACCAGCAAACGTTGCAATGATGGGTTTCATCGGCATGGGTAACAACCCAATGGTAGGGGCAACGGTTGCACTTGCAGTAGAGGTCGGCGAGCTAAGCCTCTAAGTCGATTTATCGCTTTACTATCCAAAGCCAGTAAATCCAACAAACCCAGTGTAGGGGGAGTGACTTCGGCCCTCCCCTTATTTTTTGCTATGCCCCCTTCTCCAACTTCACTTTGCTTTACCCCAAACCGGTCTGAGAAGGCTTTTGCGACACATTTCTCATCAGACAAACATATCTCTAAAAAGACAAAAGGTATCCATCTACAGACTTTCTCCATTTCCCCTCTTTAAACTCCCTAGCACTCTCATTATGATGACTGACAACTTAATTATTTCTTGTCAGTGAACAGACGAGACACAAGACTCAACACATGGAGATCAACTATGGCTTTCTTCTCTCTAGCCTTTGGTACGGCAACTAAAAACCGCGACGGCAAAATCATCGAAGCGTTTTTCCCAAACCCAGTTCTTAACCCAAGCGAAGCGCTTGTTAACGCACTAGCAGCAGTAGCAGGTTACGAGCAAGGCAACCAAGCTATCGAGATCTCTGCAGCACAAAGCGTAGAACTGGCAGCAGCATTTGAAGCAAACGGCGATGCTGCAAACGCATCTTTCGCAGCAAAAGCAGCAGAATCAGCACAACCACTTGTACTGGTTATCCTTGCAACTGACGAGCAGCCACAAAGCGTTGCTGAAGGCTTCCTAAAACTTCAACTTATCTCTAACCGCCTAGTTCAACCGCACGGCACGGTACTAGACGGCATCTTCGGTCTACTACACAACATCGCATGGACTAACGAAGGTCCAATCGATCTACCTGAACTAGCAGAGCGTCAAATCGAAGCTCGCCTAGCGGGTCGTGCACTAAGCGTAGATTGCGTAGACAAGTTCCCTAAAATGGTGGACTACGTGGTACCAACTGGCGTTCGTATCGCTGACACTTCTCGCGTACGTCTTGGCGCACACGTTGGCGAAGGCACAACGGTAATGCACGAAGGCTTCATCAACTTCAACGCAGGTACAACTGGCGTGAGCATGGTTGAAGGTCGTATCTCTGCTGGCGTAGTGGTTGGTAACGGCTCTGACATCGGCGGCGGCGCATCTATCATGGGTACGCTATCTGGCGGCGGTAAAGTTGTGGTTTCTATCGGTGAAAACTCGCTACTAGGCGCGAACGCAGGTCTTGGTTTCCCAATGGGTGACCGTTGTACTATCGAATCAGGTCTATACGTAACTGCTGGTTCTAAAGTACGCATGCTAGATTCTGCTGGCCAAGAAGTCGAAGTGGTGAAAGCACGCGATCTTGCAGGTGTTTCTGACCTACTGTTCCGTCGTAACTCTGTAACAGGTCAAATCGAGTGTCTTGCTAACAAGAGCGCGGTTGAACTGAACAGCGAACTGCATAAAAACAACTAATAAGTAGTTAAGAAAATCCCCCAGCAGGAAACTGTTGGGGGATTTTTTAGCTTAAGTCAAAATGCGTGATTACTGATTTAAAAAGCTGACCGCTTTATCTGGGAAATCAGTAAACAAACCATCCACTTTTACTTGGTTGTAGTACACATCCATCATGCCTTCAAAGCTGTCAGTGTACGCTGGAATGCGTCCTGGATCGGCGCGGAACGTGTATGGATGCACTTGCAAGCCAGCGTCTTTTGCAGCCTTCATCAACGGCTTGATGATGATATTGTCTTTGGTTGATTTATCATCCACCAACATCGGCTTCCAAGGTCCAATTCCTTCCGCGTAACTCGCTACTTTCTTCATGCCGTCGGCTTCGAACATCCAGTCATAACTGTATGGTGTTGCCTTGTCACCTTTGTACACCATAGTTTCGTTCCAGTCCGTGTAAGCCATAAGCTGAACGAGCTTTAAGTCCATGTCCATTGCAGGCATGAGTTCACTGTTGATGCGTTGAAGTTCATTCGCATCAAAACACTGAAGGTAGACTTTGTCGTCTTGAGAGCCGTAACCGTACTGCTTCAAGACTTTAAGTACTGCTTTAGAAATGTCCTTACCTTCATGACGATGGAACCAAGGCGCTTTAATTTCTGGGTAAATACCGATGTCATAACCCAGCGTTTTGTTTAAGCCTTGGATCAGCTCAATCTCTTCAGCAAACGTCGGCACGGTGAAATCAGATTTCCACATAGGGAATCGGGTTGGATAGCCCGCTACTTTGTTGCCTTTCTCATCGATGTTGAACCCTTCGGTAACTCGCAAGGATTTGATTTCCGCCAGAGTGAAATCAATCGCGTAATAACGACCATCTTTACGTGCACGATCAGGAAAACGCTCCGCAACATCCGTTACGCGATCGAGATAATGGTCATGCAACACGACCAACTGGTCGTCTTTCGTCATTACCACATCTTGCTCTATGTAGTCAGGTTTCATTGCGTAAGCAAGTGCTTTGGCTTCTAGCGTGTGCTCAGGCAAGTAGCCCGATGCGCCACGGTGCGCAATGACAAGCGGCTTCGCAATCGCACCAGCAGAGAGGCTAAGTGCTAAAAAAGTAAGACATACTGACTTTGTTTTCATTGTTATTTCCTTGATAAAGCGAAGAGGCAGTATTCCACTGCCTCTTTAAATAAATATTACGCTAGCGCTTCCTTCTCGCGCTCTTTTTGCTCGTGGTGCGCACGCTCACCTAAGAAGGCGTACATCAAACACACGATAGAAGTAATACAAGAACCCACTAAGATGATAAAGCCACCATCCCAGCCAAAGTGGTCTACGGTGTAGCCCAAAATCGCGTTTGCGGCAACTGCCCCACCCAGGTATCCAAACAAACCAGTAAGACCAGCGGCAGTACCTGCGGCTTTCTTCGGAGCGAGTTCAAGTGCGTACAAACCGATCAGCATAACCGGACCATAGATTAGGAAGCCAATTGCAATAAGCGCCATCATATCTACTGTTGGGTTGCCTGCAGGGTTAAACCAATAAACCATCACTGCAACTGTCACTAACACCATAAATAAGATACCAGCAGGTGCACGACGACCTTTGAACAATTTGTCAGAGATCCAACCACACAATAGTGTTCCTGGAATGCCAGCCCATTCGTATAAGAAATAAGCCCATGACGATTTATCTACCGAGAAATCCTTCGCTTCTTTTAGGTAAACAGGTGCCCAGTCCAGTACGCCGTAACGAATTAGGTAAACAAATGCGTTTGCAATTGCAATCGACCAAAGAAGTTTGTTGTTGAAGACGTATTTGAAGAAGATTTCCTTCGCTGTCATTTCTTGTTCATGGGACTTGTCATAGTCATCTGGGTAATCGTCTTTGTATTCTTCAATAGGAGGCAGACCACAAGACTGAGGGGTATCGCGAACCGTCATCCAAACAAACACAGCAACCAACGTGGCGAAAAATGCAGGAACATAAAATGCAGTGCGCCAATCATCATTAAATGCCCACAGGCCAAGAATAAATAGTGGACCAATCAAGCCGCCACCCACGTTGTGCGCCACGTTCCAAACCGAAACGATCTCACCACGCTCTTTACGTGACCACCAGTGCACCATGGTTCGGCCACAAGCAGGCCACCCCATCCCTTGGAACCAACCGTTCAAGAAAAGCAAAATGAACATCGCAGTGACGCTACCAGTCGCCCATGGCATAAAGCCAAAGCAAAACATCACTAATGCAGACATCAATAGGCCGCCACTAAGGAAATAGCGAGGGTTGGAGCGGTCTGAAACGCTGCCCATTAGAAACTTAGAGAGACCATATGCAATGGAAACAGCTGCCAAGGCGACACCTAAGTCTCCGCGGCTAAAGCCTTGCTCGATAAGATAAGGCATCGCCAAACTGAAGTTTTTACGAACTAGATAGTAACCGGCGTAGCCAACAAAGATACCGATAAAGAGTTGCCAACGGAGGCGAGAGTAGGTGCTATCGATGCTGCCAGGGGACAGACGATCAATGTGCGCCTTAGGTTTGAATATTCCAAACATAGGAACCTCATTATTTTGTATGCGATGGTAAAAACACAAAAGGAGCGAACGAAACAAAATAAATCTTCGTTCGAAAGTTCATGAATTGTATGGAGTTAGGATTTTATTTCTGTGACAAATGTTGCACATGGATTAAATATAAGTAAATACAGTAAATTATATGAGCATTAATTAGATCATCGTTCAACTTTACTCAAGATTCGTTAATATGAAACTGATGTTCAAACCTCTCACTTGAGCATTCCAATTCGAAACCTTTGAAACAAAGGCTCGAATTAGAACATAAACTAACCGTAAAAAGGGCGATTTACGCCTGCCCTACTCGCTCCGAACCAACTAATAACTAAAAAGCTGAAAAACGATCACGTTTAGCATCAAACGAAATAAAAAAAACAATTTTTATTTGAATACAAGCCGAAGCAATGATTCACAAACACAAGACATTAACAGCGTTTATTCTCTTATCAACTCATCCTATTGGTACCAATGGGATGACGATTTTTTCTAAAAGTCCAAACATGACTGCGTATTTTTTATATCACTGCTAGCCCTTGATACATTTGACATCCTCCTACTCCTTTAGGGTTAACTGCTACACAAGTTCTGTGTAATAAATCTCCAAGCACGTAGCAGCTTCACAAAACTCCTCTTACCAGTTGTGCATTCTTTTTCACATCGGTAATTTGAGCGCTCTCAACACTGGCCTCGTGACAAATAAATTATTTTCGTTGTGTTCTTTTCCGGTTAAAAGATGCGCCATTTAACAAAAACGAAGACTTTGATTAACAAATTTATGCTCAAACGCTCATTTTTAACGCTCGTTTGTTTTCGCAAACGTTTATATATGCACAATAGTACCGTGCTAGACAGGCAAAAATGATCAAAGGACTTTTAACATGACAACGAACAAACACCCCTCTCTGCTCGGAGAATGTTTGGCCGAGTTTATCGGTACAGGACTACTTATTTTCTTCGGCGTAGGCTGTGTTGCAGCCTTAGTTCTAACAGGCGCATCATTTGGACAATGGGAAATCAGTATTGTATGGGGCTTCGGTGTCGCCATCGCTATTTACTGTACGGCTGGCGTCTCTGGTGCACACATCAACCCTGCCGTTACCATCGCACTTGCTATGTTCCATGGTTTTGATAAGGCGAAAGTGGTGCCATACATTATCGCTCAAATGCTTGGGGCACTCTGTTCTGCTGCATTGGTATACAGCTTATACAGCAACCTTTTCACCGACTACGAAATCGCTCATAACTTCGTTCGCAGCAGCCAAGATGCACTAGCAACTGCTGGTATCTTCTCAACCTATCCGCATGCCTCCCTCTCTTTCTTTGGTGCTTTTGCTGTGGAATTCGTTATCACTGCTGTGCTGATGTTTGCGATTCTGGCTCTGGGCGATGAAAATAACGGCGCAGCACGTGGCGCAATGAACCCTCTATTGATCGGTATTTTGATTGCCGTCATCGGTGGTTCACTTGGCCCACTAACAGGCTTTGCGATGAACCCTGCTCGTGACTTTGGACCGAAGCTGTTCGCTTACTTCGCAGGTTGGGATTACGCTCTGACAGGTGCTAAAGACATTCCTTACTTTATCGTGCCTTTACTTGCTCCGATTGCAGGTGCGTGTTTTGGTGGTTGGTTGTATCCAAAAGCGATTGCCGCTTACCTTCCACAACAAGGCCACGGTTGTACGATTCCAAACCAATGTGAGACGGAAGAAGAAACAGAAGAAGCTAGAGCTTAAAACTGACGTAACTCGAACATTTACTAAAATATAAATAACGAAACAAAAGGATTCTTACCATGACTGAGCAAAAATACATTGTTGCCCTGGACCAAGGTACAACAAGCTCTCGCGCAGTGATTCTTGATCACGATGCGAACATCGTAAGCGTCGCGCAACGCGAATTTACTCAGATTTATCCAGAAGCTGGTTGGGTTGAACATGATCCAATGGAGATCTGGGCAACACAAAGCTCTACCTTAGTAGAAGCTCTAGCTAAGTCTGGCATCCGTAGCGACCAATTAGCGGCTATCGGTATTACTAACCAGCGTGAAACGACCATCGTCTGGAATAAAGAAACAGGTAAACCCGTTTACAATGCGATCGTATGGCAATGTCGCCGTACTGCTGATATCTGTGAAGATTTAAAAGCACGCGGTCTCGAAAACTATGTACGTGACAACACTGGTTTGGTGCTTGACCCTTACTTCTCCGGTACCAAAGTTAAATGGATTCTGGACAATGTTGAAGGCGCACGAGAAGACGCAGAAGCAGGCAAGCTGTTGTTTGGTACTGTCGATACTTGGTTAGTTTGGAAGATGACTCAAGGTCGCGTTCACGTAACCGACTACACCAACGCATCACGTACCATGCTGTTTAACATCAACGATCTATGTTGGGATCAAAAAATGTTAGATGAGCTTGGCATCCCAGCATCTATGATGCCAGAAGTGAAGCGCTCATCGGAAATTTACGGTAAAACCAACATCGGTGGTAAAGGCGGTACTCGTATTCCTATTTCTGGAATCGCAGGTGACCAACAAGCGGCGCTTTACGGCCAAATGTGTGTTGAAGCGGGTCAAGCGAAAAACACTTACGGTACGGGTTGTTTCTTGCTAATGAATACGGGCCAAGAAAAAGTCACTTCGACACATGGTCTTCTAACAACTTTGGCTTGTGGTCCTGCAGGCGAACCAGCTTATGCACTTGAAGGTGCCGTATTCATGGGTGGTGCTTCTATCCAATGGCTACGTGATGAATTAAAAATCCTAAACGGTGCAGAAGACTCTGAATACTTCGCGACAAAAGTGGATACATCAAACGGCGTTTATGTCGTGCCTGCATTTACTGGTTTAGGCGCTCCATACTGGGATGCCTACGCACGTGGCACGATTGTCGGCCTTACTCGCGGTGTGAATTCAAACCATATCATCCGTGCAACATTGGAAGGCATCGCTTATCAAACTCGTGACGTACTGGATGCGATGCAAGCTGACTCAGGCATTAAGCTTGCGAACCTTCGCGTCGATGGTGGTGCAGTAGCGAACAACTTCCTAATGCAATTCCAATCCGATGTATTGAACACAGAAGTACACCGCCCTCAAGTAACTGAGGTTACCGCTCTTGGTGCAGCCTACCTTGCCGGCCTTGCCGTTGGTTACTGGGATAGCATTGATGAGTTGCAGAATAAAGCGGTACTTGATCGCACCTTTGAGCCACACGATGATGAAGAAAAACGCAATCGTCGTTACAAGGGTTGGAAGCGTGCAGTGAAATGTGCACAAACCTGGTCTGAACTTCACGACGAAGAAGATTAATCTCATCTCCATAAGAAAAAAGAGCGCCATTTGTGCGCTCTTTTTGCGCTTTATCCCCGATTCCTGAACTCGCTTACTTCTCACAACGAGCAAATTCGAGCACAATAGAGCTTCGAATTTGAAGCATTGGCCGTTACCAATGCACAAGGGAGTGGTAAGTGAAGCAAATACCTCGACACCAGCAGATTGTTGAGCTGGTGAAAAAACAAGGCTATGTCAGCACGGATGAGTTGGTAGAAAGATTCAATGTCAGCCCACAAACCATCCGACGCGATCTCAATGAACTCGCCGATGACAACAAAATTCGTCGTTATCACGGTGGAGCCACTATTCCTCTCAGTTCTGAAAACACATCTTACAACACGCGTAAAGCGCTCAACTTCAATGAAAAAGATGTCATTGCAGACGAGGTAGTCAAACACATTCCAGATGGTGCCACACTATTCATCGATATCGGCACCACACCAGAAGCAGTTGCGCGAGCGCTCAATAAAAACCATAAACAGTTGCGTGTTGTCACCAACAACATCAATGTTGCGACCATTCTTTTCCCTAACCCTGAAATCAAAGTCATTTTGGCGGGTGGAGAAGTCCGCAGCAGAGACGGCGGTATTGTTGGCGAGGCTACCCTCGATTTCGTTAAACAGTTCCGTCTCGACTTTGGTATTCTCGGCATTAGCGGTATCGACTTCGATGGCTCGCTATTAGACTTTGATTACCACGAAGTCCGGGTCAAACAAGCGATCATTGACAATAGCCGTAGTGTATTTCTGGCCGTAGACCACACCAAGTTCGGGCGCAATGCTATGGTGAAACTAGGCAATATTGCACAGCTCAACATGATCTTTACCAATAAGCAGCCACCAGAAGAAATCTTGTCAATTTTGAAGGAAGCTTCTATCCCACTTGAAGTGGTTGAAGCTAACGAATCAAACTCCGAAAACGAGTAACATCAATCGTATAACTCCCCTCAAATGACCTCTGTCTTAATTAGACAGAGGTTTTTTTGTGTCTAAATCACACAAAACGCTCACAAACGAAAATAATAGATGATCACAAACGAAACCTGAGCTAGGATTACATTATGTTCTAAAATGCTCGTTCGCTCACCAAGAGGTCAAATTTATGAGTATACAAAATAATGCTTCCACTACTAGCTCATCCACTACCTTAGACTTGATCGTAATCGGTGGCGGCATTAATGGAGCTGGTATTGCAGCAGACGCAGCTGGCCGAGGTTTGAGTGTTGGCTTATATGAAGCACATGACTTCGCATCTGCGACTTCTTCAGCAAGTTCTAAACTGATACACGGCGGTTTACGCTACCTTGAACACTACGAGTTTCGTTTAGTTTCGGAAGCGCTCGCAGAGCGTGAGGTTATTCTTCGTAAAGCACCACACGTCGCATTACCAATGCGTTTCCGTTTACCGCATCGCCCATTCCTACGCCCAGCTTGGATGATTCGTTGTGGCCTTTTCCTTTACGATAACTTGGGTAAACGTACGACGCTGCAAGGCAGTAAAACCGTCAACCTTGCGAAATCTGGCTTGCTAAAACCAGAGATGAAAACGGGTTTCGAATACTCTGACTGTTGGGTTGATGATGCACGTTTAGTATTACTGAACGTTCTTGCGGCTCGCGAAAACCATGCTGAAGTGCGTAACTACTGCCGCGTGGAAAAAGCACACCGTGAAGGTGGTATCTGGCATGTTACTATTCACGATGTGATGACAGACCAACGTTTCGAACGTAAAGCGAAAGCGTTAGTCAATGCTGCGGGGCCTTGGGTAAAACAGTTCTTTGATGATGGATTAGAGCAAGCCTCTCCTCGTAACATTCGCTTAATCAAAGGCTCGCACATCGTTGTTCCTCGTATCCACAACGAACCGCAAGCCTACATTCTTCAAAACAAAGACAATCGCATCGTATTTATGATTCCTTACTTAGATAAGTTCTCAATCATTGGTACAACAGATGTGGAATACAAAGGTGACCCACGTGAAGTGTCGATCTCAGATGACGAAGTCGATTACCTCATTGATATCGTAAACCAACACTTTGTCCACCAGTTGACTCGCGAAGATGTAGTTTGGACATACAGCGGTGTTCGTCCTTTATGTGACGATGAATCTGACTCTCCGCAAGCAATCACACGAGACTACACGCTAGAGCTCGATGCGGAATACGACCATGCACCTCTGCTTTCTGTCTTTGGTGGTAAGCTGACGACCTACCGTAAGCTGGGTGAAGCGGCAATGAAAAAGCTGGCTCCTTTCCTACCAGAGATGGGAAGCGACTGGACGGCCAACCAAACCCTTCCTGGTGGTAACTTCAGCTGTAGTCGTGAACAATTAGCTAAACAAATTCACGCTAAATACACTTGGGCGCCAGAAGCATTGATTCTTCGTTATGTCACTCAGTTTGGTACCCAAACGTGGAACTTAATGGAAGGTACAACAAGTGAAGCTGACTTAGGACAAACGTTCTCGACACAAGCCGGTGGTGTTTACCAACGTGAGATCGATTACTTAATGAACCATGAAATGGCAATGACCGATGAAGACATTTTATGGCGCCGTACTAAGCTTGGTCTTTACATGAACGAGGAAGAAAAACAGGCCTTAACGGACTATTTAAAGAAAAAGCTACAACAGAAAGTGGTTAATCTTTCTCAAGTTGGCTAACAGCTCCCCTCCCTCCCCCCACAATAAAGCCTGCTTAGTTGCAGGCTTTTTGTTTTGTTGTTTAAGCACAACACCTTGGTGCGCTCCACTCGATTGCAAATAAGAACAACTATTCATAGACATTTGGCATTAAATACAATCATACTCATTTGAAAAATAATGCATCAATGACTTCAGAGTACCGTACTCAGAGCATTGCCTCTGTATGGCAATGCAATTCTCGCGAAAGAAGTATCTTGAGGTTATTTTGGTATCGGCTCAAACAAGGAAAAGAAAATGGGTTTTATGATTGAACATTGGGACTTCTCAACCCCAGAAGCAACTCAACAATCCACCACGGCAGAGCAAATTCAAGCTAAGCATTGGTACCATTGCGAACGGCTGCATCCTGATATTCGTGGTTGGCTGGAGCAAAACCAAGTACCTCGAGCTACGGTTGATCATCTATTAGCCGACGAAAGTCGACCATCTTTCCATCCTTTGGATGACGAGAACTTCATGTTGATTTTACGAGGCGTCAATATGAACGGCAATGCATCACCAGAAGATATGCTTAGTATTCGAATTCTCTACTTTCAAGGCGCACTCATTTCAACTCGTAAAATTCCATCACGCGCGATCATGGAGATTCGCCAAGCATTAGCGGAACACAAAGGCCCAAAAAGTCTTGCCAGTTTACTTCATCAGATCATTGAAGGATTAAACAGTAAAATAGACATTTACCTTGATACGATTGAAGAAACACTAAACCAGTTCGACGTGAATGATGAGTCGACGTACAAACATATGGCGACTCAAAAAGCACTGATTTCTATCAAGCGTTTTATTCGCCCTCAGCAGTACGCTATCCGTGATCTTGTGGAGTCAGAATCAGAATTGATTGCTTTGAGACCTCATCAATATCGCTTCGCACACAATAATATTACGCGCATAAATGAAACACTTGAGTTTTATCTTGGAGAAGTGGCGCTTTTCCAAGAAGAGATCAAACATCATCGTGATGAGAAAACCAATAAAAACAGTTACCTGTTTACTTTGGTAGCAACGATTTTTCTACCAACCAGCTTCTTAACAGGTTTACTCGGTATCAATGTTGGTGGAATGCCAGGCGTGGAATCCACCATGGCATTCACCTGGTTCTGCATCGCCTTAATTGTCATTTTTGGTCTAGAGTGGTGGCTATTTAAACGCTTGGGGCTCACGAATAAAGCGGACGACGAAGACGAATAAACACTAAACCTATAAAGAACAAAAACCAAAAGAGGAGCACGCGGCTCCTCTTTTCTCTACTCACATTAGAATCTTATCCGGGGTGACCATCCACACGAGGGGTCACAAGCATCACACCAAAGCGCCACACAAATAGCCCAAACGCAACAATCCATAATCCGCCGCTGATATCAATCCACAGTATCATGTTCGCTGGATCAAAGATCACGGCGAAACTGCGAACCAAAGCTGCCGCGGTAATTGCTGCAAACGCAAGGCTCATGTTTGGCCCTTTGTAGATCATGCGACCAGTATGTCCCATCGTCACCCGTGTAATCATCGCTAAAATCAAACCGCCTAACGCACCTATCGCAAACAGGTGAATGAGGTTATGGCTGGCAAATGCATCTCCCCAGACGCCTCGCAAAATTAAGCTTAGTGGTAAACACAAATACGCAGCATGCAGCGACCACACTAAAGGCTCGCTCAGGGTTAACCAAGGTTTCCAGCGAACAAAACGCACCAACTGAGCAACACCTGCAAATAGCATCAAAGGACTACCTAGTTCTGCAAACGTCACAGGGAAAAAGCTCAGCACAAATAGCATTACCAATGGCAAGTTCGCGAACCACTCTAACCAAGCCAATGGTTGCGCTTTTTCGAAATTAAATCGACGCGCAGTAAAAAATGGAATCACACGTCCGCCCATCACTGACAACAGCAAGGTAAACCACCACAGCATTGCTTGCCACACCGCTGAAGAGCTAAAGGGCGGCATACCTTTTATCGTTGCGTAGCTTGCAAAGTTCGCAAAGATGGCTAAAAGAAACAGTGGAATGAAAAACAAATTACGCCAACCTTTGGCTCGATACACACGAATGCCCACCTCATAGGCGACAAACAGTAAAAATACCGCTTCGATACTGCTGGTTAACCATAACGGTGCTGGTGTCCAAAGCAATATGCGGGGCACTAACCACAAGCCAAATAAAGCCAGAAGCATGTAATGCTTGGTACCATTAATGCCAGTCCAGTTTTGTACCGCGGTCAGTACAAAGCCAACTACAATGGCCATCGAAAAACCGAACAACATTTCATGTACGTGCCACCACAATGCAGGCACGGCTAATGCGTTTGGCTGTCCGCCTTGGAACATCCACACCCACAACGCAATCGCAACAATGGCGTAAATCGACCCAAACAGAAAAAACGGCCGAAAGCCTAATCGCAGCCATGCGGGGATTTTTTCTTCTACTTTTTTATCGGTGATATTCAGCATTATCTTGCCCTCAAGCGTCTCTCGATGCTGGTTAACTCAACTACATATTGATGCTACCATAAACATGCATAAAAAATACATGTTTATAATTAAGATTATACTTAAGAGGTAAAGTTGTGCTTCAGATGCGGGTTAGGTATAAACATGAGAGGCACAACTATCAGTTAAGGGATGCAACGACAATGTACATATTTGGCTATGGCAGTTTGATTAATTCTGCGTCGCGTAAGTTAACCGGACAAACGGGAGAAGCCATTCCCGTCATAGCACATGGGTTGGTTCGCTACTGGGGGAAGATTGACGACAGCTACAGCCTCTCTCCATTAGTGGTGAACCAAGGCGATGGACAGGTTAATGGCGTTTTACTCGAAGTAAATGAAGAAGCGCTCGCAGAATTCGACCGCCGTGAGCGAGGTTATCATCGTATTCAACTTCAGCCAGATCAAATCGAAACAGATGCGAGTTTTAACCAAGAACATGACATTTGGGTTTACGTAAAAGACGAGCCACTACCACCATGCGAAAAGAGCCCAATCATGCAAAGTTATGTTGATACCGTACTGGCAGGTTGCTTAGAAGTTTCCCACGCGTTTGCAGAGCATTTTGTGCGTCACACCATTGGCTGGCAACACGCGAAAGAAAATGACCGCCACCAACCCAAATATGGCAACCTTGCAGGCGTACAAGATCACCATTATGAGTTGATTGATAATCTAATAAAAAAAGGAGCCTAACGGCTCCTTTTTAGTATCTATGTTTTGCTTACGCGAGCTTAAAACTTGTAATCAACACCAACGTACAGGCTGTCAAAATCAAAATCTTCGCTGCCACCGTTTTCGGCATCAATACTTACCGAAGAAGCACGGTAGCCACCAGATACAACCAAACCTGAAGCGAACTCATAACCAGCCTCAACACCGTAGTTAAAGCCTACATCACGACCATCATCGGTAACAGTGCTAGATGATTTCACTTCATAAGAAACACTCATTACACCAAGGCCAGCAATCGCACCAACATAGAAGCCTGTACCTGCAAATTGGTATTTAGGCTTCGCATTGAAATTGAACGCAGAAGCATCAACACTAAATTTAACCGGCCACCCCATGTAAGAAAATGTTTCTTCAAAGTCGCCAAAGTATATGTACTCACCTTCAAAAGCTAGTTTGAAGTTTTCTGAATATTGAAGCTCTTTACCTACAGCAAGGCTAAGACCTGTCGCAGAAAGATCTTTTGACAAGCTTTTAACTTTAAGATCTGAATTTACCAAATCAGCACCAACATACCAGTTACCTTTTGCTTGAACTGATGCTGAAGCAACCACTGCACCTAAAGCCAATAATGGCAATACTTTTTTCATTATAATTTCCTAATTTTTCATACTGTTAGACAGCTTTTAAAAGCGCGGAGATTATAAATAGAGTTGAATACTTTCCTATTGATTTGTTTATAAAATGAGACACAAAACATAAACATGAACAATAAAACGTTTGCTTGATTAAACTCTAAACAGCTCGAGTCCTATTAAGTACTAGAGTTACCACAAGTAGCAAGTTTCCAAACCAGTCGCGTTTTTCAGTATTTTTACAGCAATATAATCCTTACGTTTACGGCTTTATTTATTACTCAATAGAGTCTATTTCATGAAAACAATTTGGCTTGATATGATGATTTAAAGTGTTTAGGACTGTCTTACTAAAGGTTTGTGCATATCTAAGTAGCTGTTTAAAATAGTCAGATTATTGAGCTCACACTTGGGCAGTGCCAACGGGAAATTTACATGGCAAAGCTAAAAGATATCGCCATTGAAGCAGGCGTCTCACTTGCAACCGTATCGCGGGTTTTGAACAACGACCCAACGTTGAGCGTTAAAGAAGAAACCAAATACCGCATTTTGGAAATTGCAGAAAAACTGGAGTACCGCACCAGTAGCTCGAAGAAAGGCATCAAAGAAGCTAAGCAAAAACATCACTTTTTAGCCTTATATAACTACAAACAAGAAACAGAGGTGAATGACCCTTACTACTTATCAATTCGTCATGGGATTGAAACGCAATGCGACAAATTAGGTATTACGCTAACCAATTGCTATAACAGTGAAATTGATGTTGAAACGAAAAAGATAACAGGTGTCCTTTTAGTCGGAAATGTCGACCAAAAGGTAGTAGATAAATTACCTAAACGTCTAGCCGATAGCATTTGCTACATAAACTTTTCAGATCCAACCTGCCCTTATGATTGCGTTGATGTCGACCTTATTCGAATCAGTAGGCAAGTAGTTGATTTCTTTGTACAACGAGGCCACCGCCGCATCGGTTATATTGGCGGTCAAAACAAGCCCGACGCAGCTGACACTCGTGAAAATGTGTTTTTGGACTATGGCTATCTAAAAGGCGTGGTCGCAGAACAAGATATACACTATTGTGCCTGCTCTAGTTTGTCCGGTTATAACTTAGCGAAAGAGATGCTAGCCAAAGGTGACTTCCCGAAAGCAGTATTCATTGATTCAGACTCCATCGCGATTGGCATAGTACGTGCAATCCATGAATTTGGCTTAAAGATACCAGAGGATATTACGTTGATTAGTATGAATGATATTCCTACTGCTCGCTTTACCTTTCCGCCGTTGTCTACAATTCGTATTCACTCTGAGTTGATGGGAACTCAGGGAGTGAACTTACTGGTGGAAAAATACCGAGATGGACGCTTACAACCTCTTCATGTATACGTGCAAACAGAGCTTAAACTACGTGGTACAACTCAATGATACCTTTTCCATTAATCTCTTTTATGAATTAAATCTGGAACATCCCCCCCCCCAACCAAAGACACTCATTTTGCTCAATCAGTACTGTTTCGGTATAACGCCGATAACTCAGCGGGTAGTAAGAAGTTCAACAACAAATAACTCTAAGCACCATGAATGCCCCAAATGTTTATCATTTAGAGGTGATGGTCGAAGAAACCAACTCGCGTAGCCAAATGCCTTTGTCTTCATTGTTTCGGCTGGAATGCCACAGCATGGCAATATCAAAATCCGCAACGGCGATCGGCGGCTTAACGGTAACGAGATCGTCCGAAAAGCCCTCCGCCAATGCCATTTTTTCTGGCACGATGGCAATGAGATCGCGTTTTTTCAATAGATGCCGAATAGTGAGAAAGTTGCGCGACGCCACGGTGACTTTGCGGCTCAAACCATGTTCTGCAAGCTTTTGGTCTACTTGTGTCTTTAAGCTCCCATCGGGACTTACCAGAGCTTGCTCTATGTTCGCGAACGCTTCCAGAGACAGCTGTGTTTCCCCTTGCAATACCTGTTTATCACACATGCACACGTGCTTTTCGGTGTACAAGTACAAGCTCTCAAAGTTGTCATCCAACACCGGCATGCTGCCAATAATGACATCGAGCTTTTCGTGCTCAGTTAATGCCACGTAGTTGCTACGATTGACGTTAATAAAACTGATCTGCGCCTCTGGGGCGCGCTGGCGTATTTCGTCATAAAGCCGAGGAGCAAAGATAAACTCGGCATAATCCGTTAACCCGATGCGACATACACCCGCGTAATTTTCAGGTTGGAAGGCAGACTTAGTGAGCAAGTCTTTGGCGATAGAATCCAACAAGTGATGCACAGTTGGCGCGATGTGGTGAGCGTGCTCGGTGGGCTCCATCTTGTGCCCTTTTCGCTCAAAAAGCGGGTCGTCAAACAACAACCTTAAACGAGACAAACTATGACTCATCGCCGACTGGCTAACGTAACTTTTCTCTGCCGCGACGCTAACGCTTCGATAGCGATACAAGTAGGAAAACGTCACCAATAAGTTCAAGTCAATGTTGCGCCACTGAATGTCCTCTTTCACTCCAACATCCTCATCCCATTTCATTCATAGATGAAATTAAAATCATCAATTTGAGTCATTTTAGAGCATTCGATAAATTAGCAACAATGCTTTTTAGATAAACAGGCTCGACATGTTCACCATATTCAAAACTTTTTTCTGGCTGGGTTGGTTCAGCTTCGGCGGCCCGGCGGCTCATATTGGTTATTTTCGCCAAACCTTTGTTGAGAAACTGAAATGGCTTGATGACAGCGAGTACGCGCAAATTGCCGCGCTCAGTCAGTTTTTGCCGGGACCGGGCTCAAGCCAAGTTGGCTTTGCTTTAGGCTATAAACGTGGCGGTTTAGGTGGCGCATGCGCAGCATTTGTCGGATTCACGCTTCCTTCAGTGGTCATCATGTTGGCGCTGGCGATGGTGAGCAGCCAAATCACCGACACCGCAGTGTTCCAAAACATCGTTCACGGCCTAAAACTGCTCGCAGTCGTCGTCGTGGCGGATGCGACTTGGGGCATGTACAAAAACTTCTGCCAAAGTAAACTGACCGCGGGTTTGTGCGTCGCGACTGCGATTGCGTTGCTGGTGGCACCAAGCATCATGACGCAAATGTTCGTGTTGATCGCAGCAGGTTTTGTCGGAATGCGATATCTGAAGAAAGACTCCGCGCCATCAGCCGAGTCGTTTAAACCGTCTATCGCGCCATTAGCTCTATTTGCGATGCTTTTACTCGGCTTACCGTTAGTGGCTCATACGTTACCTTTGCTTGGGCTGTTTAGTGATTTTTTCCAAGCTGGTAGCTTAGTGTTTGGTGGCGGTCATGTGGTTCTGCCGCTTCTGCAAAACATTGTTGGCGACCAGCTCAGCCAAGATGCATTTTTAACAGGCTACGCCGCTGCACAAGCTGTACCGGGGCCAATGTTCACCTTTGCTACTTTTATCGGTTATGAGCTTTCGGATACGCCAATTTTAGGCGCTCTGATCGCAACGCTTGGCGTATTCCTCCCTGGGTTTCTTTTACTACTTGGCGTTCTTAAGAACTGGCAAGCACTGGCAGGCAAACCGCTGGTCTCCGGCGCCATCAACGGTGTAAATGCCTCGGTAGTAGGGTTACTACTCGCGGCACTTTACCAGCCAGTATTTAGCAGCGCAGTTATTGCTCCCATCGACATGGCGTTAGTGATTGCGGGTTTCTATCTACACAAAAAGCTCAACCTTTCGGTACTATGGATGATCGTATTTTTTGTGGCAGCAGGCCTTGTCACGGGCATGATGTAGCCTGCTGATACGCCAACTATTGAATCTAGATAAACCACGGGCACTCAAATACGAGTGCCCTTGCTTAGATTAGATAGTGAAAACGGAACAGACCCCGATAAAAAGAGCATCACAAATTATGACTTAACTTCTCTCGGTTAAGCCATTGTTCATTCTTACCAACTTAACTGCATCATGACGAGAATGGACATCGAGTTTTTTGTACAACTTGTATATATGGCTTTTCACTGTACTTTCAGATAAAAAAAGTCTTGAAGCAATTTGTTGATTTGAAATGCCGTACACAAGTAGCTCTAGAATCTGTTTTTCTCTGCATGTTAACTCATCATGCTGCTGTTCTTCGGACAAATTTGCATGCCGATAATTGAGGACTAACTTCTCTAGGTACATTCTTGGTAGCCACAACCCACCTTTCAGTACGTATTCCGCGCCATCACATATATGTGTCACTGATGCACTTCGGAGCAAAATTCCTTTTAACAACTTCCAATGCAGTAAGTCCGTTTGTACTTTTTCACAAGGGACGTTGTGAAGCATAAAGGACCACCCAAATAGATCAAAATCTGGTAACTTTCCTTGTACTTCAAGCTGACGCATAAAATCGTAATCAATAAACATCAAATCGATACTGAGTGAGTGACTTCTGAACACCACTTCATCTGGTTGCATTATCTTTACATCGACATCATGAATGGAAGACAGCTGTTTTTTTATTAAGTTACTTTGTAAATTACTCTCAGCTAGCAGTATCAAGTGCTTCTTTTCCATAGTCCCACCACATTAACTTACCTGTTTCACCAACCCCCGTTAGAAAATTAATTGGAGGCAGCAAAGAGAATTTATCTTCATTTTAAGTAGAAAATATAGCACTTCAGAATGATATCGCATTGCTTTTCAGCACCGAAAAAGACTTAAAAAGTATGAACCTGTTGTGTTTTTATCCATACTTTTCAACCTGTGTTAGCATAAGGATATGATTTATAATATTAAATAATAAAGATAATAATTGGATAAAATGCCATTTATAAAAAATGGATGACTGCTCCGCTCAGTGCAATAGAACAAATTACTTCTTTATATTGGCTTCATTTCATACTTGATGAGTACTTAAAGTAAATACAAAAAATAACATTATGATTATGTTATTTTTTTCTTTAATACTTTAAATAGACGTACCTAAATACTCCCTTCCAGCCTGAATCATTCTCAATAATGAGAACAGCTTTCACTGATCCTTTCTTATAATTTCATCGCTTCCCACAACATTTGAAGGAAGCAGCAAGAAGTTAAGTGCAGTCATTTTTAATCAGGAATAACAGGAAATGGAGTAATCGTTATGACTCTAAACAAAACAGGGCTTGCTTTAGCAATGTCAGCAATTTTATTTAGTGGCTCTCTAATCGCGAATGAGATCGATGATGGAGACGACAACATGCAATGGACTGACAGCGCTAATACCGATATCGGTTTATCTGGCAGCTTCAATGATAACAGTGACAATAGCGCATCTCTCGGTGTTGGTGATAGCTTCAACGACAACAGCGATAATAGTGCGTCACTAGGTATTGGTCATAGCTTCAACGACAACAGCGACACTGACAACAGTGCAACTCTTGGTGTTGATGACAGCTTTAATAACAACAGCGACAACTCAAACTCGAGCACTAACACAGCTCAAAGCCACAACGACAATAGTACGTCTAACGCTAACGACAACAGTACCAGTGCTGATCTTGATGTGAGCCTAAATAGTGATAGTAGTGATTCAAGTACTAACACAAATAGAAGCCACAACGACAACAGCGACTCTAGTACTACTGTAAGACGTAGCAACAACGACAACAGTGACTCTAGTATCAACAGTAGCTTTAACGATAACAGCGATAATCGTAATCAAAGCGACAACCGTAACCAGAGTGATAACCGTAGCTACGCTGATTCAAGCACAACAAACTCGAACAGCTTTAACGACAATAGTAACTATCAAAGTGACTCGAGCTCAACAAATGTTGATAGCTTCAATCAAGTCCATATGGATACAGATATGGTTGTTGCGAGCTCAAGCCTAATGGGTGGTGTTACAGGTGCATCAGTTATTTATGCAACTAACGCGGATGATACTCGAGTTCGAGTTGAAAACATGAACACCCTTGGTGGTCTTGGTGGTGCAGCTGGTATTACTACCGTTGGTCAGAATGCTGGTTCAAATTCACTTGTACAACAATCTGTTACAACTAATGCAAGTGTGTTTACTGGGGGTGAGTAACCGACTAGTAGGAGAAAGCGATGCGTTTGGCAATCTGTACTTTGAGTATGATAGTTGCCTGCACTGCACTCGCTGATGACATTGCATTATCTGGCGGAGAAGTTAGCTTGGATATCATGAATGAATCAAGAGGTGGACAAAATGTTGAACTCGACTTGGTTTATGCAGAATCAGATATCAATGGTATTTCGTCAGATAATGTCGCGTCAAACACCGTGAGTGGTAACAATATACTATCAAGTGGAGCGTTCGCAGACAGTTCGGGTATATCCAACGTAATTCAGAACAGCGGAAACAACGTTTTAATCCAGAACTCTACCGTCGTTAACCTGACACTCAAGTAAACAATATGAAAGTATTAAATAACTTAATTTGGCTGATGCTCGTTTATTCAGCATCAGCCATTTCATTAGAACTGCTACCTTACCGAGCACATTACTCTGTTCCTGTTAAAAGCTACAAAGAAATAGTGTTCGGTGATGTTTTTCGCCAACAGTATGACTTCAGCTGTGGCTCTGCCGCCCTGGCTTCTCTTCTCACTTTTCATTATGCAACAGAGTCATCTGAACAAGATATCTTCAAAAGCATGTTTGAAAAAGGTGATAAAGAAAAAATCAAAGAGAAAGGTTTTTCTTTGTTGGATATGAAGTTTTACTTGGATTCCATAGGGTTACGTTCTGACGGCTTTCAAGTAGGACTGGAGAAAATTAAAGAAGTCGGCGTCCCTGGGATTACTCTCGTTAATTTCGACGGGTATATGCATTTTGTTGTCATCAGAGGTATAAACAATCACTCAGTTATTCTAGGAGACCCTTCTAGAGGAACCATGATAATGAAACTGGATGAGTTTGAAAAATATTACCAAGGAATTGTGTTACTGGTCCGTAACGAAGCGGAAATGGGACGGTCTAGCTTTATAACCAATGATAATTTCACCGTATATCAAAGATCACCATTAAAAACAGGAGTGTCTAGAGATTCCTTAGGGGTATTTAGCATTACTCTCCCAGTTTCCGGTGAAAATTAATATAACATTGTTTTAAATAACTTTAAGAACTTAACAACCTGAAAGGCCTACATTATGAACTACAATAAATTTTTGTTAGTGCTTTGTATGCTAATACCTCATTTTAATGTGAATGCTAAAGATGTTGGCCTGAAAGAACTTACTCCTCTTTCAAATTTATCTTTAGAAGAATATCGAGGTGGTTTCCAAATTACGGACGAGTATATTATTAATATTGGATTAAGCATTACTACGACTATAAATGGCGATGATATTTTGAACACAAATATTGCCAACTTAGTAATTGAAAATGGTAATTTAAAAAACATTAGCGCAAATAGTGAAAATCAAAGTGGAGATGTTTTCAACCAGGGTATTGTTAACATCATACAATTTGGTGAAGGCAATATTATTGGAGATGATTCTATAGATTCACCCAAAATGCCTTCGTCTCAAAATCCTAATATAATAAGTTCAGACTTTATAAATTCAAGTATTATCAATATTATTCAAAACACGAAAGATAACAGTATTATTGGACTTAGCACGCTCGTAGACATTGATGCTCAAGTAAATGGGGTAATACGGGAAATCAAAGCAAACCAACAATTAGAAGACGCCTTATTGAACCACCTTCAATGAGCATTTCCATTTTTATCTGAAAAATTGTCACGTTAAGCTTCTTTGATATTAGAAACGACTGATATCTATGATTACATACCAAAAGAAAGTTCGATATATCAATCGGCCACCATCATTTTAAGAATATATACCTACTTTATCCAATATAATCCAATCAATTTATAATGCGAACACTAGGCGCTAACGATAAATTAGGCCCAAGACTCAAGGGCCTAATATCCATTTTACAAATTAAAAGGTACTCGTACTGTTAATTGAAAGTCGGGAGTATCTTCTGTAAGACCAGCTTGAGCACTAACATTGATAGATGAGCGTTCACTAAAGGCATAGTTTATACCAAAAGTTAATGCATCTAATTGAAGCAACTTAGCATCATCTGCCGATCTGCCATTTACTTTGCTTTTTAAAATAGTTTTATGGCTAAGTCCTAAAGAGAATGAAAGATCAGGATTCACCGCAAACCCCATTCCCCCTGAAAGAGAAATAGTGTCTCCAAGTTCAACATCAGCTTTTGTGTCGCCAACTGTAACAGTATCCTCTAAGTTATAAATATAACTTAGACTAGCGAACAAGACCGCAGGATCAACAGGGTGAATAAGAGATAAATTAGGCTCAAAACTCCAAAAACCCGAACCTGTAGGGACATCACTAAATGAGTTGCTTCCATCTTCAATAGAAACATCATAAGGCGATCGTCCTGTATCCGACTTTACTCTAAGGCCACCTACCCAGTATGGCGCAGACTCAAAGTTAAACTGGTGCCTCAATGCGAACTCTACATCACCAAGCCCTCCGCCATCCACCGTTGTGTTTACTACTTCACTGTTTGAACCATCTTGAATGGGGCGCGTAGAAACTTGGTCATTACGATACACATACGGCACTCTAACTTCTAACTCTGTGGCGTTTGTTAAACCGTACCGAGCAGTTAATCCAACGGTTACTGTAGTCCTATCCGAATCACTCACTTCAATTCGCCCAACAATCAGAGTTGGTAAGACTGTATACCCAACAACAGATACTTTGTTTGAAGAGTTTTGTGTATAGCTTAAAGACGAATCAAATGACCATTTACCTTTAGGTGTGAGAACGCCTGGGCGCTCAATAACATCACCAACCGTTTGGGCACGCTGAGGAATATCATCTCCTTCAGCACCATATGCATTCCCCGCAATGAATAAACTACAAAGATAGGTACCCAGTAAAGTCTTCCGTAACATCACATCTTTCCTTTTGCTGATGATCGTACCCAAGTAATCTCAGGCAATAGCTTGAGGTGAAGCTCCTAACTTTCCAAAGTAAGATTAGTATAGCTACTTCAAAACCACGACATACCTTTAAGTTTGGCGCTTTGAAGAAATTAGGAGACATTTATACTTATCTTCAACACTAAGCCACTAGTTAATAAATAATTAGGATAGATTCTATGTTTTCGCAATATTATTAATAAAATAAATTGCTTACCTGTGCTCTTAGTATGAAGTCGGTATGACATAACAGCTGAAAAGCCTGTTCTCTTTTGCGTAGCATCAATCACATTGCTTTTTAGATCGAGTCGCTCCGACTTCAACCATAACTAACGCTATCTTCCCCACATATTTCATCAAAATGCATTCCCGTGTCGCGATTTAACATGCTAAAGTTAACAATGCGTTAACAATTATAAATACAATGAGAAGACATGGAGTCACTTAAAATGAATCAGCCGAATCTAAATAGCGCTGCTGGTTGCGCTCTCCCACCACCAAATGAAATGATCCTCAAATGGGCTCAAGAGCGTCCAAATGAGGTCTACCTAAAACAAATTATTAACCGACAGTTTGTTGAGTACACATTCTCTGATGTTGCAGATCAAGCCTTAAAACTTGTCAGCGCACTACGCTCGCTTGGTGTAAAGCCTGGCGACAAAGTTGCGTTAGTATCTAAAAACTGTGCAGAATGGTTTATTTGCGATCTTGCTATGATGCTTGGTGACTATGTCAGTGTGCCAATCTTTCCTACCGCCGGTGCAGATACCATCGAATACTGTGTGACTCATAGTGAAAGTAAAGCGATCATTGGCGGAAAACTCGATGATCCCAAAGCAACTCAGCAAGTCATTGATGCTATGCCTGAACTCATTAGCATCGCTCTACCTTATGACACGGCACCAAAGTGTAAGCACGAATACCAAGCGCTCATTGCAGATGCAATGCCAAGTGAAGAGCGTCCGCGGCATTACGATGACAAGCTAATGTCGTTGGTGTATACCTCAGGCACATCAGGGTTACCGAAAGGCGCGATGCTAACTTACGGCGCATTCAGTTGGTCTGTTCAGCAACTGATCAATCATATTGGTATCCAAGAAAACGACCGATTGTTCTCTTATTTACCGCTCGCTCATATTACAGAGCGTGTTTATATCTTCGGTTCATCGATTATGGGTGGCGTGCCAACAGCATTTCCAGAGTCACTGGACACTTTTATCGAAGATGTGAAGATGCACCGACCAACTCTGTTTATCTCCGTCCCACGATTATGGACGCTATTCCAGCAACGTATTCAAGACAAACTTCCACAGAAGAAGCTCAATATTCTGTTGAAAATCCCATTCGTCAATTCTTTGATCAAGAAAAAGCTAGCAGATGGTCTAGGTTTAGATCAGGCTCGAGTATTAGGCTGTGGCTCTGCACCTGTCTCGCCAGCGCTGTTGGAATGGTACCACTCAGTGGGCCTTGATATCACAGAGGCTTGGGGGATGACGGAATCATTTGCCTACAGCACGCTCAACTACCCATTTAGAGCTGACAAAATTGGTAGTGTCGGTAATGCAGGGCCAGGCATTGAGTTAAAAATCGCAGCCGATGATGAAATCATGGTGCGTGGCAAAGGGCTATTTTCTGGCTACTACAAAAATGATATTGCCACCCAAGAGTCTTTTGATTCAGAGGGCTGGCTACACACAGGCGATATCGGCGCTATCGACTCAGATGGTTATCTAACGATTCAAGGCCGTAAAAAAGATAACTTCAAAACCGCCAAAGGTAAATTTGTCTCTCCGGTTCCTATCGAGAAAAAGCTTTTCGAGTACAGTCGCGTAGAGATGATGTGTCTCATCGGTTTAGGGCTACCCGCTCCGATTCTTTTGGTTGTGCCACATGACTTCCCTAACTTTGATCGAGAGCGATACGCACGTACCACACGTAAAGTTATTGCCAGGATGAATCAAGAACTCGCCTCTCATGAGCAAATCAAAGGTGTGTTAATGATTAAAGAACCTTGGAGTATAGAAAATGGCGTACTGACGCCAACGCTTAAAATTAAACGTCATGTGCTCGAACAAAAGTATCATGAGATAGGCCACAATTGGCCAAAAGATGAATTGGTCGTGTGGGAAGAAGACTTGTAATTTTGCTTGCACTCCTCAACACCATTGGGGAGTGCAACTTAACTTTGAGCTTGAATCAAACTCATAGACTACTCTCTCCAGAATGGCTTACTCACTTCACAACTAATCTCCCTTTCACCTAATCCAATATCGTCCCAAAGGTGCTTTGGTAACTCTCTCAAGTGACGACGTGTCTTATAGTTCCTTCTCCAAGCCGCCAGTTTAGAATAAATTAACTGTAACCCGCTCTGATGGGCAGTAGGTATAGTACGCTCACAAGTGTGTGTCATGTTTTCCATTTCAAAGATCCCTATACAATGTTGACCACTTAATAATCAGCGACTACGCTGATAACCTCAAACGATAGAATCTGCCATAGAGTTAAGGAAAACTAATGTGAAAGATCGAATGCCTCCCTTACAAAGCTTGTATTACTTTTTCGTTGCAGCAAAGGAAGGAAGCTTTAAAACGGCAGCAAAAGAACTGTTTGTTACGCCAGCGGCCATTAGTCAGCAAATTCGTCATTTAGAAGAGTTCTTAGGCACGGACCTATTTGTTCGTCAGCACAGAAAAATCGTGCTCACACCAGAGGGAGAGCTACTGTTTAGTCAGGCAGAAAGAGGGTTTGCTCATTTGCAGCAAGGGGTAAGATTAGTCAATCAAGATCCAAACCCGAACCACCTTTCGATATCAACACTCCCCTCTTTCGCTCATCATTGGTTAGTCCCGAAAATTACGGCTTTTCGTCAGCGTCACCCTGATATCGCCTTGCTATTAGAACCAACCAATGATTTGGTGTCTTTTCAAGATAGCCAGATAGATTTATGTGTTCGTTACGGTTTAGGAAAGTACCCCAATTTAGAATCACAATGGCTAATGGACGAAGCTTTTTATCCAGCTTGTCATCCGGTGTACCAGAAAGAGCACGGGATCTATAACATCGAGGATTTAAGCAAAGCTGAGCTGATTGAAGATGTTTGGCCTGATCTTGATTGGAATATGTGGTTAGCAACCTTGGGTCACTGCGCAGCAAAGCCTACCTTAAAATACAGTGGATCACATCTCGTGCTTGAGGCTGCACTATCACTTCAAGGCGTGGCATTAGTAAAACACAGTTTAGCTCATCAATATTTTCGTTCTGGCAAATTGGTCCGAATTGGAGATATCGCTATCAAGCCCAACTTTGCGTATTACTTGTGTGCGCCAAAAGGCTACTTAAAAAGACCTAAAGCTCAATTGTTTGCGCAATGGTTGAAGGAAGAAATAGAAATATTTGAAAAGTCAGTGGTACCAGACTTTAAGACCATTGACCTAAAAGGCAACAGTACTAGAACGGCATCATAACAAACGCTAAATAGGAATAAAACAAACACGCTCTGCGTATAAGACTGCTAAATACAAAAAGCCCCGCACTAAGCGGGGCTTTCAAGTTATAGAGTTAACTTAAGAATTACTTCTTAGCGTTACGCTCTTTAACGTCAGCAATTACTTGCTCTGCAACGTTTGTTGGACATGGTGCGTAGTGTGAGAACTCCATAGAGAACTGACCACGACCAGAAGTCATAGTACGTAGAGTACCGATGTAACCAAACATTTCTGATAGAGGTACATCACCCTTGATACGTACGCCAGTAGACGCTGCTTGTTGGTCTTTGATCATACCACGACGACGGTTAAGGTCACCGATTACGTCACCAACGTGATCTTCTGGAGTGAACACGTCAACTTTCATGATTGGCTCAAGAAGTTGCGCGCCAGCTTTAGGCATAGACTGACGGAATGCACCTTTCGCTGCGATTTCGTAAGCGATAGCTGAAGAGTCAACTGCGTGGAAACCACCGTCGAATAGTTCAACTTCAACGTCTAGAGTAGGGAAGCCAGCTAGAACACCGTGCTCCATCATTGACGCAAAGCCTTTCTCAACTGCAGGCCAGAATTCTTTAGGTACGTTACCACCAACAACTGTTGATTTGAACGTGAAGCCAGAGTTTGGCTCACCTGGTTTGATGCGGTAATCGATCTTACCGAACTGACCAGAACCACCAGACTGTTTCTTGTGCGTGTAGCTATCTTCGATTGCTTGAGTGATAGTTTCACGGTAAGCAACCTGTGGAGCACCAACTTCTAGCTCAACGCCGTAAGTACGCTTAAGGATATCTACCTTGATGTCTAGGTGAAGTTCACCCATACCTTTCAGGATAGTTTCGCCTGAATCTTCATCAGTCTCAACTTGGAATGATGGATCTTCTGCAACCATTTTACCGATCGCGATACCCATCTTCTCAGAACCGCCTTTATCTTTAGGCTTAACTGCGATAGAGATTACTGGATCTGGGAAGATCATTGGCTCAAGAGTACATTCGTGCTTAGGATCACATAGAGTGTGACCAGTTTGAACGTTCTTCATACCAACTACAGCGATGATGTCACCAGCTTGTGCTGAATCGATCTCGTTACGCTCGTCCGCGTGCATCTCAACCATACGGCCGATACGCTCTGTTTTACCAGTTGCAGAGTTAAGGATTGTGTCACCTTTCTTCATCTTACCAGAGTAGATGCGGATAAAGGTTAGAGCACCGAAGCGGTCATCCATAATCTTAAATGCAAGAGCACGTAGTGGCTCGTCTGCAGATACAGTCGCAACTTCACCAGTTGGCTCACCAGTCTCTGAATCAGTTAGAGGCTGTGGATCAACTTCTGTTGGAGATGGTAGGTAATCAATTACCGCGTCAAGAATAAGTTGGATACCTTTGTTCTTGTACGCTGAACCACAGTAAGTTGGGAAGAATGCTAGATCACGAGTACCTTTACGGATACAACGTTTGATGTCTTCTAGAGATGGCTCTTCGCCTTCTTCTAGGTAAGCCATCATTAGATCTTCGTCTTGCTCTAGAGCAGTTTCGATTAGCATTTCACGGTATTCAGCAGCTTTTTCTACCATGTCTGCTGGAATATCTTGAACTTCGTAGTTCTCTGGTTGGCCAGACTCATCCCATACGTAAGCTTGTTGGCTTAGTACGTCTACAACACCTACGAAATCTTCTTCGATACCGATAGGTAGAGTCATAACTAGAGGTGTAGCACCTAGTACGTTCTGTACTTGATCTACAACTTTGTAGAAATCTGCGCCCATACGGTCTAGTTTGTTAACGAAGATCAGACGTGATACGTGTGATTCGTCAGCGTAACGCCAGTTAGTTTCTGACTGAGGCTCAACACCACCAGAACCACAGAATACACCGATACCACCGTCAAGTACTTTTAGAGAACGGTAAACTTCGATAGTGAAGTCAACGTGTCCAGGAGTATCGATGATGTTTAGACGGTGATCGTTCCAGAAACAAGTTGTTGCTGCAGACTGGATTGTGATACCACGCTCAGCTTCCTGCTCCATGAAGTCAGTAGTAGTTGAACCGTCGTGAGTGTCACCGATCTTATGGATCTTACCAGTTAGCTTTAGGATACGCTCTGTAGAGGTAGTTTTACCCGCGTCTACGTGAGCAAAAATACCAATGTTTCTGTATTTTGATAAATCAGTCATTGTCTTACTCTGTTAATAAGGTATAAAGTGCGCGCAGAGTATATCACATTCTGTCAATACTGATACCCTTGCGTGCGGATGGAAGAAAAAAAATTTTAACGTGAAATTTCCGTCCCCAAAGCATAGTCAAACACAGCAATTTATGTACTTTATTCGCATTTTATTGAGGACGGATAGAACAGTTTGTGATTGCACAAATACCATTCTTATGAGCATTACAGCTCGTCAAAAGCCTCTATAGCTTCCGACAATTTCTTAACGCCGTGAATTTGCATGCCAGGGATGCCACCTTTCGGCATGTTGGCTGCTGGCACGATGGCTTTCTTGAAACCATGTTTGAACGCTTCATTCAAACGCTCTTGCCCACTTGGCACTGGACGGATTTCGCCCGCAAGCCCTACCTCACCAAAAATCACCACATCTTTAGGGAGTGGACGGTCACGAAAACTCGATAAAAGCGCCATAACTAAAGCAAGATCAGCGCTCGTCTCCGTCACCTTAACACCGCCAACCACATTAACAAAGACATCTTGGTCTGCCATTTGTAAGCCACCATGCTTATGCAACACCGCGAGCAAAAGTGATAGGCGGTTCTGCTCCAAGCCGACCGCAACACGACGAGGGTTGGCTAACTGCGAGTAATCCACCAGCGCTTGAATCTCTACTAGCAGAGGGCGCGTGCCTTCCCAAACCACCATGACGGAAGAGCCTGATGTTTCTTCTTCACCACGAGAAAGGAAGATCGCTGATGGGTTACTCACTTCTTTCAATCCTTGGCCTGTCATTGCAAAGACACCAAGCTCATTCACAGCGCCAAAACGGTTTTTATGACTACGCAAAGTGCGGAATCGGCTATCCGTTCCACCATCGAGTAGTACCGAACAGTCGATAATGTGTTCAAGAACTTTGGGGCCCGCAAGGGTACCATCTTTTGTTACGTGACCAACAATAAATACCGCAACATTATTCTGTTTTGCGTATCGTGTCAGAGCCGTCGCAGATTCACGTACCTGAGCAACACTGCCAGGCGACGATTGAACATCAGAAACGTGCATCACCTGAATCGAGTCTATTACCATTATACGAGGCTGCTCTTTTTCGGCGATTTGGCAAATTTTGTCGACGTTCGTTTCCGATAGCATTTTTAAATGATCTTTCGGCAAGCCCAATCGGGAAGCACGCATTGCCACCTGCTGTAACGACTCTTCACCGGTTACGTAAAGCGTTGGCATTTGCGCAGATAAACTACACATGGTTTGCAACAGAAGGGTTGATTTACCTGCACCAGGGTTACCACCAATCAAAATTGCGGCACCTGGCACAACACCACCACCCAAGACGCGGTCAAGCTCTTTAAACCCACTGGTGAAGCGAGGTACTTCTTGCAGATCAATTTCGGATAGCGTTTGAACCGTTGCTTCTGTTGCGGAACCAGCGTAGCCGCTTAAGCGTTCATTGCGAGCAACGGTTGGCGATGCAGCGATACGTACTTCTGTTATCGTATTCCATGCACCACATGCGTTACACTGCCCCTGCCAACGGGGAAAGTCCGCGCCACAATCATTACAAACATACGCTCGTTTTGCTTTCGCCATGATGCCTCAATTTTTTCTACAAATGTGACTAAGCACAGCCAAGTCAGACCTGAACTGAAATGAACTATTGATATACTTAAGTATTACTTCGCTTAGCCGATACAATTTAAAGTAACGACATACTCTAACAGAAATAATGCAGCAATCTGAAATTCTCTCGCTCGCAGAACGACTCATTCCCGTTTACGGTACGAATGACTTTGACTTTGTCCTTGGCCAACTGACCGAGGAAGAGCCGCCTTCGGCCAAAATTTTGGTTAAAATGGAACTTAACCGCTTAATGGCTCCATGCAAAAAAAGCATTGATTTGCGAGGTCGCGTTCAAGGCGAATGTCGCGAGTATATTTTGGATGGCATTCCACATTGGTTGGATGATGTTGCTTTCAACGCTTACCATAAAAACATCAAAAAGTTTGGCTGCTACACGGAAGGAATGTGGGAAGCATTGGTCAACACGCGAAATAACTTTCGCGTAATGAGCAAGCGCCTTACTCAGCAAAAAACGCAATCGTTAACGGATCCTAAAAGCCCGTTCTTAGCAGAACCCGTTCACCTAGGCTACGATTTAAAGCGCCAAGAAAAACGCTTGAAAGTCCAATCTCAAGTTGAAATTTGCCGTTCTAAAGGACAGCTTCTTCATGGATTAAGCATTGATTTATCTAGCTCTGGCGCAAAGTTCAAAGTCCCTAGTGCATTTAAATATAACCTTGGGGAAATTATTCAGGTCACGTTTACTGAATTTGCCAGCAAATCTAACGTTGCAGGTATAGAGAAACCGCTTGCATACCGCATACTCGCGGTTGATGACTGTTACGAAAATGACTCAGTTCGATACCTCAGAACCATACGCTTAACTGACACCAATGTCGTCACCAGAGTGATAGATGAAGCGCTCAACAGTGCTGCTAAAAGGGCTCGTCACGACAATCAAGACAAGATTATTCGAGCTCGAACTCGCGGTTATGAGCACATCGCACTAAAGCACACCAGCAGCTTGCCTCTATTCTTTGATGGTAGTGACCTAAAATTAGCAATGTTAACGCCAAACAATCAAAAGCTTTGGCAATACTGGCACGATGAGAGAAACCAGCAAATGTTTGGTTCCTTATTCAACGAGCAACGCATCGCGTCACTCATTAAGCCTGGTGTGAAAGGAACAACCAATGTCCTTTATTCATTTACTCACGAGCACGAGAATCGAACCTATTTCTATTCGATGTTTCGCCCTGAAGCAACTCGCGAACAGCGCCAGCTATTTTGGCATTTAGGTGGCAAACGAGAGAGTTGGCGCGCCTTTAGAATTTCAATCTTTGAACTATCTGAGCAAGAACAGGAAGACCTAGCAGCTTTCTCTCCAGAGTTAGCAGAAACGTCTCAATCACTGACTCATATTGGTATTTTGCAAGAAATTGCTGACGAAAAATCAGGGCAGGATTACCTGCTAACTGAAAAGCCGCGCTTACCCGCTAATACGTTAAACGCGTTTCGTCATCCGAGAAGAGTTATCGGCAATCCAAAGGGCATTTATTTTGATGCAAAGTCTCGTCGAAAAGAGCCTCGTTATCGTTTTAAAACACCTTTAGAGTTGTACTCAGGACAAACTAAAACAGGCGGCTGTACTGTTGACCTTTCCAAACGAGGACTCGGAATTAGGCTAAGTGAGCCTACGATGTTACGTTCTGGGCAAGAGGTAAGAATCAACTTTCGAGAATTACAACTCTACGATAAAAAATTGCCGTTAATGTCGGTGCCATACCGAGTAATTCGTGTAAGCCCAGACGGTTGTAGCGTGCAGCTAGTTATTGATGAAAGCAGCCAAACCATGAAGGTAATCGCTTTTTTCAACAGCATTATCGAGCACAATCAAGACAAGCTAATCCCGCAAAAAGAGACGCTACCAAGTAATGCTCTACTTGAAAGGCTGCACTGCATGTTGCTCTCGCGTACGCTGAGCACGCCCATTTTTATCAGTAAGAGTACGTCACCTTCAATCAAAACCCCCGTTATCGGGGTGAACTTGCCGCTACCTAAACACATTGAGCTTTTTGCCCGTCTTGGGCATGACCAACTGTTGTCACTTGAACCTATCTTTAAAGGCCGGACAAGCACATTAATCGCAGAGCCAATAAAACGTGTAGAAGGTGCTCAAGCCAGACATCAGGATATCTACATAAGCGCCGCAAAAGTAGGCAATAAAATTACAAGCATTGAGTCAAAGCTTCATCAAGAGTTCAACAGCGTAAAAGAGCGGATTCAATTTATAAAGAAAGCGCGAATGATGGGTGACTTTTACGTGATTCGCCTTTCTACTGCGCCAATTTTCGATCCGATGACATCATTACTGCAACAAGATTTAAGTGACTTAACCCAATTTGGCGTACATCAAGCGAGCAAGTTAGAAAAAGAGTTAACAGCGCTCGTTGGTTACAGTGAATTTGAAGACATTACTGAAGAGGTTGTAATTAGATTGGAGTTAACCGAGTAAATTCAAAGTCATACCAAATTGAAAAAAAACACCGCCTTTCTGGCGGTGTTTTTGAATGGATGGTTAAGGTTTAGCTTTCCAGCTGACCTTTTGCTGCTTCACCAATGCGCCAGATAAAATACAGAGCACACCGCCCAACCCTGCAAAGCGAATCGCTGATTGCGCTTGAGCTTCCACTTTTGGTTTTGCGTGATACGCAATCCCTAATCCTGCCACCGACATCATCACAAGATCATTAGCGCCATCACCGACAGCAACCGTGTTGTGCTGCTCAATTTCATATTCATCCGCCAGTTCCACTAGAATGTCAGACTTCATCTGCGCCGTTACCACATCGCCAAGTACTTTACCCGTGAGTTTGCCGTCAATAATTTCTAATTGATTGGAGCGAGCAAAGTCTAAGTCGACTTTATCTTTGATGTAATCAGAGAAGTAAGTAAAACCACCGGAGGCAATCGCTGTTTTCCAGCCCAAGGCTTTCAACGTCGCAATTAGCGCTTCAAAGTCCGGCATGAATGGTAACTGGGAACGAACTTGTTCAAGAATTGATTCATCGGCACCTTTGAGCTTACCAACTCGCTGACGTAAACTTTGCTCAAAATCCAGCTCACCTTGCATGGCACGTTCAGTGACTTCAGCGACCTCATCCCCTACTCCTGCCAGTTTCGCGATTTCATCAATACACTCTATCTGGATCGCCGTTGAATCCATATCAAATACAATCAACCCTTGGGTTGATAGATCGGGCACTTCATTAAGCGAGGCGTAATCTAGGTTGAGACTTTGTAAGATCGTTTCATGTTGAGGAGTCAACTCTCCGGCCATCAGGGCTACTTCATATTGGCCAACTTTCCACGTTTCTAGTATTGGGTTGTAAAAGCCGGTGAAGAAATCAATGTCTTCGAAGTGACTTGGCGAAAGGTACTCAGCAAATACGATCCAGTTTGCTTTTGCTTTATCTAATTGGGAGGCAAATCGAGTCTCGGGTAATCGTTTTAAAAGTGTCGTATGTTTTCTGATAGGCAAGCTTTTTGACGCGTCCATGTATATAATCCCTTATGACTTTGCTAAAACGTTACCTCAACAAACTAAAAAGGCAAGTCTTTGTTTTATTTTAAATGGATGAGTAAAGAGCATGAGTGAATCTTTGTTCTCAGTAAGGAATGCCCTAAGAATTCTGGCACTAATCCTACTGTGTGTGATGTTGTTTATCACAATAAAAAACAGTGTTGTGATCAGTAAGGGTAATGAGAAAATTCAAGCACAACAGCTTGAAACGCTCACCAAAGTTTTGATTTCACAGGCGTCTCTTTCTGCCAGTGAGATGATTTTAACTAAAGATCAAGAACGATTACTTCAGCTAACAAACCAGCTAGCACAAGACCGTTTAGTGTTTGATGCAACAATCTACGATGCACAGGGTGTACGTTTAGCGTCTAGTGAAGAGGCATTATCGGTACGCGAAGTTCTTGGCCTGGATACGCCTTTGGCAACAGCTTCCATTGGTCGCCAGCAGTTGGTTGAACCAGTTTTTGCAGATGGTGCGCTTATCGGTTTTGTTCGCGTGACCTTTGAGACGGGCCGGGTGACGGCTATTTCTGACCACCACTATCGCAAGAGCGATCGTTATATGTACATGATGGTCTTAATGAGCTTTGTCTGTGGTATGTTGTTCATCTTGATTTTACGTCGACAACCGATACGTCGTAAAAAAGCGCCAAACCTGCTGCTAACCAAGTAACTAGGTAGCGCTAACAACTCATATAAAAACAGCCCGCAATGTGTGGGCTGTTTTTTTAGCTCTTGAGAGCGAAAAATAGAATGACTCTTCGTCGCTTACTCTTCGTCACCAAGCAATACTGAATCTAGTGCGATTAGCATCATGTCGTTGAATGTCGTTTGACGCTCGTCAGATGTAGTCTGTTCGCCAGTCTTGATATGATCAGAAACCGTACAGATTGTCAGAGCTTTTGCACCGTATTCTGCCGCAACACCGTAAATACCAGCCGCTTCCATTTCAACACCAACAATGCCGTACTTGTCCATTACATCGAACATTTCTGGATCTGGCGTGTAGAAAAGCTCTGCTGAGAATAGGTTACCAACTTTAACGTCAATACCGCGAGCTTTTGCAGCGTCTTCTGCCGCACGAACCATGTTGTAGTCTGCGATTGCCGCGAAGTCATGACCTTTAAAGCGGATACGGTTCACTTTAGAGTCAGTACATGCACCCATGCCGATCACAACATCACGCACTTTGATGTCTTCATTCACTGCGCCACAGCTGCCAACACGGATGATTTTCTTCACGCCGAAGTCTTTGATTAGTTCAGTCGCGTAAATCGAGCATGATGGGATACCCATACCATGGCCCATGACCGAGATCTTACGGCCTTTGTATGTGCCTGTGTAACCAAACATATTACGAACGTCACACACTTGAACGACATCTTCAAGGAAAGTCTCTGCGATGTATTTTGCACGTAGTGGATCGCCAGGCATCAGTACGACGTCTGCAAATGCACCCATTTCAGCATTGATATGTGGAGTTGCCATTTTCTTTTCCTTAACCTTTCTCTAGCGCTCCGCGCTTAAGGCGATATAAGCCAGAGTATTCTCATTTCCGACAAGCAGCATTTACATACTGCAAACATAAAACTAGGAGCAATCAAGCTCCTAGTTTTCAAAAACCTAACTAATTATAGGAAGTTCTTACCGTAATCCATTGGAGAAGTACCGAAGTAACTTGCCAATGTTTGACCGATATCTGCGAATGTTTCGCGGCGGCCAAGAGAACCAGCTGGTACTTTTTGACCATAAACCAATACTGGGATGTGCTCACGAGTATGGTCAGTACCTGGCCATGTTGGGTCACAGCCGTGGTCTGCCGTTAGGATAAGCACATCGTCTTCTTCCATAATCTCTAGCACTTCATTGATACGACCATCGAAGTACTCAAGTGCCGCTGCGTAACCCGCTACGTCACGACGGTGACCGTAAGCTGAGTCGAAGTCTACAAAGTTAGTGAATACGATCGTGTTGTCGCCCGCTTCTTTGATTTGCTCTAGCGTTGCTTCGAACAATGCAGGGATACCTGTCGCTTTCACTTTCTTAGTGATGCCGCAGTTTGCGTAGATATCAGCAATCTTACCAATAGAAACCACGTTGCCTTGCTTCTCTTCAACAAGTTTCTGTAGAACCGTTGCTGATGGTGGCTCAACAGAAAGGTCACGACGGTTACCTGTACGCTCAAATTGACCTTTACCAGCACCAACGAATGGGCGCGCGATAACACGACCAATGTTGTAATCTTCTAGCTCTTCACGTGCGATTTGGCAAAGCTCTAGTAGACGGTCTAGACCGAAAGTCTCTTCGTGACATGCGATTTGGAATACAGAGTCAGCAGACGTGTAGAAGATTGGTTTGCCAGTCTTCATGTGCTCTTCACCAAGATCGTCAAGAACTTGAGTACCAGACGCGTGACAGTTACCTAGGAAACCGTCAAGACCTGCACGCTCAAGAATGCGGTCAGTCAATTCTTTCGGGAAGCTGTTTGCTTTGTCAGTGAAGTAACCCCAGTCAAACAGAACAGGAACACCTGCGATTTCCCAGTGACCAGACGGCGTGTCTTTACCTGAAGAAAGCTCTGCTGCATGACCGTATGCACCAATGATTTCAGCGTCTGCGTCTAGTCCAGGTGCGAAGCGACCTGTCGATTCTTTATGCGCCATTGCCAAACCAAGTTTCGATAGATTTGGAAGGCGAAGTGCACCTTGGCGATTGTCGTTATCTGCTAAGCCTTTGTCACATTGGTCAGCGATGTGACCTAGTGTGTCTGAACCTACATCACCAAATTCTTTAGCATCGGCAGTTGCACCGATACCGAATGAGTCTAGTACTAAAATAAATGCTCTTTTCATTGCTCGTTCCTTAGGCCCACTCGGCTTTTTATTATGGTTGAGTAGGCCTTGTGTAATTACTTGTTCTATTAGATATCTTCTGCACGAATTTGGCGGTAAACCTCTGGAGTTGGTGTGTATTCACCACCTACTTTGATTGCACTGCGCAGTGCTTTTGCCGCTTCTTCCCATTGCTCTTCAGTGCGAGCGTGGATGACCGCAAGAGGTTTATCACTGTCTGCGACCTCACCTAGGCGGATGAACTCGTCGAAACCAACTGCGTAGTCGATTTCATCAGTAGCAACACGACGACCACCACCCATAGCAACCACAGCCATGCCGATAGCACGTGTATCCATTGCAGAGACAATGCCCGTTTCTGTTGCGTAAACTGGCTTAATGATTGCTGCTTTTTCTAAGTAGTTGTCGTAGTTTTCTACGAAGTCCGCAGGGCCGCCTAAACCGGCAACCATCTTGCCGAAGCACTCAGCCGCTTTGCCGTTATCCAGCACTTCCATCAGTTTTGCGCGTGCGTCTTCTGTGTTCTCAGCAAGCTTGCCAAGTACTAACATTTCAGCACATGAAGCCATGGTCACTTCAAGTAGACGAGGATTACGGTATTCACCCGTTAAGAAACGAACCGCTTCACGAACTTCCACTGCGTTACCCGCTGAAGACGCCAATACTTGGTTCATGTCCGTAAGAATTGCCGTAGTTTTAGTGCCAGCACCGTTTGCTACCGCAACGATTGATTTTGCTAGCTCTTCAGACGCTTCGTAAGTTGGCATAAATGCACCTGAACCCACTTTTACGTCCATCACTAGCGATTCCAGACCCGCCGCCAGTTTCTTAGAAAGGATCGACGCCGTAATCAGGGAGATATTGTCTACCGTTGCGGTAATATCACGAGTCGCGTAAACACGCTTATCCGCAGGAGCAAGGTCACCAGTTTGACCGATGATCGCCACACCAGCGTCTTTGGTTACTTGACCAAAAACATCGTTGCTCGGCGTAATGTTGTAACCAGGGATAGATTCAAGTTTATCCAGCGTACCGCCTGTATGACCAAGACCGCGGCCAGAGATCATAGGTACGAAACCGCCACACGCTGCCACCATTGGGCCAAGCATTAAAGAAGTTACGTCACCCACACCACCGGTTGAGTGTTTGTCGACAATTGGACCACCGAAGTTCATGTGGCTCCAGTCGATAACCATGCCCGAATCACGCATCGCACACGTTAAGGCGATGCGCTCATCCATGGTCATTTCATTAAAGAAAATCGTCATAGCAAACGCCGCAATCTGACCTTCAGATACCGTGTTGTTCGCTACGCCTTGAATAAAGAAGTTGATTTCGTCGGCGGTTAGGACTTCGCCGTCACGTTTTTTACGAATGATTTCTTGTGGTAAATACATTAGTGCCTCCCAAGCTCTTTTGAGCCATGGTTGTAGTAGGATAGAAGAGGTGTGGTAGCACCCGTTTAGGTGCTACCGTTCAGACGTATTATTGAAATTAGTACGCTGTTGGATCAGCGACGTCGTCCGATACTTCTAATGTATTTAGTAGGTTGGTTAGCAGGCTAGACGCACCAAAACGGTAGTGACGAGCATCAACCCAGTTGTCACCTAGGATTTCGTCAGCCATTGCTAGGTATGCTGCTGCGTCTTCAGCAGTGCGCACACCACCTGCTGGTTTGAAACCAACAGTTTCTGCAACCCCCATGTCGCGAATAACTTCAAGCATCATGCGAGCGTATTCTGGTGTTGCGTTTACTGGCACTTTACCAGTTGAAGTTTTAATGAAGTCAGCACCTGCTTCAATACAGATTTGAGATGCTTTCTTGATTAGTGCTTCTTCTTTTAGTTCACCTGTTTCGATGATCACTTTAAGAAGAATGTCACCACAAGCTTCTTTACATTGCTTAACTAGTTCGAAGCCTACTTTCTCATCACCCGCCATTAGCGCTCGGTAAGGAAAAACTACGTCAACTTCGTCTGCACCGTAAGCAACCGCCGCTTTTGTTTCAGCAACTGCGATTTCAATGTCGTCGTTACCATGTGGGAAGTTCGTTACTGTTGCAATACGAACCTCTGGCGTACCTTGCTCACGAAGTGTCTTCTTAGCAATAGGAATAAAGCGAGGGTAAATACAAATTGCAGCTGTGTTGCCTACTGCTGTTTTCGCGTCATGACATAGTGAGATCACTTTTGCATCAGTGTCATCGTCATTCAACGTAGTTAGGTCCATAAGTTTAAGTGCACGTAGCGCTGCTGCTTTTAAATCGCTCATTTCTATCTCCGATCAATATTCAAAAAATTCACTACTCAGCCTTACATCACGTCTTTAACTATAATCAACAAGTCGAGACAATGTGAGTAAATGGCTAAACAGTCTATTAATGAACGGACTTGGTTCCCTGAAGACTCGGCATATACAGCGAAAATTTATCATATGCCAATTGCTATCCTTGTCACCGCACAGTACCAGTTTGGCCTATGGCACAACAATCTATGATTGCGGTGTCTTTAATATCACATCACAAAGCAAAACGCCTATTAGATCTGATATTGCAGGGCAATTCATTTGCCCATCGATTATGTAATATTCATTACGTGATTAAGAATCAAGCTTAACCACTATCCTGTGATTAATACATTATAGAGTTTCACCGCAAAACTGTAGCACCAAATAGAGCGCAAACGGTTTGTATCTCAAAATTTCCTAGCCCCTATTCCATTGACTGCGTAATACCTCGACTAAGGCAAACACCCGATGAAATTTTGGAGCCCGAAAAACGAAAAATGCCCCGCAGCAATCTCTTGCTACAGGGCATGATGTAAAACGGCGTCTATATATTAAGAACCGATTCTAATTATAGTGCTGCAAGGCTTAAGCAGAAGCCTGCAATTGTCGCTGCCATAAGGTTAGACAACGTACCTGCAAGAACTGCTTTAACACCCATGCGAGCGATGTCACTACGACGGTTTGGTGCAAGGCTACCTAGACCACCAAGTAGAATCGCGATAGAAGAAAGGTTCGCGAAACCACATAGTGCGAATGAGATGATAGCTGTTGTCTTCTCAGACATTACTTCACCAGTTGCCGCGATTACTTGAGCGTTTTCACCTAGATATGGTGTGAAGTTCAAGTAAGCAACGAATTCGTTCACTACGATTTTCTGACCGATGAATGAACCAGCTGTTACAGCTTCTGCCCATGGAACACCGATTAGGAATGCTAGTGGAGAGAACGCGTAACCTAGGATTAGCTCTAGCGTTAGTTCTGGCATGCCGAACCAACCACCGATGCCACCTAGCATACCGTTGATTAGCGCGATTAGACCAACGAATGCGATTAGCATTGCACCTACGTTAAGCGCAAGTTGTAGACCAGAAGCCGCACCGCCCGCAGCTGCGTCGATTACGTTAACTGGTTTGTCGTCACCGCCGTCCATCGCTTCTTCGATACTTTCGTGAGGCTGGTCAGTCTCTGGGTGAAGGATTTTAGCGAACAGTAGACCACCTGGTGCTGCCATGAATGATGCCGCAACTAGGTACTCTAGTGGAACACCCATAGATGCGTAACCAGCTAGTACACCACCAGCAACAGAAGCTAGACCACCACACATTACCGCGAATAGCTCTGATTGAGTCATTTTTGGAACGAATGGGCGAACAACTAGAGGTGCCTCAGTTTGACCTACGAAAATGTTAGCTGCCGCTGACATTGATTCCGCACGAGAAGTGCCTAGCGCTTTTTGTAGTGCGCCACCAAGAATCTTGATAACCCATTGCATAACGCCAATGTAGTAAAGAACTGAAATCAGTGCAGAGAAGAAAATCAGTGTAGGAAGAACACGGAATGCGAAGATGAAACCGCCGCCGCCGAATACTTCGAACATCTTGTCAGAAACAAGACCACCGAACAGGAATGATGAACCATCGTTACCGTAGTTGATAACGTTAGAAACACCTGAAGAGAAACCGTTTAGTAGATCACGGCCCCAAGGTACATACAGAACAAATGCACCTAATGCGAATTGGATAGCGAATGCGCCACCCACAGTTCTAAAGTTGATAGCTTTTCGGTTGTTAGAAAATGCCACTGCAATCGCAAGAAGCACTACCATACCGATTAGGCTCATAAACAGGCTCATAGTTTATGACTTCCTTATAAGTTATTTATTGGCGTGTTACAAAATGGAGCTATAAAGCGGGGGCAATTATACTCATGCAGAATCAATTAAAGTAATGCCAGCCTCACACTTTCCTATAAGATTCATGATTGATTCAACCAGCTTTGTGAGTTAATTCACAATAAGCAGGAAAACGTTTTCGATTTCAAACCACATCTTTAGATTTTATTCACATATCGAGAAAGCAAAATTGCTATTTTTCCACAGTTGAGAGGCAATCGATTGCTTTCGGCCGTTATGCAACTCTACGAGCTCATTAAAGACGTGAGTGAGTTTGGCTGGGTGATTTGACTCCCCTTGATATCCAAGTATAGGCATATCTGGTGCGTCTGTTTCGATTACTAGGTTTTCGAGTGGTAATTTTTGAATTGCGTCGCGTGTTTTCTTGGCTCTTGGGTAGGTAATCGTTCCTCCTACACCGATAAAAAAACCTAATTTGACCCACTCCATGGCTTGCTGATAACTCCCAGAAAAAGCGTGTAGCACACCACCTCTAGGGAGATTCGCCGCTTTCACCATTTGAATGAGGCGATTGTGCGCTTTTCGGCTATGTAAAATAACTGGGAGTTCGAAGCGTCTAGCCAGCTCAAATTGAACTTCAAGTATCTTTTCTTGCAACTGTGGATCAACATCAATGGCAAAATCTAAACCACACTCTCCTATTGCCACGCACTGCTGCCCTTTTTGATTTAGATAGCCTTCTAGCTCTGTAAGGTGCTGCTCAACGTTATCTTCAAGAAAATACGGATGAAAGCCGAGCGCATAATACAAATTGGCATGTTGCTCTGCCAAAGTTTGAATACGAGCCCAGTTTTGCGGACCGACGGAAGGAATCAAAATTCTTGCGACGCCTTGCGTTTGAGCAAGCTCAAGTTGATGTGCAAAGTCATCTTGAAACACATCAAAATCAAAGTGGCAGTGCGTATCAAAGAGCTTCATCTTGACGCTTTTTATCTGTATCTGCGGGCAGAAAATCAGAGGATGGTTGGGCTTCACTCTTCTCTTCAGTTTGATGGGCTGGGTCTTTTCGATATGGGACACAGCTGCGTTTCTGATCGGGAGTTAACCCCATCTCTTTACACCAGTTGTCGTAACGCTTTAGCCCACGTTTAAACCAATTCATATCTTATCCTTATATAAAAACGCCCTTGGCTAAGTTTATAGCCAAGGGCGTTTTAAAATCTAGTTTGCGTTAAGGCTTACCCTAACCGCGCAAATTAGTGCTCACGCGTCGCACGGAAATCAACGTCAGGGAAACGCTCTTTCGCCAAGTTTAAGTTAACCATTGTTGGAGCGATATACGTTAGGTTATCACCACCATCCAATGCTAAGTTCGCTTGATTCTTGCGTTGGAACTCATCCAGTTTCTTCGCATCACCACACTCAACCCAACGAGCAGTTGCAACGTTAATGCCTTCATAAATCGCTTCAACGTTATACTCAGATTTCAAACGAGCCACAACAACATCGAACTGAAGTACACCAACGGCACCAACGATCAGATCGTTGTTCTGTAGAGGACGGAATACCTGTACCGCACCTTCTTCTGATAGCTGAACCAAACCTTTGAGAAGCTGCTTCTGCTTTAATGGATCTTTCAGGCGAATACGACGGAATAGTTCCGGAGCGAAGTTCGGAATACCAGAGAACTTCAGTGATTCACCTTGCGTAAAGGTATCACCAATCTGAATAGTGCCGTGGTTGTGTAGACCAATGATGTCACCGGCGTAAGCGTGTTCTGCACGTGCACGGTCACCAGCCATAAAGGTTACTGCATCAGAGATACTCACTTGCTTGCCAAGACGAACGTGGTTCATCTTCATACCTTGCGTGTAAGTGCCCGATACAATACGCATGAATGCGATACGGTCGCGGTGTTTTGGGTCCATATTCGCTTGGATCTTAAATACGAAACCAGAGAACTTCTCTTCAGTCGCTTCAACTTCACGTTCAACCGCTTGACGAGTTTTCGGCGCTGGAGCCCATTCAGTTAGACCGTCTAGCATATGATCCACACCAAAGTTACCTAATGCAGTACCGAAGTAAACTGGCGTCAGGTCACCTGTTAAGAACATTTCCAAATCAAACTCAGGGCAAGCACCCATGACAAGCTCAAGCTCTTCTCGAACACTTTCCGCAAGGCCTGCACCAACTTTTTCATCAAGCTCTGGGTTATCGAGACCTTTGATGATTCGAACTTCTTGAATCTCATGACCGTGACCTGATTCGTATAAAATCGTTTCATCACGATGAATGTGGTACACACCTTTAAATTCTTTACCACAGCCGATTGGCCATGTAATTGGCGCACACATCATGCCCAACTCGTTTTCTACCTCGTCCAATACTTCCATTGGATCACGAACGTCACGGTCAAGTTTGTTCATGAAGGTTACGATTGGCGTGTCACGCAGACGCGTTACTTCCATCAGCTTACGTGTACGATCCTCGACACCTTTCGCCGCATCGATAACCATCAAACACGAGTCTACTGCCGTTAACGTACGGTATGTATCTTCCGAGAAGTCTTCGTGTCCAGGCGTATCAAGTAGGTTTACCAGACAGTCATTGTAAGGGAACTGCATTACAGAAGTGGTTACCGAGATACCACGTTCTTTTTCCATTTCCATCCAGTCTGATTTTGCGTGCTGTGCGTTACCACGACCTTTAACCGTACCTGCTTTTTGGATCGCGTTTCCGAATAAAAGGACTTTTTCAGTAATGGTGGTTTTACCCGCATCCGGGTGAGAAATAATAGCGAACGTTCTGCGCTTAGACACTTCGCCTAAAAAAAGGGGATTTGACATTAGTTAATCTTCTAAATTACTTTCATGCTCACAAAATAGGCAAGCATATCTACTATTCGATATTGTGCGGTATTCTCGCTTATTATCGCTGTGCTAGCAAACTGGAAAGACATGAACTGAATTTACTCGGCTCACCAGCCTTTACCTGCAACTAACAAGGGAAAGCCAGCTCCACACAAAGAGATGTAAAAATTCAAAAAATTATTATTACATATTCAAAAGCCTCGAATCCGGATACGCATTTAAAGCATAAGTGTTGATGAGGTAATTAGTAACGGCCTAAAACTAACTCAAAAATAAGTAACTCATGATAATGGCGTCTTCCTTACCATTTCCCGATTTAGCTGGGTAATAGTTGTAACGACGGTCCACTTCATTAAAACCTGCTTGCTCATAAATATGGATAGCTGGGTGATTACTTTCACGCACTTCTAACCAAGCACTCTCTGCTTTGGCTTGTTCACAGTATTCAATAAACGCGTCCAGCAATTTTTGCCCTAGCCCTCTGCCCTGTTGAGAAGGCGCTACTGCAATATTTAATAGTGTCACTTCTCCAACAATATTCTGTCCATAGAAGTAACCAACCACTTGAGAGCCTTCCAGCATCACATGATGGCAAGCACCGCGACTGGATAAGTCACGAACCAAAGATTCGGCCCAAGGGTGAGAATGTGCTTGCTGCTCGATTTGCCAAACTTGGTCGAGGTGCTCTGCACGCATCGGCGTAATTTCAATTGTCACGCATTAGCTCCGTTAAGAAGAGTACGAACAGATTTGTTGCCACAATGCGCGGCGCTGTTCGTTATTACCATCAATATCTTGTAATAGTGGCGAGGTCAGGTGCTTTGCCTTGATGCTTTGATCAGCCTCACAGCCTGCAAACCACACCCACTCTAGCTGATGTTCACCCAGCATGGATAAGCGCTCAGGCTCTAGGTGTAGCGCATCATCAAGCGTGAGCTTAATGCTTTTTAATACGCGCTCAAACATCAATGCCGTCTCGTTTTCTGGACATATTGGCGATACCAATAGGAGTTTACATGAACTTTGCAAATCCAATAATGGCGATTGATAGCCTTCCAGTCTTTCAGGGTGTACCAGCTCCCATGTGCTGATCCCCATTTCACGTAAATACTGTTTCTCGTTAATTGACATTTTCCGTCACCTATTTGAACGAGGGCAATCCTATCAAATTATCGCGATTATACCTAAAGGACTTCAAGGAACACCTGAACACAATGAGATGATTTGGATATTCCTGAACATAGCGTTTTGCCAACGGCCACACATTGGGTATGACATATGAGGTACATTATGAAATTCTTAAATACGCTACTACTTTGCACACTGGTAGCCGCCACCAGCGTGAGTGTTTTTGCTAATAACAGCGATGAGTGGGAGCTGATTGCAACGAAAACCGTTAACTTTCATACAGAAACAGATACCGTGACACCAAATAGCCTATTCCGAAACCGAAGCTTCAGTAAAATAAAACTAAAATGTGTGCAAGGAACGGTAGACATGAATGGTTTAAAAGTCGTCATGACAGATGGTAGTGAGAAAAAGCTTTCCTCTATGGGCGTACTAACAAGCGGATTGTCGACTCGTGCCTGGAGCCTTCCAGGTACAAAAGAAGCCAAGCTAAAACAGATTGAAATGACTTACAGTAGCTGGGGAAGCACAAAACTCAGCCTGCTAGGGGTAAGTAAAAAAGCGAAAATAGAGGTCTGGGGCAAAAAGAAAAGTAACCAGTCATCCTAACCTCCCTATCTCAGTTTTCAGTGAATAAGAAAGAAGCCCACTTAGTCGTGGGCTTCTTTCATTTACAGTTCAGAGAACTCTGGCGCATAGTCTATGCGTCCGGAGCGTCCAGCACATTGACCTTCGACCAACTCTGCGACTCGAAATGCACCTTTAGGGACATCCCAAGCACATTCAAAGCCCATCTCGTCGCATGATTGAAAACCCTGGCGCGCGTAATAATCAGGATCGCCCAACACCACACACACTGGGTAGCCAAAATCACGCAGTGAATCAAAACCCTCTTTGATCAACTCTGCAGCGATGCCTTGGCGACGGTAATCTTCATGAACAGCTAATGGCGCTAGCCCTTGCCATGACAAATCTTCACCATTTAAGGTCACAGGGCTAAATAAAGCATGGCCTATCACCTCTCCCTCATCTGTACACGCGACTAAGGAAAGCGTGAATTTGCTGTTTTCGCGCAAACGCATCACAAGCTCAGCTTCAGCTTCCGTTGGGAAGGCGTGTTTCAATAAGCGGTCAATGGTAAGAATGTCCGCAGGGGCTTCAGTTCGAATAAGCATTCGCTACTCCGGTTGGTTGTGCAGACGCTTGAACTCCTTTCTGAACAAAATCAGCCAATTGATTCAAAGCGACTTGCATTGCTTTCGGTAACTGCTCTAAGTCGACACTGTCCATTAAGTTTTTCACTTCTAAGCCAAGCTCAGTATCACCTTCAATTGAAAGGCGACGTTGGAAGAACAGTGTGTCAGGGTCTTCTTTACGACCAGCAATCAGTACTAGGTCGTTTAGATTACCACTAAAACTCACATCTTCCTGAACTGGTTTTTCAGCTACCACCAATTTTTCGTCTTGATAGCTGATGTACCATGCTAAGTTCAAGTCTTTAATCGCAACTTTTAACCACTTGTCTTCAAGGAACTCAAAGTCACCATCTTCCAAGGCTTCTTTAAACACCATTTTTAGCCCTTCTAGCAACGCTTTTTGCTGAATTGGCTGTGGTAATAACTGGACTGGAGAACGCAAAATATTAGCTGCGTTCTTTACTAGTTGACTGCGAATCTTGTTTAACACGTTCATTATCCGTTACTTTGTCATTAGGTTGCTTATATTAAGCAATCGTGGCGATGAGATTACTGTTATGTATCAATAAAGTGCTTATTTTAGATTGGTGGTTTATTGCTCACTAACGCTTCTTTTTTTGAACTTACGTGTATTATTGATGCGAACAGGTGGATAAACACTTTTACAACCGTATTTTCAAAGTTATAGTTATCTGAGCGTATCCATGTGATTGTCGACTGCACAGCTAAAACCGCGAGCCCTTTAATGGCAAGTAACACTTTGGCTTGGTGGTAGATCGCCGCAGGCTTATCAGGGTGTCGCTTTTTATACACGGACGAATAATCTGGCTCATTGGAGATCGGTAATACCCTAATGCCTTCCCAGCAATTAAAACATTGGTTTGCCACGCTAACCTCAAATAGCCCTTTCTTCTTTGCCATTCTTGATAAAAAACACAATTATCGAATGGTAAGTGACCGTTACTGCGATATCGCAGGTTTAAGTCATGAGGAAATCGTCGGCTTAAACGATTGCCAAGTGCTGGGTGAACAGTTTTATAAGAAGCTTGCACCATACTATCAGCGCGCGTTCAAAGGGGCACATGTCGAAGCCGAAATCACGCTCGATGAAACCGACCTTGAAACCAGTCTTCACTTTAGTCTTTCGCCAGTTTTTGAAGGTAACGACATTCGCTTTGTTGTTTTTCACGCTGTCGATACTTCAGAAAAGCAGATACTCGTTCGCTCCTTAGAAGAGTCCGAAAGTAAGTTTGCGAAGTTAACACAACTGCTACCAGACGGCTTACTGCTTATCGAAGATGATATTGTCATCTCTGCGAACCCCGCATCAGCGCGCCTTCTCGGACTTAACTCTCCTCATGAATTGTTGGGCGAAGAGCTAAGTCGTTTATTCATCGATGAAAACAGTAAAAAGGTATTTAGTCATCGATTGAGTACATTAATTTCTGACAAACCTTTTGTCTGCTTAACCAGTGCAAGATGCGGCTTTGAACGGAAAGTTCAGCTACACGCGGATTCCACGGCGATATTAGGTAGCGAATCTCAAATTATCCTAATCCAAGATGCTGATGATGCGCCCAAAAACCTGTCTTCTGCATCGAATGAAGACATACACATTGACTCGCTCACCAAACTCTACAACCGCTTTGGCTTCACCAAACGTTTGGAACAGCTGATCAAAAAGCAAACACCGCTTCTGGTGTTCTATTTGGATATCGATAACTTCAAAAACATTAATGACTCACTTGGTCACCATATTGGCGATAAAGTGATTCAAGAGGTATCGGCCCGTCTTAAACGGTTACTGCCAAACCAAGCGATTATTGGTCATTTGGGTGGCGATGAGTTTGGCGTCATTCTGCCGGAGCCAGAAAACACCCGCATGGCTGAAATTTTGTCCGATCGCATTATCTCGTTGATCAACCAACCTTTCGACTTGCACCACTTCAGTAAACGCCTTGCGTGTTCAATTGGTAGCGTTCGATACCCTGAAGACGGACAAGATGCGCGAATCCTACTACAAAATGCCGATACTGCGATGTATGAAGCCAAAGATCGTGGTAGAAATCGTCTGATCAAATTTAACGATCAAATGAACAAAGAAGCGCGTATGCGTTTGTGGCTTGAAATTGAACTGCAAAAAGCATTGCAGCAGAACGGTTTGGAAGTGTGGTATCAACCTAAGGTTAACGCGCGAGACTTCAGTATCAACGGCGCAGAAGCGCTCGTTCGTTGGAAGCATCCAGTCGAAGGGTACATTAGTCCTGGCTCATTCATTCCTGTCGCCGAGCGCGCTGGGTTAATAGAACACCTTGGACGTGTCGTGATGCGTGATGTTTTCAATACGGTAAAACGTTGGAAGCAACAAGGCATACTGCCAGGCCGTGTCGCCATCAACCTCTCTCCCGAGCAATTTGGCAACCCACAGCTGATCGACTTTATGGAAAAGCTGCTTCGCACTACCGAGCTTGATCCAAGCTGCATTACCTTCGAGCTAACCGAAAGTGCCGTGATGAGTGATAGCGAACATACACTGCAAATGTTGAATGCGATTAAAAAGCTTGGCTTCGCTCTCTCTATCGATGACTTTGGTACCGGCTACTCTTCTCTTTCCTACTTAGCGCGTTTTCCTATTGACGAGCTAAAAATCGACCGCGCTTTTATTAATGATATCGACACACTACCGAAACAAGTCACTGTGATTGAAAACATCATTAATCTGGGTAAGTCGCTCGACTTAACTGTCGTTGCCGAGGGGGTGGAAACCCACCAGCAAGCGACCCTGCTCTCTAACCTTCAATGTAATGCGATTCAAGGATTCCATTTTTATCGCCCGCAGCCAAAACATGAAATTGAAGAGCTGTTTGTACAGAATCGTCGTCACAAGAACTAACCCCGACCCGATACCCTTACTCGCAAGGGGTAAATATCGACTTTATTGAGCTAAACCTAACTTAGGTCAATTTCGCTATTCATAATTCTTCATAAAATGCGGACACCTTTTTATTCTCAATGATTGTGAGCATATGGAACTCTTGTGTCCCGCGGGTAACCTGCCTGCGTTAAAAACTGCGATTGATTGCGGTGCCGATGCCGTCTACATTGGTTTCAAAGATGATACCAACGCCCGTCACTTTGCTGGCCTCAACTTTAACGGCAAAAAGTTAGAAAAAGCGGTGCAATACGTTCATGACCGCAATAAAAAAATTCATGTCGCGTTGAATACCTTCGCTCATCCCAATGGCTTCGAGCGCTGGACGAACGCAGTAGACAATGCAGCGGCACTGGGTGTAGACGCGCTGATTGTTGCAGACATTGCAGTGCTGGAGTACGCGGTTCGCAAATATCCCGATCTGGAACTACACCTTTCAGTGCAAGCATCAGCGACCAACGTCGCAGCCATTGATTTTTACAAACAAAACTTCAACGTAAAACGTGTGGTACTACCTCGCGTTTTATCGATTCATCAGGTCAAACAGCTTTCGCGCAACATCACTAGCGATGTCGAGTTAGAAGTCTTTGCTTTTGGTAGCCTTTGTATCATGTCTGAAGGTCGCTGCTACCTATCGTCATACATGACAGGTGAGTCTCCAAACACTGTGGGAGCATGCTCTCCAGCTAAGTACGTTCGCTGGCAAGAAACAGAAAATGGTCTGGAATCCCGCCTTAACGACATTTTGATCGATCGCTACAGCACCGGTGAAAATGCGGGCTACCCTACCTTGTGTAAAGGTCGTTTCGAAGCTGAAATCGAAGGCGAGAAAAAACGCTACCACGCACTGGAAGAACCAACCAGTTTGAACACCCTCTCTATGCTGCCAGAACTATTTGCTGCAAATGTGGCTTCTGTAAAAATTGAAGGTCGCCAACGTAGCCCTGCTTACGTAGAACAAGTCACTCGAACATGGCGAGCCGCGATTGACCGTTACCAAGCAAACCCAGAAGCTTACCAAGTCGAAGCGGCTTGGGATGCCGCATTGGCAAACGTGTCTGAAGGTACGCAGACCACACTTGGTGCTTATCACCGCAAATGGCAATAGAGGTTAAGATGGATAATTCAATGAAATACGCGCTTGGCCCGCTGTTGTACTTCTGGCCAAAACAAGACATCGAAGCGTTTTATGAACAAGCGAAATCAAGCTCCGCGGACATCATCTATCTTGGGGAAACCGTATGCTCAAAACGTCGAGAAATGAAGCCTTCGCATTGGCTTGAAATCGCAAAAGAGCTGTCTGCATCTGGCAAGCAAGTGGTGCTATCAACGATGGCACTACTAGAAGCTCCGAGTGAAGTAAACATAATGAAGAAGTACATCGACAACGGTGACTTCGCGATTGAAGCAAATGACGTATCTGCTGTTCAATTGGCATCAGAGCATAAAGTGCCTTTCGTCGTTGGCCCTGCAATCAATACTTATAACGCACACACGCTCAACTTATTTTTGAAGCAAGGTATGATGCGTTGGTGCATGCCTGTCGAACTCTCTCGCGAATGGTTAAACGATACTTTAGTTCAGTGTGACGAGCTTGGTATTCGTAACAAGTTTGAAGTTGAGGTATTTAGCCACGGTTATTTGCCTTTAGCGTATTCCGCTCGCTGTTTCACAGCCCGAGCTGAAAACCGAGCGAAAGACGATTGCGAAACCTGCTGTATCAAATACCCTACGGGTATCCAGGTCAGCAGCCAAGAAGGGCAAGAAGTCTTTAACCTTAACGGCATTCAAACACAGTCAGGGTATTGCTACAACCTCATCAATGACTTACCAAGTATGAAAGGGCTGGTTGATGTGGTCCGGTTAAGCCCTCTTGGTATGGACATTTTTTCAGAGTTAGAGCGTTTTCGCTCAAACGAATACGGCGATAATCCTGAAAAGCTCGAAAGCCGCCAATGCAATGGCTATTGGCATCAACTAGCGGGCTTAGAAGTAAAAACCATTTAATCCTTAAAGATAAAAGCGAGGCCTAGCCTCGCTTTTATCTGTTAGCTTTTGTTAGCAGGCTTGCACCCTTGGTTCGACAGAACTCTCATTAAGCAGCTTTTTCACATCTCGCCACAACATACTGATCACGACCAAACTCAATGCAATGTTAGACAATGGGAAAGCTAACCAAATACCTGTCACGCCGAAAAGTTTCGGCATAATGAACAAGAATGGCAACTGGACCAGCATGTTGCCTAGTGTTACAAACATAGCTTTGCTGCCTTTGTTTACTGATTGATAGTACGCGGCCGCCACAACTAAAAAACCATCTAAGAACAACGCAAACATGTGTAAACGAATCCCGATCACGGTGCTATCAATCAACTGTTGGTCAGCATTATTAAACACCGCAACCAGTTCGTACGGGAAAAGGTTCATCAAAACAACGAACGCCCCCCCACCAAGCACAGATGTCCCCATCGCGACCTTTAATAACTTTCTGATGTTCTCCTGATTACGTGCACCGTGGTTGAAGCTCACTAAAGGCTGCATACCATTCGCAATTCCTTCGGCTATCAGATAGTAAACCGTCACGATGTACCCCAAAATGGCGTACGCTCCGATCAACATTGCACTTCCGTATTGAGCAAATAACGCGTTGTGCAGTGCCACCATCACAGAGCCGTAGGCGTACATAAAGAAACTTGATGTACCTATCATGATAATCTTTGGTGCAGCATCAACCTGAACTTTGAAATCGCGGATACGAAGGCGTAATGTTGCTTTTGAAGTAAAGAAGTAACCAATACCGAGCACAGTGACCACTAATTGTGCAAGTGCAGTGGCAATAGCGGCTCCGGTTAACTCCCACTCCAACCAAGCAATAAATACGTAGTCTAATACAATGTTAATAACGGCACCGATGACCATCAAAATCGTTGCTAAGTTCGGGCTGTCGTCATTGCGTAATAAAAACGGAACTGCGATAGAACCCAACGTGAATACGCACGCGACAATCAGAATATGCAAATATTGCAGCGCAAGTTCAAACACTCGCCCTTCCGCACCTTGCCAGCGAATAAATTCATCCGAAAACAAGAACAATATTGTAGCAACGACCGGCATCAATGCCGCTAACAACGTCAATCCGGTCGTTAGGATTCGCTTAGCGCCTTCATGATCGTTCTCTCCTTGCTTGATCGAAGTCAGCGCGCCAGTCCCCACCCCAATCATCATTCCTATACCGAGGATCGAACCGATAATAGGCCACGCAACATTGATCCCAGCTAATCCGTCAGCGCCAACATAACGGCCAATAAAAATGCCATCAACTATTTGATACAAACCGTTTACGAGCATTGCTGCGACGGTTGGAATCGTATATTTCCAAAACTGTCTATAAATTGAGTTTTGCATGACTGTCACCAGTAGTTAGCAAAGCTAACCATTTAATTAGCAAGACTAACTAAATGGTTAAATTAAATAAAAGAAAGATGAAACAACAAAAACTAAACCATACAGCTGAGGCCTTTGCTTTAGTTTAAAATGACTTATTACTCAATGCTTTATTCAATAAAGCTTGTAACTGTTCAGCTTCTTGCTGATTTAATTGTTGCATCATTTGGTCAGAGATATCTTTGTACACTACCTGCTCCAAAGACATTTTTTCTGCGACTTCTTCCGTAAGCAACACACGCTTAGCACGAGCATCCTCATTACATGCGATGCGTTTCACCAAACCCTTTTTTTCCAAACGCACAACCATTGTCGATGCGGAAGGCTTAGTCACTTGCAGCTCTTCTGCAAGATCGGTTATTCGCACACCCTCAGGGTAAACCTGAATCACACGTAAATAATCGAACTCATTAAAGCTTAGATGTGATAATGGATCTTCTTTGGCATAGACACGCCAAGCTTTGGCGCAAAAACGCTCTAAATCAATCAAGCTTTCTTCTAATGCCATAAAAGCCACCACCACTTAGTTAGCAAGACTAACTATTTTAAATGAGTCACTCATCAAGTTCAATCATAAAAAAAGCCGCTCTCATCGAGCGGCTCTAAATCATTCAATTTCCAGCTTCTTGGCAGCCTTTAACTTGGCCAATCTATCTTGCTGTAATTGATCGTAAATTTGCGCCAATTCCAAGAAAGAATAGCGATGCTCAACATAATCGTAAACGTTGAACGAAATCGCGAGCTTATAAAGTGAGATGGCACTTGCGATATCACCTTCAAGCTGATTACGCTTTCCAAGGTAGAAATACGTTTCCGTCAATCGTTCAGCTAGGCGATAGTTCTCTCTCGTTCCATCCATAATTGCTTTAAGCGCGTCTTCGTCCGAGACGTCTCGTAGCATGATAGCAACAAGAACCCATCCCCACTCTTCACTACGATCTCGTAAATAACGCTGTTGAAGATTGGCTTTTGCTTGCTCTGGATTTTGCTCAGCTTCGATGATGTACAGCCATAATGAACGAAAAGGATCCGTTGGCATTTCTTGATAGTGCTTGGTCATATCTTCTAAAGCGAGATCGATTCGGCCACCATAATACAGTGCAATCGCACGGTTGCGCTCAGCATAGGTATTATCAGGAGCCAACTCTATGGTCGAGTCAAACGCTTCATATGCCGCATCAAACTCTCCTACTTGGGTAAAGTATACTCCCAAAAGATTGAAGATGTCCGGCTGAGCAGGATTCAACTGCAAAGACTGGTTAAAGTCCAAACGGGCAAGATCACGCAAACCAACGCTATCGTAGTAGCTACCGCGCTCATAATGCATTTTAGCGCGCACTTCATCACTAAGGTCGGGACGTTGTAGCAACTGCGAGAGACGCGCGATTTGTACTTCTTGTTGAACACTAGGCTGAAGTGGCACCGCCATCGGTGGATATAACCACTTTTGTGCTGATTGTTGAGAAGTATTTGCACAACCGGTCAGCGCGATAGCAACACATAAAATTGCGGTTTGAAACCATTTCACTAATTGATACTCCTGTTTGGACCGCTCAAGATTTGTTTCTCTTAATGCAATATAGGCGATAACCTCGTTTGAGGTTAATACATCGAAACAAACCAAAAAAGGGGAGCGAAAATGCTCCCCTTTTATAACATGCTTTCAGGCCCTTAATCTAATAAAAGGCTGAAAGTCTCATTTTGTCTTACTCGTCTTTAGCAGCCGGTGCTTCAGCAGCAGCTTCTTCAGCTGGCTTTTCTACCGCTTCTTTCATGCTTAGACGTACACGGCCTTGGCGGTCGATTTCAAGAACTTTAACTTGAACTTCTTGACCTTCAGCTAGGTAGTCAGACACTTTCTCTACGCGTTTTTCTGCGATTTGAGAAATGTGTACAAGACCATCTTTGCCTGGAAGAACCGTTACGAATGCACCGAAGTCAGCTAGACGTGCAACTTTACCTGTGTAGATACGGCCCACTTCCACTTCAGCAGTGATCTCTTCGATACGGCGGATAGCTTCTTTCGCAGCAGTGCCTTCAGTTGCCGCAATCTTGATAGTACCGTCGTCTTCGATTTCGATAGTTGTACCAGTCTCTTCAGTTAGAGCACGGATAACTGCACCACCTTTACCGATAACGTCTTTGATCTTCTCAGCGCTGATCTTCATCGTGTGAATACGCGGAGCAAATTCAGAGATGTCTTCACGAGCACCAGAGATTGCTTCATCCATTACAGATAGGATGTGCTTACGTGCGCCTTGAGCTTGGTTAAGCGCAATTTGCATGATTTCTTTAGTGATGCCTTCGATCTTGATGTCCATTTGAAGTGCAGTGATACCAGTGTTAGTACCTGCTACTTTAAAGTCCATGTCACCTAGGTGGTCTTCATCGCCAAGGATGTCAGAAAGTACAACGAAATCGTCACCTTCTTTAACAAGACCCATTGCGATACCAGCAACAGATGCTTTGATTGGCACACCTGCGTCCATAAGTGCAAGAGAAGTACCACATACTGAAGCCATTGAAGATGAACCGTTAGATTCAGTGATTTCCGATACAACACGTACTGTGTATGGGAACTCATCAACAGAAGGCATTACTGCAGCAATACCACGCTTCGCCAGTTTACCGTGGCCGATTTCACGACGCTTAGGAGAACCTACAAAACCAGTTTCACCTACACAGTATGGAGGGAAGTTGTAGTGCAGTAGGAAGTGATCTTTACGCTCACCAGTTAGCTCATCGATGATTTGAGCATCACGCTGAGTACCTAGCGTTGCCGTAACGATCGCCTGAGTTTCACCACGAGTGAATAGCGCGCTACCGTGAGTACGAGGAAGAACACCAGTACGTACATCTAGTGCACGAACCATGTCTTTTTCACGGCCATCGATACGAGGGTTACCTGCAATAATACGGCTACGTACTACTGTCTTCTCTAGATCATGGAAGATAGTGTGGATTTCTTTTGTATCTGCTTCAGGATCTTCAGCAAGAAGAACTTCATTTACTTCCGCAGCGATCTCATGGATGCGGTCGTAACGAGCCATTTTCTCAGTAATTTGGTAGGCCTCAACAAGTTTAGCTTCTGCTAGATCAGCAATCTTATTTTTAAGCGCTGTGTTCTCTTCAGGAGCAACCCAATCCCAAGCAGGAGTTGCAACTTCTACTTTGAATTCGTTGATAGCTTTAATAGCAACTTGTTGTTGGTCATGACCATAAACAACCGCCGCTAGCATTTCTTCTTCAGTTAGGTTGTCCGCTTCTGACTCAACCATCAGTACTGCTGACTCTGTACCTGCAACAACAAGGTCAAGCTTAGAAGTTTCTAGTTCAGTTTGGCTAGGGTTAAGTACAAGCTGACCATCGATATGACCAACACGCGCCGCACCGATAGGGCCGTTGAATGGAATGCCAGAGATAGCAAGAGCAGCAGAAGTACCGATCATTGTAACGATATCTGGCTGAACATCTGGGTTTACAGACATTACTGTCGCGATAACCTGAACTTCGTTTTTAAACGCGTCTGGGAATAGCGGACGGATTGGACGGTCGATTAGACGAGCTGTTAGCGTTTCGCCTTCAGAAGGACGACCTTCACGTTTGAAGAAGCCGCCTGGGATTTTACCCGCAGCGTAAGTACGCTCTTGGTAGTTAACCGTTAGTGGGAAGAAGTCTTGACCTGCAACGGCTTCTTTTTTACCTACAACAGATACGAATACAGACGTATCATCCATTGTGACCATAACTGCTGCTGTAGCTTGACGTGCAATAACGCCAGTTTCTAAAGTAACTGTGTGGTTACCGTACTGGAACGTTTTAACAACTGGTTTTTCGAACATTGTTATTCCTTGTTTCTAATCTTCCTTTAGTGCTTAAAGAAATCTTAGATGTGTTAATTGACACTCAAGGCATTACGAATCGCGACTAGTAAAAAGAAACTCGGAAATTCCTTTTGAATAGTCGCGACCTTTTGGTCGACGTGGTTGACTGTAATGCTATGAGCTTTTGAGAAAACCTCTTACAAGGTTTAGCCGCCAGTATTATAACGGCATAAGTCTAATTTGGCTAAATTTAGGCAACAAAAAAGGGGCATAAAGCCCCTTTTTAGACAAACTGCTATGCAGTCGCTGATTAGCGACGTAGGCCTAGACGTTTGATTAGGTCTTGGTAGCGAGCTAGGTTTTTACCTTTTAGGTAATCTAGAAGCTTACGACGACGAGAAACCATGCGTAGAAGACCACGACGGCTGTGGTGATCGCCTTTGTGCGCTTTGAAGTGACCTTGTAGGTGGTTGATAGAAGCTGTAAGTAGAGCTACTTGAACTTCTGGTGAACCAGTGTCGCCTTCGCCTTGTGCGTATTCTGCAACGATTGCTGCTTTAGTTTCTGCATTCAGAGACATAATTCTCTCCTAATAAGAGTAGGTTTAAAGTTGTAGCAGCCAATCTCTGATTCAGCCGCTACGCGAAGCGCGGATTATAGGGAAATTTCCTATCTCGTGCAATATAAAAATACCGACACTCAGGTCGGTATTTTCAATCATTTACTTGGATGCAACGTCATCTCGGAACACGACCAATCGCTTAGGAGCGATTTTGCCATCTTCGTTCATTTCGCCAACGCCAATAAACAAGCGTTCTTCACCCATAGTAAGGCGAAGTGAGCCCTCAGTCGGAGCACCAAATACTTGAACGGGCTGCCCATGTTGGACCATATTCGCCAGTTCAGGCACCAAGTTGACTTCTGGTAAGTCTTCTACCGCTGTATCCATTGGCAAAAGCAGTGGGTCCAGTAGCTCTCGAGGTGCTCGTTCCTCGCGGTGAGCTTGCTCTAGCAACTCATTTAGTTGCTCGAGTGTTACCATATTCTCGTAAGGGTATTTAGCAACACCAGTACGACGAAGCATAGTTACGTGCGCACCACAACCTAACATTTCGCCCAGATCATCAACGATAGTACGAATATAGGTACCTTTAGAGCAGTGCACTTCCATCTCTACTTCATCGCCTTCAAAACGGTGAAGAACAATCTCATATACCGTGATCTTACGAGATTCACGCGGAACTTCGATGCCTTTACGAGCGTATTCATACAAGGGTTTACCTTGATACTTCAACGCAGAGAACATGGAAGGCACTTGATCAGATTCACCACGGAACTGATCGATGCACGCCTCTAGCTTGTCTAACGTAACATCGACTGGACGAGTCTCTACAACTTCACCATCCGAGTCAGACGTATTGGTACGTTCACCCAGCTTTGCGATCACACGGTAGCGTTTATCAGAATCAAGAAGAAACTGAGAAAATTTTGTCGCTTCACCCAAGCAAATTGGCAGCATGCCTGTCGCTAATGGGTCCAAGGCTCCAGTGTGGCCTGCTTTCTCAGCAAAGTAGATTCGCTTTACTTTTTGCAGTGCATCATTGGAAGAGATACCTGTTGGTTTGTCCAACAGTATAACGCCATTAATTGGACGACCTTTACGACGACGAGCCATTATTCTTCGTCCTCACGACCAGAATCTTTTTGCTTTTGTTTGTCTGAACTAACGACTTCAGACACTAGGTTAGACATACGCATACCTTCAACAAGCGTATTGTCATAGTGGAAGCGGATTTCTGGCGTTAAACGTAGACGAATACGCTTACCTAACATCATGCGAATGTGCACTTCGTGCTCACGTAGCGCTGCTAGACATGATTCTGGTGTTTGCTCACCCACACACAGGAAGGTCACAAATACTTTTGCGTAAGCTAGGTCACGAGAGACTTCTACGTCTGAGATCGTCACCATGCCAAGGCGAGAGTCACGAACTTCACGTTGAAGGATCATCGCTAGTTCTTTTTGCAGCTGCTGTGCAACGCGCTGCGTGCGGCTAAATTCTTTTGACATATCTTTACTCTTATATAGAAAGAATGGGGGGTTGGTCAAAGCCAGCCCCCCATGGTGTATTCAACAACCAATTACTACTTATCTTTCAAAGACAATATTAGTAATTTTAGTCAATTAGTCTAGAGTACGTTTAATTTCAACGATTTCGAAGACTTCGATTTGGTCACCAACGCGAACATCATTGTAGTTCTTAACGCCGATACCACATTCGTAGCCATTCTTAACTTCTTGAACGTCATCTTTGAAACGACGTAGTGACTCTAGTTCACCTTCGTAAATAACAACGTTATCACGTAGTACACGGATTGGGTTGTTACGCTTGATCACACCTTCTGTAACCATACAACCAGCGATAGCGCCCAGTTTCGGTGACTTAAACACGTCACGAACTTCAGCAAGACCAATGATCTCTTGCTTGAATTCTGGAGCAAGCATACCGCCCATTGCTTGTTTCACTTCGTCAATCAATTGGTAAATGATTGAGTAGTAACGTAAGTCAACAGCTGCGGCTTCAACAGCACGACGAGCAGAAGCATCTGCTCGAACGTTAAAGCCAAGGATGATTGCGTTTGAAGCTTCCGCTAGTACTACGTCAGTTTCAGTAATACCACCAACACCAGAACCAACGATGTTCACTTTAACTTCGTCAGTAGATAGCTTAACTAGTGAGTCTGCGATTGCTTCTACAGAACCTTGAACGTCTGCTTTAAGTACAACGTTAAGTTCAGCAACTTCACCAGCAGTCATGTTAGAGAACATGTTCTCTAGTTTAGATTTCTGCTGACGAGCAAGTTTCACTTCACGGAACTTACCAGCACGGTAGTTAGCTACTTCACGCGCTTTACGCTCGTCACGAACTACTGTTGCTTCATCACCTGAAGATGGTACACCTGAAAGACCTAGGATCTCTACAGGGATAGATGGGCCAGCCGAAGTAATTTCTTTACCTAGCTCATCACGCATTGCACGAACACGGCCGTATTCTTGACCACAAAGAACGATGTCGCCTTTGTTTAGTGTACCTGATTGAACAAGTACTGTTGCAACTGGACCACGACCTTTATCTAGGCGAGATTCAACAACAACACCAGATGCCATGCCTTCAGCTACAGCTGTAAGTTCAAGAACTTCAGACTGAAGAAGGATTGCTTCTAGAAGACCATCGATGTTTGTACCCTGTTTAGCAGAGATGTGAACGAACATGTTCTCACCGCCCCACTCTTCAGGAATAACGTCGTATTGAGCAAGCTCGTTCTTAACGTTATCTGGGTTCGCGTCTTCTTTATCGATCTTGTTCACAGCAACAATTAGAGGAACGCCTGCCGCTTTCGCGTGCTGAATCGCTTCTACTGTTTGTGGCATTACGCCATCGTCTGCTGCAACTACAAGAACAACGATATCTGTTGCTTGAGCACCACGAGCACGCATTGCAGTAAACGCTGCGTGTCCAGGAGTATCAAGGAACGTGATCATGCCGTTGTCTGTTTCAACGTGGTACGCACCAATGTGCTGAGTAATACCACCCGCTTCGCCAGAAGCAACGTGTGTGCGACGGATGTAGTCAAGTGTTGACGTTTTACCGTGGTCAACGTGACCCATGATAGTAACAACTGGAGCACGTGGAACTGCTTCCGCGTTAGTGTCACGGTCAGATAGTACCGCTTCTTCCAGTTCGTTCTCTTTACGAAGAACTACTTTATGGCCCATTTCTTCAGCAACAAGTTGTGCTGTTTCTTGGTCGATCACTTGGTTGATAGTCGCCATAGCGCCCATCTTCATCATTACTTTGATAACTTCTGTCGCTTTAACCGACATCTTGTTAGCGAGTTCTGATAGAACGATCGTTTCGCCAATTACAACGTCTTGCTTAGCAACCGTTGCTGACTTATCAAACCCGTGCTGCATTGAAGTCGGCTTAGCAAGTTTGCCCTTACGACCTCTACCGCCACGTTGGTTGTTACGGCCACCGCGAGCTTGGTCGTCTTTACCCGAAGCTGCTTTTTTCTTCTTACGACGACCGCCTTCTACTTTGCGATCTGCTTCATCTTCGGCTTCACGTGCGTATTGTGAAGTCGTTACATGGTAATCTGTATCTTCCATATCACCCTTTTTCTCTTCTGCAGCAGACCAACGCTCTTTATTCTTTTCAGCCAATTCGCGAGCTTCTTCAAGCTTGCGCTGACTTTCCTCTTCAGCCTTACGCTTAGCTTCTTCTTCCTGACGACGTTTAAGCTCGTCGGCCTCTTTTCGCGCTGCTTCTTGCTTAATTTTCTCTTCAGCATCACGCTTTGCTTTTTCTTCAGCATTACGTTGTGCATTCGTATCTACGTCTCGCTTCGCTTTTTCTTCAGCTTCACGTTTCGCTTTTTCTTCCGCTTCACGTTTTGCAGCTTCTTCAGCTTCACGTTTTGCAGCTTCTTCAGCTTCACGTTTTGCAGCTTCTTCTGCTGCACGTTTTGCTGCTTCTTCTGCTTCACGTTGTGCTGCTTCTTCAGCTTCACGTTTCGCTTCATCTTCAATTGTGCTGCGCTTCACGTATGTACGTTTTTTGCGCACCTCAACCTGAACATTCTTACTCTTACCACCACCCGCGTTCACACTAAGTGTACTACGAGTTTTACGCTGAAGCGTAAGGCGAGTCGGCTCTGAATCACCTGATTTATCACCGTGTTCTTTCTTTAAATGAGAGAGAAGCTTCTGCTTCTCTTCATCAGTAACATTGTCAGAGCTCGCCTTTTTAATGCCAGCGTCAGCAAGTTGTTCAATCAAGCGGTCGACTGGCGTACCAATCTCATCACTCAGTGCTTTAACTGTTAATTGTGTCATGCCGCTTCCTCCTTGCCGAAAATTATGCTTCTTCGCCGAACCAACAGATGTTACGTGCGGCCATAATTAGCTCACCTGCACGTTCTTCGGTCAGGCCTTCGATACCTTCTAAATCGTCAATACCTTGGTCAGCAAGATCTTCCAGTGTCGCTACACCTTTCGCTGCCAATTTAAATGCCATCTCACGCTCAAGACCTTCAAGTGCAAGTAGGTCCTCAGCTGGTTCTAGACCTTCAAAAGACTCTTCTTGTGCTAGTGCGATCGTCGTTAGTGCATCTTTTGCACGTCCACGAAGCTCTTCGATTAGTTCTTCATTCAAACCATCGATTTCTAGTAGCTCGTTAACTGGCACGTATGCGATTTCTTCTAGCGTTGAGAAACCTTCTTCAACAAGAAGTTGAGCGAAGTCTTCTTCAATATCTAGGTACTTCATGAAGTTTTCAATAGATGCTTGTGATTCTTCAGCGTGTTTCTTCTGAAGATCAGCAACTGTCATAACATTCAGTTCCCAACCTGTTAGTTGAGATGCTAGACGCACGTTTTGACCGTTACGACCAATAGCTTGCGCTAGGTTGTCAGCTTCAACTGCGATGTCCATTGAGTGTGCATCCTCATCAACGATGATAGAAGCAACATCAGCTGGCGCCATTGCGTTGATAACGAATTGAGCTGGGTTATCATCCCAAAGAACGATATCGATACGCTCACCACCAAGTTCGCCAGAAACAGCTTGTACACGTGCACCACGCATACCAACACACGCACCTACAGGGTCGATACGTTTGTCATTTGTTTTGACAGCGATCTTAGCGCGAGAACCAGGATCACGTGCTGCGCCTTTCAACTCGATAATATCTTCTGCGATTTCAGGCACTTCAACACGGAACAGTTCTGCCAACATTTCTGGCTTAGAACGAGTGATGAACAATTGGAAACCACGTGCTTCAGGCGCGACTTTGTAAAGAAGGCCACGTACGCGGTCGCCTGGACGGAAGTTTTCACGAGGAAGTTGGTCATCACGCAGGATTACCGCTTCAGCGTTATTACCAAGATCAAGCACGATTGTGTCACGGTTTACTTTTTTCACGACACCAGTGATTAGATCACCTTCATTGTCGATGAACTGTTCAACGATTTGTGCGCGCTCAGCTTCACGAACTTTTTGTACGATAACTTGCTTAGCAGTTTGAGTCGTAATACGGTCAAACGTTACTGATTCGATTTCGTCTTCTACGTAGTCGCCAAGCTCGATTGAATCATCTTCGTATTGCGCTGCTTCTAGTGAGATCTCTTTTGTAGGGTTCTCAACGTCATCAACAACTAACCAACGGCGGTAAGTTACAAATTCACCGGTTTTACGGTCAATGGCAACACGTACGTCGATTTCGATTTCGTATTTTTTCTTTGTAGAAGTTGCTAGAGCAATCTCAAGAGCCTCAAAGATACGCTCACGAGGTACCGCTTTTTCGTTCGATACCGCTTCTGCTACCGCTAAAATTTCTTTACTCATTGTATTTAGCCTCTAAGCTTAAACTTTTTTAGGGAACTAAAATTTAGGGATCAGGTTAGCTTTGGAAATGTTACTTAGAGCAAACTCTTCTTGCTGACCGTCTACAGTAATTGTCACTGTTTCGCCATCAACACCGTGGATAATACCTTTCCACTTACGACGGTTTGCTACAGCCATTTTCAATACGATGCTGACCTCGTGACCAATAAATTGCTCGTAATGTGCTGCTTTAAAAAGTGGTCTTTCTAAACCTGGAGAAGACACTTCTAGGCTGTAAGCAACAGAAATTGGATCTTCAACGTCTAAAACTGCACTAACTTGGTGGCTAACTTCTGCACAGTCGTCTACGTTAATACCATTTTCATGGTCAATGTAGATACGTAACGTTGAGTGCGCGCCTGCACGAATGAATTCTAATCCAACTAACTCATAACCTGATGCCGCTACTGGCGCGTCAAGCATTTCAGTAAGTTGTCTTTCTAAACCAGTCATTTAACCACTCCAGAAACAAAAAAAGGGCTCAGAGCCCAATCAAAAAACCAAGCAGTATCTGAGCTATTTCAAAAAGCTCAGATAACAAAAAACCCCGATAGTCGGGGTTTTATGCTGCTGGACCCTGATACGTTAAGAATAGCCAACAATTGCTTTTCTTAACTCGTAGTGTGGTTAGCACTACGCAAACTTGCCAATCTACGATTTCCTTTTAAAGAAAGAGATTGGTTGCGGGGGCCGGATTTGAACCGACGACCTTCGGGTTATGAGCCCGACGAGCTACCAAGCTGCTCCACCCCGCGTCCGACTTGCTGAGCATTATACTCGCAAACAAGTGATTTACAAGTTTGTAAATACATGGTGCCGAGAGAGGGACTCGAACCCTCACACCTAAGGCACTAGCACCTCATGCTAGCGTGTCTACCAATTTCACCATCTCGGCATCAAAACCTTACAGCTTATTGAGGAATTTCATCACCCGCAGGGGCAGGAACTTCACTCGCTGCATCCTTAACTTGTTCGACAACTGGTTGACCTAACGTTGGGTCTACCCATTGTGATTCAGTCTGGTGCGTAGACATACGACCAAGTAACAAGCTAACGATAAAGAATACGGTTGCTAAAATAGCAGTTGTTCGGGTTAAGAAATTACCTGAGCCGCCAGCACCAAACACTGTGTTTGAAGCACCAGCACCGAACGAGGCTCCCATATCTGCGCCTTTACCTTGTTGAATCAACACAAGGCCAATCACACCAAGCGCTGCCAACAGGTAAATCACAAGTAGAACTGAAAACATTTTTTCCACCTATGTTCCAAATTGTTGAGCCAGCGCCGTTCAAAAGAACAAATCATAATGAACAAGGCTAGCGACCTCCTAACGGGAGGCGGAGCAATACTAGCGAAAGCCAGTAACGCTGACAAGGGAAAATTAGTAAAAAATCAATGCCAATGCGTTAAGCGCTCAAAAAAAGGGCAAAAGATGCCCTTTTCATTCAAGACATGCTTTAACGCAATGATTAACAACTTGCTTTAACAGCCTCAGCGATTTTCAATGCTGAGTGTTGAACTAGTTCACCATCTTCGCCTTCCACCATAACGCGGATCAAAGGCTCAGTGCCAGACTTACGCAGCAGTACACGCCCTTTATCACCAAGTGTCGCCTCTACTTCAGCGACAGCGTTTAATACAGCTGTAGCTTCAAGAGGGTTACTTTCTCCTGAGAAACGGACATTTTCTAAAACCTGAGGATATAATGTCATTCCTTGCGATAGTTCATATAAAGACATATCGCTGCCAATTACAGAAGCAAGTACTTGAAGTGCAGCAACAATCGCATCGCCGGTTGTGACTTTATCTAATAAGATCACATGGCCTGAGTTTTCAGCACCAATTTTCCAACCTTTTTCTAGCAGTTGCTCCATGACATAACGGTCACCAACAGCAGCACGTACAAACGGAATGCCTAGCTGCTTTAAACCATTTTCCATACCCAAGTTAGTCATTAGTGTACCAACAACACCACCCTTTAGCTCACCACGACGAAGTGCATCACGAGCGATGATATAAGCAATTTGGTCACCATCAACTTTGTTACCTAGGTGGTCGACCATAATGATGCGGTCACCATCACCATCAAATGCGAGACCAAGATGCGCTTGCTCTTCAACAACACGCTGTTGAAGAGCTCGTACGTCTGTTGCGCCCACTTTTTCATTAATGTTGATGCCGTTAGGCTCTACGCCCATAGCGATAACTTCTGCCCCAAGTTCTTTGAAAACATTTGGAGCGATGTGGTACGTTGCACCGTGCGCACAGTCTACTACGATCTTAAAGTTCGCAAGGCTCAACTCAGATGGGAAAGTACTCTTACAGAATTCGATGTAACGACCAGCTGCATCATTTAGGCGGGTTGCTTTACCAAGCTCAGCAGACTCCACACATTCAATTTCTTTATCTAACTCAGCTTCGATCGCCAATTCGATATCGTCAGGTAGCTTAGTACCCTCAGAAGAAAAGAATTTAATGCCGTTGTCGTAATATGGGTTATGTGATGCAGAAATCACAATACCAGCCTCGGCACGGAAAGTCTGAGTTAAATATGCCACAGCTGGAGTTGGCATGGGACCAGTAAATGTTGCTTTAAGTCCCGCAGCTGCAAGGCCAGCCTCTAGTGCAGATTCAAGCATATAACCTGAAATACGTGTATCTTTACCTATGATAACTTTCTTTGTGCCTTGTTTCGCTAGTACACGACCAGCAGCCCAGCCAAGCTTAAGTACGAAGTCTGGAGTGATTGGGTATTGTCCTACTTTACCGCGCACACCGTCAGTACCAAAGTAACGTCTTTCATTCGACATAAACTTTCCTTTATTATTTTTAAATATTGTTTTTCGTCATCTCAACAACTTTCATCGCTTCGATTGTCTCTTCAAAGTCATGCACGCGAATGATCTGCGCGCCTTTCATCGCGGCAATCGTAGCACAAACGACACTTGCGTTCGTACACTCTGCCGCTGGCTTGTCTAACAGTTTGAAGATCATGGATTTACGAGACATGCCAGCCAAAATAGGCAGGCCGAATTCATGAAACTTTTCAAGATGAGCAAGCATATGATAATTGTGTTCGATTGTTTTGCCAAAGCCAAACCCAGGATCGAGAATCAGTTGAGATTTATCAATCCCTGCTGCTTCACACGCCGCGATACGTTCTTCTAGAAAAGCCGACACGTCCCCCATTAAATCATCATAATGAGGGTCAACTTGCATGGTCCTAGGCTGACCTTTCATATGCATCAGACAAATTGGAAGGTTTGCTTCTGCTGCGACTTCCAGAGCACCTGGCTCTTGCAGCGAGCGGATGTCATTGATCAAATCAGCCCCAGCATCAATTGCTTGACGCATCACTTCTGCTTTACTGGTGTCAACGGAAATCCATACATCATATTTTTCACGAATGGCTTTGATTACTGGGACAACACGCCTAAGCTCTTCTTCCAAAGACACATCCGGTGCACCAGGTCTTGTTGATTCACCACCAACATCAACAATACTTACACCAGCCTTTATCATTTTATCAACTTGAGCAAGAGCAAGTTCAATTGAGTTGTATTTACCGCCATCCGAAAAGGAATCCGGTGTCACATTTAGAATGGCCATGACATGTGGACGCGAAAGGTCCAAAGATTTGTTATTTGCTGTAATCATCATCATAAACACAAAAACCCCGAGATAACTCGGGGTTTAATATTATCGATACTCTTTATTCAGAGTCTTTCTTTTCAGGCGCTTCGTTAGAAGTTGTTTCAGAAGAGCTAGGCTGTTCTGCATCTTTCGCAGTCTCCGTTGCTTCTTCTTTAACTTCTTGCTTTGCTTGAGGCTTGTCGCTGTCTTCTGGTTTGCTTGCTGAGTTATCACTCCAGCCCGCAGGCTCACGAATTTCAGCTTTGCGCTCCATTAAGTCATCAATCTGGCGAGCATCAATGGTTTCATACTTCATCAGCGCATCTTTCATCGCATGCATGATATCCATGTTCTCTTGAAGAATCTTCTTCGCACGATCGTAGTTGCGGTCAATGATCTGACGAACTTCGTCATCAATCAACTTCGCTGTATCGTCAGACACATGTTTAGTCTGAGTTACACTACGCCCTAAGAACACTTCGCCTTCATCTTCTGCATACAGCAGAGGGCCAAGCTTTTCAGAGAAACCCCATTGAGTAACCATCTTACGAGCAATATCTGTTGCGCGCTCGATATCATTAGAAGCACCGGTTGATACTTTGTCAGCACCGTAGATAAGTTCTTCTGCTAAACGACCACCGTACAAGCTAGAAATCATTGATTCTAGGTGTTGGCGAGACATACTCACGCGGTCCTGCTCTGGAAGGTACATTGTTACACCCAACGCACGACCACGTGGAATGATAGACACTTTGTACACTGGATCGTGTTCAGGAACCAAGCGACCAACAATCGCGTGACCCGCTTCGTGGTATGCGGTTGACTCTTTCACTTCCTCAGACATCACCATTGAACGGCGCTCAGCACCCATCATGATTTTGTCTTTCGCCAGTTCAAACTCAACCATAGAAACGTTGCGCTTGTTACCGCGCGCAGCAAACAGGGCTGCTTCGTTAACTAAGTTTGCTAGGTCAGCACCAGAGAAGCCTGGAGTACCACGTGCGATGAGAGAAGGCTCTACATCACCCGCTAGAGGGACCTTACGCATGTGAACTTTTAGGATCTGTTCACGGCCACGTACATCTGGAAGACCAACTACCACTTGACGGTCAAAACGACCAGGACGCAGTAGCGCAGGGTCTAGCACGTCCGGACGGTTAGTCGCAGCGATAACGATAATACCTTCGTTACCTTCGAAACCATCCATCTCAACGAGCATTTGGTTTAGTGTTTGTTCACGTTCATCATGACCACCACCAACACCTGCGCCACGTTGACGACCTACCGCATCGATCTCATCGATAAAGATGATACAAGGTGCAGCTTTCTTTGCTTGTTCAAACATGTCACGCACACGAGATGCACCAACACCAACGAACATTTCTACGAAATCAGAACCAGAGATAGTAAAGAATGGTACTTTCGCCTCACCGGCAATGGCTTTCGCTAGAAGCGTTTTACCCGTACCAGGAGGACCAACCATTAGAACACCCGTTGGAATCTTACCGCCCAGTTTTTGGAAGCGGCTTGGATCGCGTAGGTAGTCCACCAGCTCTTTCACGTCTTCTTTTGCTTCGTCACAACCAGCAACGTCAGCAAAAGTTGTCTTGATTTGTTCTTCGCTCATCATTCGAGCTTTGCTCTTACCAAAAGACATGGCGCCTTTACCACCGCCGCCTTGCATTTGACGCATGAAGAAAATCCATACACCAATTAGTAAGATCATTGGGAACCAAGAGATGAAGATAGTACCAAGCAAGCTTTGCTCTTCTGGAGGCGTGCCTTGTACTTTCACGTTTTGGTTAATTAGGTCATCTAGAAGCTTTTGGTCATACACTGGCATGTAAGTGACCATTTTGGCACCGCCGCCACGACGAACAAAGCTAATTTCACCGTCTTTAAAAGTTGCTTCTTGAATCTGGCCTTGGCCAACTTCCTGTACAAACGTGGTGTAATCCACGGTTCTGCCATTGCTTTCTCCAGGGCCAAAGCTCTGGAATACCGACATCAATACGACGGCGATAACAAGCCACAGAATTAAATTTTTTGCCATGTCACTCAAGGTGTAAGCCTCTCGATAACTAATTGTAATTAAAGGTAGGGTACTACAGTTCATTAACTGTAGCTATAGTGTTAACACGCTCTCAAGAGAGCAAAATGGTTAACCTTTGTAACCAGTGGCTACGACGAAGACCTCTCGAGAGCGAGCTCGCGATGAGTCTGGTTTTCTAATTTTTACGGCTTTAAACATGTCTCGGACTTCTTTCACATACTGATCGAAGCCTTCCCCTTGGAAAACCTTTACGACAAAGCTACCATTAGGCGCTAGAACTTGTCGACACATATCTAAAGCTAATTCAACTAAATACATAGCGCGAGGTTGATCAACAGAATTGTTTCCCGCGATGTTAGGCGCCATATCAGACATTACTACGTCTACCATGGAAGGTTGGATCCTTTCTAGCAAAGCTTCCAATACTGCATCATCACGAAAGTCGCCTTGTAAAAAGCTAACGCCAGCAATCGGGTCCATAGGAAGCAAGTCACACGCGATGATCTGACCACTGTCCCCTACTATCTTAGCAGCATATTGAGACCATCCGCCCGGCGCAGCCCCCAAGTCGACGACTGTCATTCCAGGCTTTAACAATTTATCTTTCGTTTGAATCTCATCGATCTTGAAATAAGCACGTGAGCGGTAGCCTTTTTTTCGGGCTTCATTCGCGTATTTATCATCAAAGTGTTCTTTCAACCAACGACCAGAACTAGCCGAATGTTTTTGTTTACTCATTTTAATCCCAACAAGGCACAAATTGGAGCTATTGTTTTAATAGGCGCTACCTATTACTCAATAAATTATAGTCTTCAGCAATAGATGGCGTTAAAATAGCTTTTTTCAACCCTTATTTTAAAGAAAATTGGCCGCGTAATGAACCTAAGCACCAAACAAAAGCAGCACCTTAAAGGCCTAGCTCACAGTTTAAAACCTGTTGTGCTAATGGGCGCAAATGGACTTACAGAAGCCGTGCTAGCAGAAATTGAAATCGCTCTTAACCATCACGAACTTATCAAAGTAAAAGTTGCTTCGGAAGATCGTGAAACAAAACAGCTAATCATCGACGCTATCGTACGTGAGACGGGCGCTGAAAAAGTTCAGACTATTGGTAAAGTGCTTGTGCTATATCGCCAGTCTGAAGAGCGTAAAATCGAAATCCCTCGTAAGTAACTCTACTTACGTTGCTGAAGAAAAAAGGTCGCCTGAGGCGACCTTTTTGCGTTTTATCAGAGTAGTAATGCTACTCCAAACGACTTAGATATATTCTACTCGGTCAATTTCGAAGTCTTTCGCGCCACCCGGAGTTTGAATAGCAACTTCATCGCCTTCCATCTTACCAATCAGGCCACGAGCAATAGGTGAGCTCACTGAAATGCGACCTGCTTTGATATCGGCTTCGTCATCACCAACGATTTGGTACGTTTTTTCTTCTTCGGTGTCGATATCAATCAAGGTTACGGTTGAACCAAAAATAACTTTACCCGTGTTCTCCATCTTCGTTACATCAATAACTTGAGCAACTGACAGTTTGTATTCAATGTCACGGATTTGTGCTTCACAAATGCCCTGCTCTTCACGAGCGGCGTGATATTCAGCATTCTCTTTTAAATCACCTAGCTCACGAGCTTCAGCAATTGCCTCTGAGATCTGAGGACGTAGTTTAAGTAGACGATCGAGTTCTGCACGTAGCTTTTGCTCGCCACGTAGTGTCATTGGAACTTTTTCCATTTTATAACCTCAAGCCCAAATGGGTCTTTGGACAAAAAAAGCCCACCCTGTCATAGGACTGGGTAGTGCGCTTAAAGATGTATTTCGTTTAGTGTAAACAAACTCCCGGACGAAATCATCTTAATTCGAAAGACAGCAAGACTATGCCTTTTCGGCATAATGATATAACTCACTTTTAGAGCGGTTCTAGGGCGAATCACCTTCTCAATTTATTGAAAAACAACACTGTTCATTACACCAAAAACCTCAAAAAAGATAAAAACTAATCAATGTCAGGCCAATGTCATTGCCAATAATTTCAATCAAAAACAGTAATTTAAATAAAAACAACGCACAATTGAACAGTGTTCATCAGTGGGATTTATATCATTTTACTAACTCATACGGAAACTTTAGCAGTAAAACATGTCCAGCGAGTTGTTAGATCAATGGCTTACAAGTGCGAACTATATCGCTCAATTAGCCAATTTTGGACCAACAACTTGTGAGAGATCACCTCTCCCCCATACAACAATGATTATGGACAGCTAACTAGGACAAATAAGATGAAAAAGACTCTAATTGCTCTTTCTGTATCTGCAGCAGCTATGGCAACTGGCGTAAACGCAGCTGAACTTTACAACCAAGACGGTACTTCTCTAGAAATGGGCGGCCGTGCTGAAGCACGTCTATCTATGAAAGATGGCGACGCTCAAGACAAATCTCGCATCCGTCTAAACTTCCTTGGTAAACAAGAAATCAATGACAACCTATACGGTGTTGGTTTCTGGGAAGGTGAATTTGAGACTGCTCAAAACGGTACTGTAGACGGCGACGACAAGAGCGATCTAGAAACTCGTCTTGCTTACGCTGGTCTTGGCGGTGCTTACGGTGAGTTCGCATACGGTAAAACTGAAGGTGCACTAGGCGTTATCACTGACTTCACAGATATCATGGCTTACCACGGTAACTCTGCAGCAGACAAACTAGCTGTATCAGACCGTACAGACAACATGATGGCTTACAAAGGCCAGTTTGAAAACCTAAGCGTAAAAGCAAGCTACCGCTTCGCTGATCGTATGGAAAACAAAAACACTGGTGAGTACTACGACAACAAACAAGACGGTTACTCTCTATCTGCAATCTACGCTCTAGCTGACACTGGTCTTGAGCTAGGTGCTGGTTACGCAGATCAAGACAAAGCTAACGAGTACATGCTAGCTGCATCTTACACAATGTCTGATCTTTACTTCGCTGGTGTATTCACTGACGGCGAGAAAATGGAAGATTCAAACAACAGTAACACAGTTGATTACACTGGTTACGAGCTAGCGGGTGCTTACACTCTAGGCCAAACAGTATTTACAACATCATACAACAATGCAGAAACTAACAACGAAACTTCTGCAAACAACTTCGCTGTTGATGCTTCTTACTACTTCAAGCCTAACTTCCGTGGTTACATTTCTTACAACTTCAACCTGATTGATGCAGGTGACAAGTTTGGTTCAACTGACACGAGCAAAACAGTTGCAACTAAGATCGATGCTGAAGACGAGCTAGCTCTAGGTCTACGTTACGACTTCTAATTCCGGTCTTTGACTAGAATATCGAATGCCCGCTTTAAGCGGGCATTTTTTATACTTAATTTTAAGCAGCGCGCCTTTCTCTCGTGTCTCATTCATGAAGACATTTGAAGCATTTCTTTAGTTACCTAGCATATTGAAAGGACTTGCGTATACTCAATCACATAACTCACCTTAGAAAGTATCATTATGCGTTTACGTTGGCCCTTGCTCATATTCTCTTCATTACTTTCTGCTTTTTCACAAGCGTACCCTCATCAAGAAGTGCTGCCTGAAGGCGCCCGCATCAGTTTAGTTGCGGAAAAACTCAGTGAAAATGCTGAGCTTGACGGTGTTCATCCTACCGAACAACTGTTCCCACCAGCGAGTACATTAAAAATCGTCACCGCATTAGCCGCAAAGCTAGAACTGGGTGATAATTTCCGGTTTCGAACCAAGCTGGAAACGTCGAACTCAGATGCAGTGATTTACTTTGTCGGCGACCCAACACTCCAAACCAACGACTTAAAATCACTCCTCACTCTAGCTAAGAAAAATGGCTTAAAACGGATTAACGGTGACCTATGGCTCGATAACAGCGCATTCACTGGTTATAACCGTGCGGTGGGCTGGCCATGGGATATCTTGGGAGTTTGCTACAGCGCTCCGGCATCGACCATCACACTCAATAACAACTGTGTACAAGCCTCTATCTATACACAAAAAGATGGTGGAACGCGGGTCTACGTACCAGAGCATCAACCTATTCGTGTCACAAGTACCGTAGAAACAGTTTCTAAAACCATTAAGAAAAGTCGTCATTGTGACTTAGGTTTAGTTGCAAATCCCGATAACAACTACAAGCTAACAGGGTGCTTGGTTGAAAGAGACAAACCATTGCCACTGAAATTTGCGGTTCAAGACCCTGAGCGTTACACCAGTCAAAGGTTGGCGGCTTTGCTCAAGGAGCTCAACATTGGGGTATCAGGACAGATTAGGGTCGGTACGGCGCCAGAAAAGCAGCGAAAACTCATCGCAATGCATCAATCAAAAGCCTTACCAGACATTCTCGAAGATATGCTCAAAAACTCTGACAACTTGATTGCCGACACATTAACCAAAACACTTGGTGCTAAATTTTTCGTTCAGCCAGGCAGTTTTACTAACGGTACAGAAGCGATCAAGCAGATCATTTTCGCCAACACTGGTATTGATATTCGTAATGCGCGCCTAGAAGACGGCTCAGGACTTTCGCGAAATAACCGGATCTCCGCGACCAAGATGGCTGAAATGCTGCGCTATATTTGGAAGCATGAAAACGAACTCAAATTGATTGCCATCATGCCGAAATCAGGTGAATCCGGCACATTAAAGTACCGACAAAGTATGCGAAAACTTCCAATTAAAGGACAGCTGATCGCGAAAAGTGGCTCTATCTACGGGACTTACAATATGGCTGGATATGGCTTGGACAAAAATGGTCAACCTAACACCATTTTTGTTCAGTTTGTTTCAGACTACTTCCCAGAAAAACGGGACGACAACACACCTGTCATCGCCCCGATTACACATTTTGAGCAGCTTTTTTACAATGACATTGTGAACTTTAGTCAGGCAATACCTAAGAAATAGTTCACCACGTTAAAGTAAATCCACATTCCTGAAATATCGACGATAGACGCAAGAACTGGACTCACCAATACGGCTGGGTCCAACTTGCAAGCTCGTGCAATAATTGGCAACAGCCCGCCCAATGTTGTAGAAATGGTGACTTGAATGAACAGCGCAACTGCTATTGCCAGTGCGATATCGGTTAGTTCAAAGCCTCCTGTTGATTGTCCTGCACTAAATAACATAATGCGTCCAATCATCACGATAGCGATCGCTAGCGCAATAAATAGAGCGACTCGGCTCTCTTTCCACAAAACTTCTAACCATTGGCGTTTTTTTAACTCTCCAGTAGCAAGAGCACGAATCACCAAAGTTGCTGCTTGTGTTCCTGTGTTACCACCAGCAGCTGCAATCACTGGCATGTACACTGCAAGTAAAACAAGCTGACTAAGGGTGTCCTCATACTGAGCGATGATCAAGCCTGACACTATCCCTAAAAGAGCCAGCGCAATGATCCATCCAATACGCTGTTTTACATGCCCTAAAACACTAGTTGATAAATAACCATCGGGTGTATCAACTTCAGACATATGCAGACCCAGTTGGTGAGCATAATGACGTGCGCGTTTGTCATGACCTGCTTGCTCAAGTTGAGCAATAAGACTATTCACATAGCCGACAGAGCAATGCTGTAAAATACCTACAGCCTCATCAATCGGCATAACCGTAAGCAAATAGACTTGTTGCTCTTGCTCGTACTGCAAGAATGCATTGCGAGCTGCACCAATTTCTACTTCAGAAAAGTTTGGTGTTGTTTCAATAAAAGTGTTGTTCATTACCGTCATGGCGAATCTCCCGATTGGCATTGGTAACGACCATCGACAAAGCATGAAAAGCCACTCTTGCACGCTAAAAGTCAGACAACAATTAAGATGCACAGAGAAAACCAATGCGAATGCACTGTCTATTCAGAATGTATGAAGGAAATAACGAGAAGAAAATTAGAAAAGATGCCTCACCACTTAGGTAAGGCGGAGATCGCCAATACCGAAGCGGGTTATTTCGCTCCCTTAATCTTACTCACCCAACGACTGGGAGGATGGTCGGTATTGTTCATGTAAATCTCCGATAGCGCTGCCATTATTGGCAGCGCAAGTATAGTAGCAAAGTTCATCAGGTATGGAAGTTTTACTTTGCCGTTTTTGCTAAATTTTCATACAAAAAAAGCGCCCTTCGGACGCTTTCATTTGCAGTCATTATGAATTACTGAATAGTAATACGAGCAAATTTACGTTTGCCTACTTGGAACACGTAAGTACCCGCTTCTGGAGCAAATTTGCTGTCCGCAATTTTTTCACCATCAATCTTCACAGCGCCCTGCTTGACCATGCGCATCGCATCTGACGATGATGGACATAAGCCTGCTTCTTTCAACAGATTACTCACTGGGCGACCTGCGTCAAAGTCAAACTCTGGCATTTCATCAGGAATTTGGTTCTTCGCAAAACGGTTTACGAATTCTTGCTCTGCTGCATCGGCATCGGCTTCACTGTGGAAACGAGCAATAATTTCTTTTGCTAGCAATACTTTGATGTCACGAGGGTTTTTGCCCGCTTCTACATCAGCTTTGAATTGAGCAATCTCTTCCAGAGGACGGAAAGAGAGCAGCTCGTAGTAGCTCCACATTAGGTCATCAGAAATAGACATGATTTTACCAAACATTTCGCTTGGCGCTTCGCTGATACCGATGTAGTTGTTTGCTGACTTAGACATCTTCTTCTCGCCATCAAGGCCCACTAGAAGCGGCATCATCAGTACAACCTGAGGTTTTTGACCGTGAGACTTTTGCAGTTCACGACCCATTAGAAGGTTGAACTTCTGGTCTGTACCACCTAATTCAACATCCGTTTCCATTGCTACTGAGTCCCAGCCTTGTAGAAGTGGGTACATGAACTCATGAATAGCAATTGGCTGACCACCCGCGTAACGCTTTTTAAAGTCGTCACGCTCTAGCATACGAGCAACGGTTTGGTTTGCCGCAAGGCGAATCATACCTTCTGCGCCCAGTTCAGACAGCCACTCAGAGTTAAACTGAATTTTAGTCTTTGCAGGATCGAGAATTTTGAACACTTGCTCTTTGTACGTTTCAGCGTTACGCAATACGTCTTCGCGACTTAGCGGCGGACGAGTTGTGTTTTTACCTGTTGGGTCACCAACCATTGCAGTGAAGTCACCGATTAGGAACGTCACTTCATGACCTAGTTCTTGGAACAAGCGAAGCTTATTGAAAATAACCGTATGGCCTAGGTGAATGTCAGGTGCTGTTGGATCAGCGCCCAATTTAATACGTAGAGGACGGTCTTCTTTTAGTTTTGCGATTAGCTCTTCTTCTGGAATCAGCTCTTCAACACCGCGCTTAATCTCGGCTAGTGCAGCTTCAATGCTCGCCATTCTTGTTCACTCCCACAGATTTGGCAAAAATATAATAGCTGAACATATTACTTGAATAGCGATGCATTTTGAAACACGTTAGACTAGGTAGTTGTCACTTTTTCCGTTTAATTTAGCAATCAAGTACCTCATGCATTCGATTTTTGTCCGACTTCCACTCTTGCACAAAGTATTGATCGGTTTTTTTAGTGCGCTGATTATCTTCGCGCTCTTCTTTTTACCTGATCCGCAAGACCTAGACCCGCAGCAGAGCCGATTAAAAGTTGGTCAACATTATCCTGTGCCAGTTTCCCTCGAACTCAGTGCACTAAATAGTTCATCGCCTGCGGTTCCTGCCGTGCTGCGCTGGGAAACATACAAAGTAAAAAATGGCGAGAGTGCTGCCATCTTATTTAGTCGCGTAGGGCTTTCTGCTCGTCTATTACATGAACTGGTGTCATCAGACAAAGAAGTGGAAAAACAGTTAACTCGGCTTCGACCTGGTGACCGATTGCAATTTGGTTTTGACGAAAATAACGACTTGGTGCAGCTAAGAAGAACACTAAGCGCGTTCGAGACTTTTCGTATCACATTAAAAGACGGCAAGTACGTTTCTGAAGTTGATAAAAAAGAAGTCGACTTCCAGTACAACTACGCTGAAGCCACCATCAAATCAAACTTTTGGAATGCAGGAATATCTTCTGGATTAAATGGTAACCAAATCATGGAACTGGCTGGCATATTTGGTTGGGACATCGACTTTGCTTTAGATATTCGTAAAAACGACAGCTTCCGAGTACTTTACCAAGAGGAAGTGGTAGAAGGTGAAGTAATCGGCCGTGGAAAAATCATTGCTGCGATCTTTAAAAACCAAGGCGATACCTTTACCGCAATATTGGATCAGAAAAGTGGCAAGTATTACGACGAAAATGGGCGTGCAATGAAAAAAGCATTCTTACGCGCGCCGTTGGACTTCCGTCGAGTTTCGTCTAATTTCAACCCACGCCGCTTACATCCAGTGACGGGACGCGTTCGTCCTCATAGAGGCACGGACTATGCGGCACCAGTGGGCACCCCGATTTGGGCGGCTGGTGATGGCGTTGTTCAAAAATCGTCTTACAACAAATTTAATGGTAACTACGTTTTCATTAAACATAGCAATACTTACATTACCAAGTACCTGCACTTAACCAAACGTACTGTACGAGCTGGTCAACGCGTTAAGCAAGGCCAAACCATTGGTACGCTTGGCGGAACTGGCCGTGTAACTGGCCCTCACCTGCACTATGAGTTCCTTGTGAATGGTGTCCATAAAAACCCGCGCACGGTGAATTTGCCACAATCTAAATCCCTGACAGGCAAAGCGAGACAAACTTTCATGGCAAACGCGAAAATTAGCATGGACAAGCTTGAACGCTACAGCAAACTGCTAGCAATGAAGTAAGCCAGGTATTGAAAAGGGCAGCGAAGCTGCCCTTTTTGTTTTGTCGATATCATCACGATAAAGCTTACTGTTCGGAGTGATGCTCTCTCCCGAGCATAAGCAAACACGGTGTCAGAACTAACGTTAGCAAAGTCGCAAACGCCAAACCACCCGCGACAGCGGTCGCAAGCTGAGACCACCATTGAGTGCTTGGTGCGCCAAACTCCACTTTCTGATTAACTAAGTCGATGTTCATTTCTAACACCATTGGCAATAAGCCTAATATGGTGGTCACCGTCGTAAGTAAAACGGGTCTTAAACGCTGCACACCCGTACGCAAAATAGCCTCAGATTTTTCTAAGCCACGTTTACGCATCTGATTATAAGTATCGATTAAAACAATATTGTTGTTTACCACGATACCAGCCAACGCAATCACTCCAATTCCCGACATAATGATGCCAAATGGCTTTTGGAAAATAAGTAACCCGGCGAAGACACCAACGGTAGAAAACAGCACTGCACTAAGGATTAAGAAAGCTTGATAAAAGCTATTAAACTGCGTAATTAAAATCAAAGCCATCACACCAAGCGCGACAATAAAAGCATTTTGCAAGAATGCTGATGAGTTTTCCTGCTCTTCATTTTGACCCCGAATCTTATATTCAATGCCTTCCGGTAAGTCGAGCTGTTCCATTCCAGCGGCAATCTTAGGTAACTCAAGCGCCAAATTGTAACCTTCCACCATATCCGCTTTAATATTGATAACTCGATGACTGTCGACCCGACGAATAGTGTCTTGCTTATGATCTGGTTTGATTTGAGCAAAATTCGTAATCGGTACCAGACCAGCTGCCGTTTTCACTCTCAGTTGATCAAATCGACCTATGTCGCGCTTATCTTGCGGATAGCGCACCAAAATATCGACTTCTTCATCCGCATCATCGGGCAAATAATCGCCTATTTTCAAGCCGTTCGTAACAAACTGGACGGTATTCCCGACTAAAGTAGCATCCGCTGCAAAGCGAGAGGCGTCATCTCGCTGGATATCAATTTGCCAATCAATCCCTTCCTTATTAGTGGTATCACTCAAGTTGGTCAGTGCAGGATTACCATCAGCCCAATGTCGTACTTTTTTGGCTGCTTCATCTAACGCACTAACACTCAAATTTCGTGATGACACTTCAATCACGAGATCATGCTCGACAGGCGGTCCTGCGTCCGGGAATTTATACTCAAGTTCAACACCATAAAAGCGGTCTGTCGTCTCTTTTAGTTCCTCAATAATGGTTTTCACTTTGCGTCGATACTGCCAATCCACAGGCGTTATTTGAATCTGGCCAATCTCGTCCCCATTATCGCTCGATCCTGTGCGCGTGTAGACACTTTCAAACTCGTCATGACCGAGCATCACCTTCTCGATTTCGCGCATAACAACATCTTTTTCGTGAATAGACAGGTCACCATAAGAACGAACTTTAACGGTAAAAAAGGCAGGGTCCACCTCAGGGAAAAACTCTGCACCCAAGCCAGCTTTGTTGTAAGTGAAGCCGACACCTGCCGCTAGCAGTATCGCGCTGAGTAAGACCTTCCATGGATGACGAATCGCTACCGACAGAGTCTGGTAATAAAGCTTGGTAATGCCTGTCGCTTTTTCAAAGTTGCCGTTATGCAGCTCAACCATTTCTCGCTGAGCTTTCTGATTGACTACTTGAGGCTTGCCAATGATCCCACCGATGACAGGAACGAACAATAAAGCCATCATCAGAGAAGCGGCCAAAGTAGCAATTAAAGTAAGTGGTAAGTACTTCATGAACTCACCAGTGATGTCTGGCCAGAAAAGTAACGGAGCAAACGCAGCCAATGTGGTTGCTGTGGATGCGGTAATAGGCCAGGCCATTCGCTTTGCGGCATCTCGATAGGCTTCTTTACGTGGCGTTCCTTCTTGCATGCGCCGATCTGCAAACTCTGTCACCACAATGGCACCATCCACCAACATGCCTACTGCCATAATTAAAGCAAACAGTACGACGATATTGACCGTCAGCCCAAATACCGATAACACCAACAACCCAGTCAAGAACGATCCTGGAATAGAAATCCCCACGAGAAGCGCGGTCCTAACCCCCAATATGGCAATAATGACGATAACTACGAGGATAATTGCGGATAAGATATTGTTTTGTAGATCACTGAGCATCAATTTGACATCGTCGGATTGATCCCAAGTGTATTTAACTTGCAAATTGTCGGGCCACTCGGCGCGCTTCTGTCCCTGAGCCAGTACTTCTTTTACCAGCTCAACCGTTTCAATGATGTTTTCCCCTGCCCGTTTTTTTACGTCCAAAACGATGGCAGATTCGCCATCTAAACGAGCAAAACTTTCAGGATCGCGAAATGCACGCCGTACTGTCGCCACATCGCCAAAAGTGATCACCTCTTTTCCATTCACCTTGATAGGTAGTTCAAGCACATCTTTCAGTGAATCAAAAACCGATGGGACTTTTACCGAAAAGCGTCCATACCCAGTATCGACAAACCCCGCAGCCACAACTCGGTTATTCAAGGCAATTAAATTATAGATATCCGCTTGATCGAGACCGTAGCTTTCCATCAATAGCGGATCGACAACTATCTCCACGATGTCTTCGCGATCTCCTGCGATTTCAACCTCAAGAATCTGACGGAAACTTTCCAAACGATCACGTAACGTTCTGGCAATCTGAACAATGGTTCGCTCTGGTACGGTGCCATAGAGCACAACGGTCAAAACAGGCTCTTCAGATGCAAACGTGACTTCGTTTACCGTTGGCTCATCACTGTCCTCTGGTAACTTTGGCTTCGCAAGATCAACCGCATCACGCACATCTGCCATCGCTTTATCAAGATCCACTCCGACACTAAATTCCAGCGTCACCGAAGCATGACCTTCTGATGCCACAGAGGTCATCTCTTTTACGCCTTCAATAGAGCGCAACTCTTGCTCTATTGGCCGAACTAATAAACGCTCGGCATCGACAGGAGAAATGCCTTGATGCCCAACAGAAACGTAGATAATAGGAATGGTAATATCAGGGCTCGATTCCTTGGGGATTGTGACGTAAGTAATGACACCTGCAATTAATATCATCACCAACAATGTCAGCATAGTGCGAGCGCGAGATAACGCAGCATCAATCAGAGTGTACATAGGTGCTCCTTACTGCTCATTAGCCGCTTCAATAACTACGTCATCAACTTTATTGGCCAGTACTTGATCACCATCTCGCACAAAACCTTGTCCCAGCACGATAATGTCTACACGCTCTCCTAACCCAGAGAGCCACACACCATCATCCTCGGCCTTAACGAGTTGAATTGGAACAAACTCAACATGCTCATTACGCAGTGTCTTGACACCTAAGTTACCTTCTTCATCTAGTGCTAACATGGCAGCCGTAATCTTTACTGCCAACACTTCACTCAAAGGCAGCTGTACTTCTGCGCTCATACCAGCAGGAATTCTTGCGTCTTGATTATCAATTTCGATTTCAATTGGAAACGTATTAGTAGAAGCAGAAGAAACACGTCCAATGTAGCGCACACGACCTTGATGATGCTGTTGGTTAATGGTTCTTACGTCGGCTTCTAGGCCTTCCTTAAGATATTGTATATGCCGTTCACTGACATCGGCTTCAATCACTAAAGTATCCAAATCAATGACCGTCGCAATAGGATCGCCAATCCCGACAAAATCACCTAACTCAACAAAGTGATGATCTACGATGCCATCAAATGGCGCTTTAACCTCAGTATTTCTTAAAGCCGTTTGCACGTTACTCAAATTCGCACGTGCATCTACCAACGCTGCTTGCGCTGTCGCAAATGCAACCTCACCTTGCAGTCCGCGACTTTTTAGCGATTTAGCTGCATTAAACTCTTTCTCTTTAACCAACAGCATCGCCTGGGCCCGTTTAAGTTGAATGCCAAGGTCGCGCTTATCGATGTTTGCGATCACTTGTCCCTGTTTGACCGCTTGGCCTTTCTTTATGTTAAGACTGACTATTTTACCGGCAACTTCGGCGCCAAGACGCGCTTGACGATTGGGCGCTGTTCGTCCATACAATTCAATGGTTTTACTGGTAGGTTCGGCAAGAAAAGTATCAAACATCACCTTTGCAAGTGGTGTTGTGTTCGTGGATGTTGAAGAGTTAGGATGATCATCTTGTGCTTTGAGTTGGCCGATGGTTAGCCATGCAACAAGAAGTAAGACGAGGATAAGAGATACTAGCCAAGGGCGCTCGACAATTCGGCGCCCAAAAGAAAGTCCAGACATATAAAGTCCTTTTTATTATTTCTCTGCATATCTGCGAGCGTGCGCTTTACGTGACATCCTTCTACATAAAGCACAGGCAGCCATTAGCTGCCTGTTAGGTGTTAATTACACACTGAACGATGCACCACAACCACATGTTGTCGTTGCATTTGGATTATTTACGAAGAAGCGCGCTCCTTCCAACCCTTCTGTGTAGTCAACAATACCGCCAACGAGATATTGCAGACTCATAGGGTCTACAACCAGTGTTACACCACTGTTTACGATTGTCGTATCGCCTTCGTTTACATTTTCATCAAAAGTAAAGCCGTATTGGAAGCCGCTGCAGCCGCCGCCAGTAATGTATACGCGCAGTTTCAATGCTGGGTTTTCTTCTTCAGCAATCAATGCTTTAACGCGAGATGCTGCTGCGTCAGAAAAAGATAATGGTACGTTTACTTCGCTCACGAAGACCTCTCTCACTCGTGTAATGCGTCAAGCCTGAAGCAAGACGTCAAATTTGTGCTAATTGAGACGATTATCCAATACCTGACAAACTCGTTCAAGTATTCGCCGCCGATTCTTTATAACAGATGCGGATATATAAGATTACACTGCGAAACAACACATAAATTAAGCAAAACGTTTCTAACTTGATTATAGCTAGGTACAATGCGCTCCACTTGGTCCGAGCAATCAAAAGAGGATAACCCCATGACCAAATCATCAGAGCTGTATCAAAAAGCTCAGCAAACCATCCCTGGCGGTGTCAATTCACCAGTTCGTGCATTCAACGGCGTTGGCGGCTCTCCGCTATTTATCGAACGAGCAGACGGTCCACTGATTTTTGATGCCGATGGTAAAGCGTATATTGATTACGTTGGCTCTTGGGGTCCAATGATTCTTGGTCACAACCACGCGGTTATCCGCGAAGCAGTAATTGATGCAGCGCAACGCGGTCTTAGCTTCGGTGCGCCAACAGAACTTGAAATCGCGATGGCAGAATTAGTTTCTGAGCTTGTTCCATCAATGGAGCAAATCCGCATGGTAAGTTCTGGTACTGAAGCTACGATGAGCGCGATTCGCCTTGCACGTGGCTTCACCGGTCGCGACAAGATCATGAAATTTGAAGGTTGTTACCACGGCCACGCTGACAGCTTGCTAGTAAAAGCAGGTTCTGGTGCACTAACTCTAGGTCAGCCAAGCTCTCCTGGCGTTCCTGCAGATTTTGCTAAGCACACGCTAACAGCAACATTCAACGACCTAGATTCTGTACGCGAGCTATTTGCTGCTAACAAAGGCGAAATTGCTTGTATCATCGTTGAGCCAGTAGCAGGCAACATGAACTGTATTCCACCAGTGGAAGGCTTCCACGAAGGGCTACGTGAAATCTGTGATCAAGAAGGCGCGCTACTAATTTTTGATGAAGTAATGACAGGCTTCCGTGTTGCTCTAGGCGGCGCGCAAGCACACTACAACATCAAACCCGACCTAACGACACTGGGTAAAGTGATTGGTGGCGGTATGCCAGTAGGTGCTTTCGGTGGCCGTAAAGAAGTGATGCAATACGTTGCACCTACAGGCCCAGTTTACCAAGCTGGTACCCTTTCCGGTAACCCTGTCGCAATGGCAGCAGGCTACGCATGTTTGAACCTTCTAAAAGAAGAAGGCAACGAAAAGCGCCTAGCTTCTAAAACGAAACAACTTGCTGAAGGTTTTAAGTCTCTAGCAGAAAAACACGGTATTCCGCTAGTTGTTAACCAAGTGGGCGGTATGTTCGGCTTCTTCTTCACTGACCAAGAAAAAGTAACTTGCTACGAAGACGTAACGAAGTGCGATATAGAACGCTTCAAGCGTTTCTTCCACTTAATGCTAAAACACGGTGTCTACCTTGCGCCATCTGCGTTTGAAGCGAGCTTTACTTCACTCGCTCATGGTTCAAAAGAGATTGATGCCACACTAGAAGCTGCTGACCGCTGTTTTGCTGTTCTTGCAGAAGAAGCGAAATAATCGCTAAAAACGGCGATAACGCATTTAGAAAAGGACCGTAACGGTCCTTTTTTATTGCCAATTCAAAATAACCAATATCGCTAATACCCCAACGACAATGCCAAACCACGGTATTCGCTTAGCTTTTTTCTCGGTTTGACACTTTTTATCACCGTTGCAACAACCCATAGCTCATCTCTTGATTGATAACCGACTGATTTGTAGTCATTATAGCAAGGTACATCGCCCTGCTCTAATTCGGCATTGTCATAAGCTTGAAAGAGTTAAGAGTGCAAAGTAATAAAGGTTACACGCCATCATTGAAGGCATAAACCGTAAACGTCACCTGTAAGTTGGACTAATACCATGCCAAATAATGTAAAAATAACGTCGAGTCACCGAGTACTAATGGTTGCTTTACTCGCCGCTGCTTTTGCTTGCTACTTATTGGTTGAGCCATATATCAATTCCATTGTGATGGCTTTTATCATTTCTTTGCTCATGTTTCCGATACACGAATGGTTTGAGCAGAAAATTCCCAAGCACCCCAATATGGCGGCACTGCTGTCATGTGTCGTCTTGACGTTTATTATTGTTATCCCGCTTTTATTTGTGTTTGCCGCCATTGTTCAGCAAGGCTCTGTTTTCTCACAAAATACATATAATTGGGTTACCAATGGTGGTATCCAAGATATATTCCAACATCCTTTCGTTATCAAAGGCTTAGCGATTGTTAATGAGTACTTACCTTTTGATAAAATCGAGCCCAAAGCCATCGCTGAGAAAATTGGGCAATTTGCCACATCGTTTGGCTCTAACTTAGTCGCTATCAGCGCAAAGATTTTAGGAGACGCAACCAACTTCCTAATGAACTTCTTCCTAATGCTGTTTGTGCTGTTTTTTCTGCTTCGTGACCACGACAAAATTATCTCTGCGATTCGTCATATCCTGCCACTCTCACGTAGCCAAGAAGACCGCATATTGACAGAGATAGAGCAAGTTTCTAAATCAGCCGTAATGGGCTCATTCATGACAGCGATTGCTCAAGGTTTGGCTGGCGGTATCGGTATGTGGCTCGCCGGTTTCCCTGGGTTATTTTGGGGAACAATGATGGGCTTTGCATCATTCATTCCAGTGGTAGGAACCGCGCTAATCTGGATTCCTGCAGCAGCGTACTTGTTCTTAACAGGCGATATGACTTGGGCTATCTTCTTGACGGTGTGGAGTGTAGTTATCGTTGGCTCTATAGATAACCTATTACGTCCGTTGCTAATGCAAGGCAGCGCCGGCATGAATACCCTTATGATTTTCTTCTCATTACTGGGTGGTCTGCATCTGTTTGGTTTGATTGGTCTTATCTACGGCCCACTTATTTTTGCCGTGACCATGGTACTGTTTAATATCTACGAGGAAGAATTCAAAGACTTCCTTAACCAACAAGACAACAGCTAGTCACCGCTTAATCACTTCAAGCTTGGGGCGGATTGTGCGAAAATCTGCCCCAAATTATTTCTGATGAACCAAATTTATGTCTGCTTATATCGCTCCTAGCCAAATAGCTCAGCGCCAACTTGAATACTTCAACGGAAAACACGTTTTAGTCGCTGGTGAAGTTGAAGACCTATTTCCTCTTGAGTTAGTGGCTCATTGTGAGTCTGTTGAAGTGTTTACTTCCAACTATAGCTACTACCGCCAAATTCAAACCTCTGACAAAGTGAAAAGTCATTTTGGCTCTGTGTTTGATGTTGAAACAAAAGCAGACATGGTCCTTTTATACTGGCCAAAAGCAAAAGCCGAAGCAGAATACTTGCTGGCGATGTTGATGGCGAAACTGGGCATTAACACCGAAATCGTCATCGTTGGTGAAAACCGCTCCGGCATCAAGAGCATCGAGAAGATGTTCCAAGAATACGGCCCTGTGAACAAGTACGACTCTGCTCGTCGCTGCTCATTTTACTGGGGTAATTGCCTCAATGAACCAAAACCTTTCAACCAAGCAGATTGGTTTAAGTCTTACACTGTTACACTCGGTGAGCAGTCGCTAGCGGTTAAGAGCCTACCTGGCGTATTCAGCCATGGCGAGTTCGACTTAGGTAGCCGATTGCTGCTTGAAGCCTTACCTAAGCTGTCGGGCAAAGTGCTCGACTTTGGTTGTGGTGCAGGTGTACTCGGTGCGTTTATGGCGAAAGCGAATCCAGAGATCGCGATTGAGATGTGTGACATTAATGCTTATGCGATCACTTCTAGCCAAGCCACATTAGAAGCGAATGGTTTATCCGGACGCGTATTTGCATCAGATATATACTCGGATACCGCAAAAGACTACCGCTTTATCGTCAGCAACCCGCCATTCCACAGTGGTCTAGACACAAATTACAACGCAGCGGAAACCTTGTTGGGTCAGGCACCACAATATTTAACCAAAGACGGCGAAATGGTGATTGTCGCGAATAGTTTCTTAAAATACCCACCAATTATCGAGCGGGCGTTTAATAATTGCGAGACGCTAAATAAGACCAATAAATTTTCTATCTACTACGCGAAAAAATCATAACTTCCCCCCGCGCGGGCACAAACCTGCGCGATTTTTTCTCATAAATTCAACACTCATAAGAAAAACTGCGTCACCCTGCACGCTTTACAACTAACTTTCTTGTCAAAGAAAAAAAACTCGTTAATTTTGTTAATTCTATCTAGTTGAACATCTTATCCGTTTTTAACGAGAACCTCGGCAGCGAAGTATGTTTTAGAACTGCCCATTATGAGTTGTAATCTTATCCATGTTTAAATTCTACAAAAAACAGAAATTTAAGCGCCTTCAGAGTACACTGATGACCGCATTTCTGGTGCTCAGTATCACACCTCTTACCATTACTGCGATCTTTTTCTTGCAGTCCCACAGTAAAGATCTGCAAGAACAAAGCACCTCGCACTTACTGTCTGTTCGAGATACAAAACAGCAGCAAATCATCGACTACTTTGAGGCACGAGAAACCGAAGTCATGGGCTTTGTGCGCTCAGAGTTGGCTTACGCCAGTGGTGGCCGATTCTACGGTCTCGTCAATGCTTTTAGTCGTTTAGGCAATGATATTGAAGAGTCTCGTAAAAACGCCCAACAGCGCTACATCGAGGGCAGCGGAGACCAAATCAAAACCTCAACGTTACCCGAGTCATCCAACTATGTAGGAAGTGAACGTTACCGGCTTTTACATAAACGCTATCATTGGGCCTACTTAGAGCTCCTCAAGCGCTCTGATTTTAATGACATTTTGCTGGTCGACATCAATGGTAACGTCACCTACTCGATCAACAAAGACGATAACTACGGAACGAACTTGTTATCAGGCCCCTACAAAGACTCGGCACTTGGCAAAACTTTCAAGCGTCTCGCCGATGATGTGACTGAACGTCGAAAAGTAAACGAAGACTACACTCCTGTGATTGTGTCTGACTTCGAGCTGGAAGGGGGGAAATCAGTCGCTTGGCTAGGTGCACCAATTGTTCAGCAAGGTTATCTACACAGCTATGCCATGTTCCGCTTGCCAAATAATGGCATCACTAAGTTAGCCGCAGACGCCAACCGAGAGTCATCAATTAACACCTTGCTGGTTGGAAATGATCACCAACCTCGCACAATTAACACGAAACAAGACGATATTAAGAACAGTTTAGAAGTGATCGATAAAGCACTCTCTGGTGCATTTGGTGTCGGCACTTACACAAACGGTTTAGGTGAAGAGATCATCGCGGCTTATGCACCGATTGAAACTCGTGGTGTGATTTGGGCGCTCGTCGTACAGTTACCAGAAAACGAAGCTTTCGCTCGTATCCATCAACTCGAAAAACTATTCGTTATCGCTATGTTGATCGCCATTATCCTTGTGGTGATCGCTTCTCACTATTTATCAAACTTTATCACTTCTCCGTTGCTGAAATTGACTTGGGTTGCCGAAAAGGTCTCTGCAGGTGATCTTGATGACACGTCTTTTAATACTGTTCGTAAAGATGAAATTGGTCGGCTTGCGTTAAGCTTTGAACGAATGCAACGCTCTATTCGAGAGAAGATTCAAACCATTAAGAAGCAAAATGAAGAACTAGAAAGCAACATACAGATCATTCAAAAACAGAATGAAGAACTGCAATTGGCCGATAAATTAAAAGATGAATTCTTAGCCACGACTTCTCATGAACTTCGTACACCGTTACACGGCATGGTCGGGATTGCTGAAACCTTAGCGTCCGGCGCCAATGGCGCGATCCCCGCTAGCCAGAAATATCAGCTTGATATCATCATTAAAAGTGGTCAGCGTCTCGCTAATCTAGTCGATGACTTGTTGGATTATCATAAAATGCGTTATGGAAGCATGGATATCCAGAAATCAGCAGTGAGTTTGGGCAGTGCAACACGATTGGTTTTAGAGCTTTCTAGCCATTTACTTGGAAGTAAAACCATCCGCATCATCAACCAAGTCCCAGCGGATTTAAAAGCAGTGTCAGCTGACCCGCAACGCCTTGAACAAGTGCTATATAACCTGATTGGCAATGCGATTAAATACACCTCAGAAGGTAAAATTGTTATCTCCGCTAATGTGGTAGATGATCATGTACGCGTACAAGTCGTGGATACTGGACAAGGAATTCCCGCAGAACAACTTGAGCATATTTTTGAACCACTTATCCAAGCAGGGCAAGACGCGAGCCGTTATCGTCAAGGTGCAGGGCTTGGGCTCTCCATTAGCCGGCAATTGATCGAATTAATGGGAGGCTCGTTATACGTCAGTAGCCAACCAATGGTCGGAACTACCTTCAGTTTCACTTTACCGCTCGCCAGTGAAGAAGAAATCCAAGCAACCCAGACTCTAGCTGCGCACGGGCACTTCCAAATTCCTGAAGTTAATGTAGAGAACAGCGAAGACTTATCACTTCCAGAGAACCCAGACGGCCCGTTACTGTATGTTGCTGACGATGAACCAGTAAACTTACGCGTGCTTGAAAGCTTTTTACGTTTAGAGGGCTATCGTGTGCGTACCGTCTCCGATGGGCCAGAAACGTTAGCGCTCGTCGAGCAAGAGAAGCCGGAACTTCTGTTATTGGATATCATGATGCCAGGCATGAGCGGCTACCAAGTTTGTAGTGAACTACGTGAAACCTATGATCATGCCGAGTTGCCAATCATTATGCTCACCGCACTCAGTCAAACAGAAGATCGTGTAAGAGGTTTTGAAGCAGGAGCCAACGACTATTTATCGAAACCATTTAATAAACAAGAGTTGGCGGCACGTATCCAAGCGCATTTAACGGCAAGTAAAGCAGAAATGCGCCATATGGAAAACAAAGTGCTAGAGTCTGAACTTAGACAGCGAGCAGTCGTTGAAGCAAGCTTACTTGAGACTCAAGGTCGTCTGTTGGAACAGCTAGAATCGGCTCCTGAAGCTATCATCTGTCTACGTGAAGACAAGCGTATTCGCTTTGCTAACGAAGCTGCTTGTAAGCTATTCAAGCGCAGCTTAGAACAGCTAAAGCGCTCATCTGCTGATGAGCTGATTGCCCCTAAATATCTAACCGTCAAACAACCTCATTACTGTGGCAAGATTGATATCTATATTGAAGATATTCGTCAGAACATCGAAGCAGACATTCTTAAGCTCCCTGAAGGTTCAGGGTTAGATATCATGTACATCTTTAATGTCGGCGGTGGAGCCAGTGCCGCTCGCATACATAATCTAGAAACCGCCGTAGAAGTGCTTTCAAGTTATGCATTTGATGGTGACAAAGACCAATTACAAAAGCTAAAAGAGCTTGGCGGAGAATTTACGCGCCTTGCAGACAAAGCGCTCGGTAATAAAAAAGACAAGCAAGAACTTATGCGAGAAGTTCTAGTAGACGCAATGACACATGCTTTAGAGTATTGGGAATCTGTAACGGGTGAAAGTAAGTTCGCATTTGCAGAGCAAAGTGGCTTGTGGCGCGTTTATCTAGACCGTAGTACTTTGCAAACACGCACTTTAGATAAATACATGCGTATAGAAACATTACCCAAAACACCACGTTGGAGAACGGTGCTAAGCTCGATAGAGTTCATTCTCGAACACTGCAAAGAACAGAGCCCCGAGAGAGCATACATAGAAGCACAACGAGATAAACTACAGCGACTATTGACCAGCTAATATTTATCAAAAAACTAGCCCAGCGTGCATGCTGGGCTTTTTTGTTATTCGAGTATTCCCTTCCTAGAGATAAAAGAGACCGCCTCTTCCTACCCCGTTAACATATTTCCAATAACGAACATTTGGTTAGACAACGCTATCTATTGTTGGTCTTCAAAACGTACGACCTTATCCATTTAACTTGTCTTAACTAGGTAAGTTCGAGCAACCGAAAAACTTCATTCATACAATAAAAAAAGGACAACAAACGGAAGAAAACTGTCGATAAAAAAGGCCATTTTTCAGATAACAAGCGGATTTTGACGAACTATTGATAGAGATTGCGAACTTAATCACAACAGAACGGCAGATTAATTTTTAGCTGATTAATTAACACCATTTCTGCATGTGAGCGAGATCTCCGAACCTAGAAACCAAGCAAGAAACGTATATTTAAAAAGGACCAACAGATTAGTAATCACCAACATTCATTATTAACAAGGATATAAACTGCGACGCATATCAACGTTTATTTTTTGGCCCAATGCTGGTTAAAATTAGCCAAAATAACGTTTATAACGGAGAGCTCAGAGATTTTAACGTTTTTAACGGGAATCAAGTTTGATTATTTTATGGATAAGGTGTTTTCTTACTCCTGCCTAAGGCCTACAGGCCACTCTTGGCGAAACTCAATGTTGTAATGAGTAAGGCATGTACAAGAGGTAGGTCTTAGAGAGTGTTTATCAATTGATGACATTCAATTCCATTTAGTGAAATGAAAGCAAATAGTAAGGAACAGCTATGCTTGCCAATATTAAAAAAACAGCACTAGCAACAGCAATTATTGCAACGGCTACTACAGGTTTTGCATCGGTAGCTACTGCGGCTGAACGCAGTGAACTGACTATCCACCCTAAAGAGTTTACAACTTTCGTTCGTAACTTTAACCCTTTCTTGGGTGCAACTAACCTGCACACAACAACCGACTTTATTTACGAGCCGCTCGTTGTTTTTAACGAAATGCACGGTAACACGCCTGTATTTCGTCTAGCAGAAAACTTTACCATGGCTGATGACCTGATGAGCGTAACCTTCGATATCCGTAAGGGCGTAAAATGGTCTGATGGCAAAGCGTTTACCGCTGATGATGTTGTTTACTCTTTCAACCTAGTTAAAGAGAAGCCAGAGCTAGACCAATCTGGTATCAACTCTTGGGTGACTGGCGTAGAAAAAGTTAACGACTACCAAGTTAAATTCCGTCTAAGCGAAGCAAACTCAAACGTTCCTTACGAAATTGCGAAAGTACCCGTCGTACCTAAGCACGTATGGAGCAAAGTAAAAGATCCAGCAACATTCACAAACGAAAATCCAGTAGGCAGTGGTCCATTTACCGAAATCGACACTTTCACACCGCAGCTATATATCCAGTGTGAGAACCCGAATTATTGGGATGCTGACAACCTAGATGTAGATTGTCTGCGTGTGCCACAAATCGCGAACAACGACCAATTCTTGGGCAAAATCGTTAACGGCGAAATGGACTGGACGTCTTCATTCGTACCAGACATCGACCGTACGTACGCTGCAGCAAGTCCGAATCACCACTACTGGTACCCACCAGCGGGTACTCAAGCATTTGTAGTGAACTTCAAAAACCCAGACGCTGCGAAAAACGAAGCACTAACTAACGTTGACTTCCGTCGTGCGTTCTCTATGGCGCTAGACCGTCAAACTATCATTGATATCGCTTTCTACGGCGGCGGTACAGTGAACGACTTCGCATCTGGCCTTGGCTACGCATTCGAAGCTTGGTCTGATGAAGAGACGCACAACAAGTACAAGGGCTACAACACATACAACGCGGAAGGTGCGAAAAAGCTTCTAGCTAAAGCTGGCTTCAAAGATGTAAACAAAGATGGCTTTGTGGATACACCATCTGGCAAGTCTTTCGAGCTCCTAATTCAATCACCAAACGGTTGGACTGACTTCAACAACACAGTACAACTAGCCGTTGAGCAACTAGCAGAAGTGGGCATTAAAGCTCGTGCTCGTACACCAGACTTCTCGGTATACAACCAAGCAATGCTAGAAGGTACTTACGACGTTGCTTACACCAACTACTTCCACGGTGCAGATCCACACTTGTACTGGGATAGTGGCTACAACTCGAAGCTACAAGCTGGTGACGGCATGCCTCGCTTTGCAATGCACTTCTACAAGAACGATAAGCTAGACGGTCTTCTTAACAGCTTCTACAAGACAGCAGATAAGCAAGAACAGCTAGAGATCGCTCATGGCATTCAGAAGATCATTGCTCAGGACCAAGTAACTATTCCTGTGCTATCTGGCGCGTACATGTACCAATACAACACAACTCGCTTCACTGGTTGGTGGAACGAAGAAAACCCTAAGGGCCGTCCAAACATTTGGGCAGGTATCCCAGAGCGTCTACTTCACGTACTGGACCTAAAACCAGTTAAATAAGTAGAAGTTCATTTCAAGCGGCATACATCCCGTGTGCCGCCTATAAAAATCCCTTGTTAACGAAACCAATATGTGGCGCTCGTCGTCAGGGGATTTTTCGCTCTAAATTTCGCTAGGAGCGACCTGAAACCAGAAACAGGGAAAAAATCTGGGTGAGTAAGGTGTGAGTTATGGGTTATTTTTTAAGACGTTTGTCGTTCTATCTTGTCGCGCTCTTAGTTGCAGCGACGTTAAACTTTATTATTCCGCGAGCAATGCCTGGTGACCCAGTTACCATGATGTTTGCTAATGCTTCAGTACAGGTGACTCCAGAACGAATCGCAGCAATGAAAGAACTGCTCGGTTTCGTTGATGGGCCAATTTACATTCAGTACTTCTCGTACATTAAAAACATTCTAAGTTGGGAATTGGGCACCTCAATCCAGTTCTACCCACTTTCAGTTAATTCTTTACTAGGTAGTGCATTTGGCTGGTCACTATTTCTAGCTGGTACTGCGGTTGTACTTTCTTTCTCCATCGCTTCTGTCCTTGGTATTTTTGCCGCCTGGAAGCGCGGTAGTAAGTACGATGCATTCGTAACGCCTGGTACATTGATCATTCAAGCTATTCCACAAATGGTTATCGCAATGTTAGCGCTGTTTACCTTTGCGATTGGCCTGAAATGGTTCCCATCTGGCTATGCTTACACGCCAGGTACTATTCCTGATTGGACAAGCTGGGAGTTCATCAAGAACGTGGGTTACCACGCTGTATTACCTCTATTCTGTGCAACCATCGTTCAAATTGGTGGCTTCCTAGTTAACATGCGTAACAACATGATCAACCTTCTCGCCGAAGACTATATCACGATGGCTAAAGGTAAAGGGCTGAGTGAAAACCGCGTCGTCTTTAATTACGCCGCACGTAACGCACTACTTCCAAGTGTTACCGCACTGTCTATGTCTTTAGGTATGGCCATTGGAGGTCAATTAATCATCGAGATGATTTTCAACTACCCAGGCCTAGGTACTGTTCTATTGAACGCAATTCACGCTCGTGACTACCAAGTACTTCAAGGTCAGTTAATTATCATGACGATGTTCATGCTGTGCTTCAACTTAATGGCTGACATGCTGTACATGATTCTAGACCCTCGCCTACGTACGGGAGGCAAATAATCATGAAAGAACTATTCAAACTTATTTTAGGTAACGCATTCGCTCGCATTGGTCTTGGCATTGTTACGCTGTTCGTGTTCGTTGCGATTGCCGCTCCTTTACTTACAAAGCATGCGCCAGACAAGCGAACCGGTAACCCGCACGAATACCCAAGCTTTGTTGTAAAACAGGCACAAAACAATCCTGATGGTTGGGTCGCTAAAAACCTAGCAGACGATCGTCGTACGCTGATTATGTCTAAAAAGGCCGACCACGTATTAGGTACTAGCCGAATGGGTCGCGATATCTGGTCGCAAGTGGCTTACGGTGCACGAGTATCACTGGGTGTAGGCTTTGGCGCTGGCATCATCGTGTGCTTCTTAGCAACAGTCATTGGTATATCGGCAGGTTACTTCGGCGGCAAAGTGGATGACGTATTGAGTGCCGCGATGAACATCATGTTAGTAATCCCGCAGTATCCATTGCTATTCGTGTTGGCGGCCTTTATCGGTGAAGCAGGCCCACTCACCATTGCCTTGATTATCGCTGGTACTTCTTGGGCATGGGGTGCACGTGTTGTCCGCTCTCAAACTATGGCACTACGCGAGAAAGAGTTCGTTAAAGCTGCCGAAGTATTGGGAGAGTCTTCATTCCGCATCATCTTCGTTGAGATTTTACCAAACCTTATCCCAATTGTCGGTGCGAGCTTCATTGGCTCAGTAATGCTGGCGATCAACACTGAAGCGGTCATTTCGTTCCTAGGTTTGGGTGATGCCAACACGATCAGTTGGGGCATCATGCTTTACAACGTGCAAACCTCATCAGCCATGCTGATTGGCGCATGGTGGGAAGTACTAGCACCTTGTATTGCCCTAACACTACTGGTTACTGGTCTTGCTCTGTTGAACTTTGCCGTTGACGAAATTGCGAACCCTCAACTTCGTTCTCACAAAGGCATGAAACGCTGGAAAAAACTAGCAGCAAAAGACAAGAAAGAGCGTGAGCCTGAACTGGCACCACAAAATGCACTATGGAGCGGAGATAAATAATCATGACTGCACCACTAATTTCCATCCGTAACCTATGCGTAGACTACATCACAGACGCGGGCGATGTCCGCGCCTGTAACAACGTGAGCTTCGACATTGCACCAGGTGAAGTATTCGGTCTGGCTGGTGAATCTGGCTGTGGCAAATCCACTGTTGCCTTCTCACTAATGCGCCTTCATAAGCCACCAGCGTTTATCACAGGTGGTGAGGTTATCTTCAACGGTGAAGATATCCTTCAGTACAGCGATGATCGCATGCAAGCGTTTCGCTGGAGTGAAATGTCGATGGTATTCCAGAGTGCGATGAACGCTTTGAACCCTGTTCTAACCATGGAAGAGCAGTTCTGTGACGTCATCATGCGTCATACCAATATGACTCGCGCTCAAGCAAAAACACGCGCTGAAGGTCTGCTGGAAATCGTTGATATCCACCCTAGCCGATTGAGTGATTACCCGCACCAGTTCTCTGGTGGTATGCGTCAACGTCTAGTAATCGCAATCGCTTTGGCTCTGAACCCAAAAATGATCATCATGGACGAACCGACTACCGCATTGGATGTAGTGGTTCAACGTGAAATTCTACAAAAAATTTACGCGCTTAAAGAAGAGTTTGGTTTCTCAATTCTGTTCATCACACATGACTTGTCATTGATGGTCGAGTTCTCGGATCGTATCGGCATCATGTACTCAGGTGAGTTGATTGAAGTCGCGCCTTCTAAGCAAATTCTGGAAAGTCCTTACCACCCTTACACCAAAGGTTTGGGTAGCTCTTTCCCTCCACTAACTGGACCAAAGACCAAATTGACTGGCATTCCAGGTAACCCGTTGAACTTGCTAGAAGTACCACGGGGCTGCCGCTTCCAAGCTCGTTGCGATCGCGTACATGAAGCATGTACACGTGTACCAACCCAATTACGTCAAATTGAACCAGGTCGCCTCTCAAATTGCCATTTGTACGGCGACACCATTGCTCAAGCTAAGGTTTAACAACAAAAAAACGCTAGCTAAGAACAAAAATTACACTGGAGAGAATTATGAGCAAACAATTCGGCGAACTGCTGATTGAGGGTAAAAATGTCGTTAAGGACTTCCCTTTAAACAGTAACTCAATCAAACAATCTAAGATGCGCGCAATCAACGACGTCTCTTTCAAAATGTACAAGAGCCGCGGCTTGTCAGTGGTAGGTGAATCTGGTTCAGGTAAGTCTACTACTGCCAAAATGATTGCAAAAATGTACGCACCAACCGATGGCATCATTGAATACAAAGGTCGTGATATCCAAGACATCACCTCTCGTCACGATTTAATGACCTACCGTGAAGGTGTACAAATGGTGTGGCAAGACCCGTTTGGCTCGCTAAACCCAACGCACAATATCTTCCACCATATTGCGCGCCCGCTGCTGATTCATAAGAAAGTAGCACCGGGCAACAAGAAAGAACTGGAAGAGCGTGTGTACGACCTACTTGAACAAGTTGGTCTTATTCCACCAAAAGAAACGGCGCAAAAGTTCCCGCACCAGCTATCTGGCGGTCAGCGTCAGCGTGTCAACCTGGCTCGTAACATCGCGGTTGGAGCTGAAGTAGTCTTGGCGGATGAGCCAACATCCATGCTCGATGTATCGATCCGCGCTGGCGTTTTGAACTTGATGGAAGAGATGAAGTTCGAGAAACAAATGTCTCTGCTCTACATCACTCACGACATCGCAACAGCGCGTTACATTGCTGAAGATCTCGCGGTCATGTACGTAGGTCACATGGTTGAATGGGGCGATACTGAAGAAATCATTCACGACCCTCAACACCCATATACGCAACTGTTGGTATCTGCGGTTCCAGATCCATCGAAGTCTATTCACGAGAAACTGAAAGGCAACAAAGGGGAAATCCCACTTTGGACACCAGAATCTGTCGGCTGTCCATTTGCTGGACGTTGTGTACACGCTACCGACAAATGTCGCGAACGACTACCGGGCGTCACTCAACTGTCCGACAACCACTTTGTCCGCTGTTACTTATTTGAAGATTAATCATAACGAGGGTCAGGTTCAGCCTGGCCCATTCCTGTTTTTATCGTTTCCTGGAGACATTGAATGCTGCTACTGACTAACCACATTGGTTATGAACGTCTGGGCCCAAAGAAAGCCATTATCCAGACCGAACAACCACACTTGTCTTCTTACACTGCTCAATTGATTTGTGCCACTAGCGAGCAAACCGTGGCAACTTTTGCGGTTGAAGAACAAGGTAAAGTGGCGAACTGGCATCAGGGCTATTTCTACCTCATCGACTTTTCCTCTTTCACAACATCAGGTGACTATTTCTTGCAAGTAGAAGATACGCGCTCTTCCTCTTTCATCGTTGGCGAACACATTCTGTTGGATCAAACTTTGTCAGATGTGATCCACTACTTCAAATCGCAACGTTGCGGCGGGATCTTCGATCAACAAGATCGACAACTTCCAGTACTAAACTCCAATAAAAAGGTTGATGTACACGGCGGCTGGTACGACGCATCAGGAGACGTTAGCAAGTATTTAAGTCACCTTTCATACGCGAATTATTTGAATCCTCAACAAACCCCAATGGTGGTTTGGAACATCCTAAAAGGGGTTTCGTTGCTTGAAGGAAGCAAAGACATTGCAGCTTTCACACGTACACGTCTGATTGAAGAAGCCCTGTTCGGTGCAGACTTTCTTGTGCGTATGCAAAACGAAAAAGGCTTTTTCTACATGACGGTCTTTGACAAGTGGAGCAAAGATACTGCGCAACGCGAGATTTGCGCGTACGAAACTCAACTTGGTCACAAATTTGACGACTATCAAGCAGGCTTTCGACAAGGTGGCGGTGTCGCCATTGCAGCGCTAGCGGCAGCGTCGCGTTTAAGTGTTCACGGTGAATACGATCAACAAAAATACCGCAACGCTGCCGAAAATGGTTACTGGCACTTAAAAGAGCACAATACGCAGTACCTCAATGATGGGGAAGAAAACATTATCGACGAATACTGTGCGCTACTGGCTTGTGTAGAACTGTTTAAAGCAACCAAAGAAACTCGCTACTTGGAAGAGAGCCGTTTGTGGGCGCAACGTTTAGTTGCACGCCAAATGAGCGACGAACAGATTCAACACTTTTGGTCAGCAAACCAAGACGGCAGCCGTCCATATTTTCACGCAGCCGAAGCTGGTCTACCAGTTATTGCCCTATGCGAATATCTATCAATTGAAGACGACTCAGCACGAGCGGAATCGGTAAAACGTATCGTCAACCTAGCGTGTGAGTTTGAGATCACAATATCGAATAAAGTGATCAACCCATTCGGTTACCCTCGCCAATATGTCAAAGGCGTAAATGAGTCAAAACGCGAGGCATTTTTTGTCGCACACAACAATGAATCTGGCTATTGGTGGCAAGGCGAGAATGCTCGACTGGGCTCACTCGCGACCATGGCGTACCTTGCTCAACCGCATATAGCGTCGCAAGAAGTACAGCAACAACTTTCTGTGTTTGCTCAAGATGCATTGAACTGGATTGTAGGCTTAAACCCATACGACATGTGCATGCTAGATGGCCATGGTCGTAACAACCCTGATTACCTCCCTCAATATGGTTTCTTCAACGCAAAAGGTGGCGTGTGTAACGGAATCACTGGCGGCTTTGAAGACGAGGAAGACATTGCATTTAACCCACCAGCACAAAAAGAAGACGTGTTACAAAACTGGCGCTGGGGCGAACAATGGATCCCGCATGGCGCTTGGTACTTACTCGCGATAATGAGTCAAGCTCAGCATGTTTCTCAGTTGGCGACCTCTAAAAATATGAAGGAAGAATAATCATGGGAATGTATTTTGTCGGTATCGATGGTGGCGGCACGTCATGTCGAGCCAGGATTAAAGATTCACAAGGTAATTTTCTTGGCGAGGCCAAAAGCGGCAGTGCCAACATCATGCTAGGTGCTGAAATAGCAATGGCTTCGATTCTTGAATCCATCACTTCGGCTACCGAGCAAGGCGGTCTGACACAACAAGATTTCGCGTCGATGCACGTCGGCTTAGCCCTTGCTGGCGCAGAGCACAAAGCATCTTGGCAAGCCTTCATGTCTCTTCCTCATCCATTTGCCAGTATAACTCTGAATACCGATGCTTACGGTGCGTGCGTTGGTGCGCACAATGGCGAAGATGGCGCAATCATGATTGCGGGAACCGGTTCTTGTGGCATCTACCTTAAAGGATTGGAGCAACACGTTGTCGGTGGTCGTGAGTTCCCTATTTCGGATCAAGGTGGCGGCGCAGTGATGGGGCTACGCCTAGTTCAGCAAGTTTTGTTAGCTGAAGATGGCATCAGAGAAAAAACGCCCCTAGCACAACATGTTATGACGCATTTCAAAAATGAGGTCGACAACGTGGTGGCGTGGTCAAAACAGGCGCTTCCTCGTGATTATGGGCAGTTTTCTCCGGCTATTTTCCAACATGCGGAACAAGGCGATGCACTGGCCATTGAAATGCTGAAGCAAACCGCAGCGGATATAGAAATGTTTCTCGTGGCATTAAACAAGCGCGGCGCAACACGTATTTGTCTAATGGGCAGCATAGCTGAACGCATTGTACGTTGGCTTTCACCACCAGTTCAGCAATGGATTGTTGAGCCACAGTTTGACGCGATTGAAGGCGCAATTATGTTTGCTGGCAAACCAGAACATAACCTTTACTCGCTCAGTGCGGCGTAGGAGTAGATATGGAATATCGTGTTGATCTCGTAGTCCTTTCTGAGCAGAAACAAAACTGCCGCTTTGGCCTCACCTTTCATAACTTGAGCGACCAAGACCTAAACAGCTGGAGCTTAACTTTCGCTTTCGATCGTTACATTCTTCCAGACAGCGTTTCAAATGGTCAACTGACTCAAATTGGTAGTTTTTGCACACTTAAGCCAGAAGGGGTGGTACTGGCTGCCAACCATCACTATTACTGTGAATTCAGTATTGGTTCGAACCCATTCCGTTATTACTCGGATGGCTTTAACGAAGCGATGATCAACTTTGTCGTTGATGGAAACCCACAGCGCGCACAAGTGGATGTCACGCCTATCGTATTAGCTTCACCATACCGTGAACGCAGTGAGATTCCGGCAAGTTTAACCCATGCACAGCCCTTGCTGCCAAAACCAAACCATATTGAGGTCAGCGATCACTATTTTAGCTTTGATCATCATGCTGGCGTCGCGGTTTATTCAAGCCTGGCCAATTCAGCTAAAGAATGGCTACTTGATGAGCTTAAGCGCATTCACCAATTTGAGTTCGCATCAGACAATGGCAGTCAGATCATCTTCAAAGGCAACCCAACCTTGGATGAAGGCGCTTACAAACTGAAAGTAGCCGAAGAGTCAATCAAAATTGAAGCAGGATCTTCGTCTGGTTTTACCCATGCTTGTGCAACGTTATTACAACTAATCAAAGTTGGCGATCAACCTAACTCAATGGAAGTAGTTTGCTGTTCAATCAAGGACAGGCCACGTTTTCGTTACCGCGGTATGATGCTCGATTGTGCTCGTCATTTTCACTCCGTTAAGCAAGTCAAACGCTTGATCAACCAACTGGCTCATTACAAGTTCAATACGTTCCATTGGCATCTTACCGACGATGAGGGTTGGCGAATTGAAATCAAATCACTGCCTCAACTGACCGATATTGGTGCTTGGCGCGGATTGGATGAGATCAATGAACCACAGTACACGCACTTTGATGAACGTTACGGCGGCTTCTACACACAAGAAGACATCAAAGACGTTATCGAATTTGCATCGCAACGCGGCATCACCATCATTCCTGAAATTGATGTACCTGGTCATTGCCGAGCCGCCATCAAGTCGTTACCACACCTATTGGTAGAAGCGGAAGATACCACCGAATACCGCAGTATTCAGCATTACAACGACAACGTCATTAACCCTGCTCTGCCGGGGAGTTATGAATTTATCGACAAAGTGCTAGAAGAAGTCTCTGCGCTTTTTCCTGCGCCTTACGTTCATATTGGTGCCGACGAAGTACCTAACGGCGTATGGTCAAAAAGCCCAGCATGCCAAGCACTAATGGAACAACTGGGTTACAGCGACTACAAAGATTTGCAAGGACACTTCTTACGTTATGCCGAAGACAAACTTCGTAAATTGGGCAAACGCATGCTGGGCTGGGAAGAAGCTCAACACGGCGACAAAGTCAGTAAAGATACGGTGATCTACTCATGGCTAAGCGAAGAAGCGGCCTTGAACTGTGCTCGCCAAGGCTTTGATGTGGTGCTGCAACCAGCACAAACCACTTACCTAGATATGACCCAAGACTACGCACCTGAAGAACCGGGCGTGGACTGGGCAAACCCACTGCCACTAGAAAAAGCTTACAACTACGAGCCGCTCGCTGAAGTGCCTGCCGACGACCCAATACGTAAGCGCATTTGGGGCATTCAAACAGCATTATGGTGCGAAATTATCAATAACCAACCTCGCATGGACTACATGATCTTCCCTCGTTTAACTGCAATGGCAGAAGCATGTTGGACAGACAAACAACACCGAGATTGGACCGACTATTTATCACGCTTGAAAGGCCATCTACCTCTGCTTGATTTGCAGGGAGTGAATTACCGTAAACCGTGGAAGTAATACAAAACTGATGTCGAAACATCACGCTTGAAGAGTTTTTAAATTTTGGCTGCTGATGCAGCTTCGTAAAAAGGAAAGACACAAATGAAATACGGCTATTTCGATAACGAGAATCGCGAATACGTCATCACTCGCCCTGACGTACCAGCACCATGGACCAACTACCTAGGTACTGAGAAGTTCTGTACGGTTATCTCGCACAACGCGGGTGGCTACTCGTTCTACAACTCTCCAGAATACAACCGTGTTACTAAGTTCCGTCCAAATGCGACATTCGATCGCCCAGGACACTACGTTTACCTACGTGATGATGAGACGGGAGATTACTGGTCAATCTCTTGGCAACCAGTTGCCAAAAGCCTAGACGAAGCGAACTACGAAGTTCGTCATGGTTTGTCGTACTCTAAATTCAAGTGTGAATACAGCGGCATTAGCGCAACCAAAACGCTCTTTGTACCAAAAGGCGAAGATGCAGAAATTTGGGATGTGGTCATCAAGAACACCTCTGACAAACCGCGTACGATCAGTGCATTCTCATTTGTTGAGTTCTCGTTCAGCCACATTCAATCAGATAACCAAAACCACCAGATGTCTCTCTACTCTGCTGGTACGTCATACAACGAAGGCGTGATTGAATACGACCTGTACTACAACACTAACGATTTCGAAGGCTTCTACTACCTAGCGTCAACGTTTGATCCAGATTCATACGACGGTCAACGTGATAGCTTCCTAGGTCTATACCGCGACGAAGCAAACCCACTAGCAGTAGAACAAGGTAAGTGTTTTAACACCGCACAAACGTGTTACAACCACTGTGGCTCTCTGCATAAGCAATTTACTATCCAACCAGGAGAAGAAGTTCGCTTTGCTTACATTCTAGGTATCGGTAAAGGCAACGGTGAGCGTCTACGTGCTAAGTACCAAGACCTTGCAGAAGTCGACAATGCATTTGCTGGCATCAAAGCACACTGGGATGAGCGTTGTGGCAAGTTCCAAGTGAAATCGCCAAACGAAGGCCTAGACACCATGATCAATGCTTGGACGCTATACCAAGCAGAAACATGTGTGGTTTGGTCTCGCTTTGCTTCGTTCATCGAAGTGGGTGGTCGTACTGGTCTTGGTTACCGCGATACGGCGCAAGACGCAATTTCCGTTCCTCACGCGAACCCGAAAATGACTCGTAAGCGCATCGTTGATCTACTGCGTGGTCAAGTAAAAGCGGGTTACGGCCTACACCTATTCGATCCTGATTGGTTCGATCCTGAAAAAGCAGATGTTAAACCATCTAAGTCTCCAACGGTTGTTCCTACTCCGTCCGATGAAGATAAGATCCACGGTATTGAAGACACTTGCTCTGATGATCACCTATGGCTAGTACCAACCATCTGTAAATACGTGATGGAAACCGGTGAGCACAGCTTCTTCGACGAAGTGATTCCTTACGCGGATGGCGGTGATGCAACCGTGTATGACCACATGAAAGCTGCGCTAGACTTCTCAGCTGAATACGTGGGTCAAACGGGCATCTGTAAAGGTCTACGTGCCGACTGGAACGACTGTCTAAACCTAGGTGGCGGCGAGTCTTCAATGGTGTCTTTCCTACACTTCTGGGCGCTACAAGAGTTCATCGACCTTGCAAAATACCTAGGCAAAGAAGCTGACGTTGAGAAATACACCGAGATGGCAGCAAACGTGCGTGAAGCGTGTGAAACACACCTTTGGGACGAAGAAGGCGGCTGGTATATCCGTGGTCTAACGAAAAACGGCGACAAGATTGGTACAGCGCAACAAAAAGAAGGTCGTGTGCACCTTGAGTCAAACTCTCTTGCGGTGCTGTCTGGTGCGGTATCTCAAGAGCGCGGTGAAAAGGCAATGGACGCAGTCGACGAGAATCTATTCTCTGAATACGGCCTACATCTGAACTCACCATCATTCGCAACACCAAATGATGATATCGGCTTTGTAACGCGTGTTTACCAAGGCGTAAAAGAAAACGGTGCGATCTTCTCACATCCAAACCCATGGGCTTGGGTTGCTGAAGCAAAATTGGGGCGCGGTGACCGTGCGATGAAGTTCTACGATGCACTCAACCCATACAACCAAAACGACATCATCGAAAAACGTATCGCAGAACCGTACTCCTACGTGCAGTTCATTATGGGTCGAGACCACCAAGATCACGGTCGTGCAAACCACCCATGGCTAACTGGCACATCTGGTTGGGCTTACTTCGCAGTGACCAACTTTATCCTTGGTGTGCGCACAGGTTTTGATGGTCTCACTATCGATCCATGTATTCCAACTAACTGGCCTGGATTTGAAGTCACTCGTCAGTGGCTAGGCGCGACTTACAACATCAAAGTTGTTAACCCTGATTCAGTCAGCAAAGGCGTGAAATCTATCACTCTGAACGGCGAAGCTATCACTGGCGCATCAGTACCAGTTCAAGCGGAAGGCTCCGTGAACGAAGTGATCGTAACACTAGGTTAATCGCTTAAAAATGCCCCAATGCACTTTTGCTCTTTAGCTTGTGCATTGGGTTCGCTAGCAAAATTTTAAGGCGCGGTGTATTGCCGCCCTTATTGAGGTTCGAATCATGATCAAATTTGGTACAGGCGGTTGGCGTGCATTTATTGGTGAGGAGTTCACCAAAGATAACGTACGCTTGGTTGCCCAAGCAGTTGCAAACATCACGAATAACGAATCGGTTGCTGATCGCGGTTTTGTGATTGGCTATGACCGTCGTTTTCTTTCCGATAAAGCAGGTCGTTGGTTCGCTGAAGTTCTGGCAGCAAACGGCATTATGGTTAGCTTTATCGACAAATTTGTCCCAACACCTATCGTAATGTTTAAAGCGAAAGAAATGGGCTGCGCATACTCGGCATGTATTACCGCATCACACAACCCTGCCGATTACAACGGCATTAAAGTCTTCGTTGAAGGCGGTCGTGACGCAGATGAAATCATCACGGAAAAGATCGAGTCACAAATCGCTACGCTCACAACACAAGATGTAAAAAGCGTCGATTTTGAACAAGCGGTTGAAGATAAGCTGATTGAAATCATCAATCCAATGAACGAATTCGTTGACTCAATCATCGACTTTATCGACATCGGAGCGATCAAGAAGGCGAATTTACGTGTTTTGATCGACCCAATGTTTGGTGTCGCGAAAAACGCACTGCAAACCGTATTAATCAACGGCCGCTGTGACGTTGATGTGATTAACGATGGCAAAAACCCAGACTTCGGTGGGTTAATGCCTTCGCCAAGCGCTGCAACACTCTACCGTTTGATGCACCTAGTGAAAGAGCAAGGTTACGATATCGGCATCGGTACTGATGGCGATGCGGACCGTCTTGGTATTATCGACGAAAAAGGTAACTTCATTCATCCAAATGAAGTGCTACTGCTGCTTTACTACTACCTACTTGAATACAAAGGCTGGAAAGGCTCCGTGGTACGTAACATCGCAACCACCCACCTTCTCGATAAAGTCGCCGAAGATCATGGCGAGAAATGCTTTGAGGTTCCTGTAGGCTTTAAGCACATCAGCTCCCAAATGGAAGCGGATGACTCACTGATTGGCGGGGAAAGCTCTGGTGGCCTAACCATTCGCGGCCACATCAAAGGTAAAGACGGCGTATTCGCATCAAGCCTATTGGTAGAAATGATTTCAGTAACCGGCAAGAAGCTGTCTGAGTTGCTGGATGAAATCTACGGCAAGTACGGCTATGCCTACATGGCAGAAGGCGATTGCAAGTTCAAACCAGCGCAAAAAGGCGTACTGTTCAACAAGATTTATGTTGAAAAGCAGTTGCCTGAGTTTGAGTTTGAAATCGAAAAAGTCAGCTATGAAGATGGTGCGAAAGTCTACTTCAAAAACGGCGGTTGGATCATCGCTCGCTTCTCTGGCACTGAGCCACTGCTACGAATTTTTGCAGAGATGCAAGATAAGGACACTGCGGAACGTGTTCTTCAACAGTTTAAAGACTTCTTGTCTTTATAACTGAACCTTGTGCCCGCTTCGAGCACTATGATGAGAGTCAACGCTGTCTGAAAAGGCGCTCATCAACAGGAGAAGAGCACTTGCCCGGCTCCACTGCCGGGCTTTTTTATTGTATGTTGGAAAGTCGTAAACGAGATAGCAAAGATACTCAGGAGCGTTAAGCAAATGCCAGGACGCCTTGCGTTTCAATTTTCACCGCGACGGACTCACCTATATTTAATGCTTGCGAAGCTGTAGCTAACAAACGGTCACCATTCGCGTTAATCACATAACGGCAGTGATCACCCATAAAATGCTGTTCCAATACGGTTACCGAACTATCTTCATCGGATTGAATTTGCACATGCTGCGGTCTTAGCAGTAAAGAGCACTCCGCCTGTACTGGAATATCTTGTTGAGCCGTGGCTTCAACCACGCCCAAGTGGGTTTCATATTCTGAATTCGAAACCCGTTTAGCAGCAAGGTAACTGCCACCACCTAAGAAATCAGCGACAAATTTACTTGAAGGCTGGTAGTAAAGCTCAGATGCTGTGCCATATTGCTCGATGACTCCATTGTTCATCACTGCCATTTTATCGGCGAAAGCAAAAGCCTCTTCACGGCTATGCGTAACAAAAATGGCAGTCACACCTTGGGCCTTAAAAATCTTACGGATCTCACTTATCAACTCATGGCGAACTTGCGTATCAATATTAGAAAACGGTTCATCAAGTAACAATAAGTCTGGGCTGTAAGCTAATGAGCGAGCAATCGCAACACGCTGCTGCTGTCCACCAGACAATTGATGAGGATAACGATCGCCATAACCTTGAAGGTGCACGAGTTCTAACATTTCTTGAACTTTGGCATTTTTCTCTTTTGTCGAGCACTGCTTTAAGCCAAAGGCAATGTTTTGCTCCACCGTCAAGTGAGGAAAAAGTGCGTAATCTTGGAAAATCATCCCTATGTTACGCTGTTCTGGCGGCAACCAGTTTTCCCCATCATCAATTGTGACGCAATTTAGACTCATTTCGCCTGACGTTAACGGCAATAATCCCGCAACGGCCTTTAATAGTGTTGTTTTCCCACAGCCACTGGCTCCTAGCAAACAGACAATCTGCCCTTGTTCTACCTCAAGAGACAATGATTCGAGTACGGTTTGATCATCATATTGGCACGTTAGGTTTTTAATTGATAATGCACAGCTCATCAGTGATTTTGCTCCAGTGAACGGTTAACAACAACAAGCGGGATCAACCCAACAAGAACCAACAGAACCGCTGGCAAAGCGGCCAATTCTAAATGCTCATCCGAGGCGAAGTTATAAACGTATGTGGCTAGTGTTTCAAAGTTAAACGGACGAAGTAACAAAGCCGCATTAAGCTCTTTCATCGACTCGATAAACACTAATAAAGCCGCAATCAGTGCACCGCGCTTAACCAGCGGAAAGTGCACGCGCCACAGCATGACATTGGGCTTACAACCCATAGTGCGCGATGCCATATCTAATGACGGAGAAATTTTATTTAAATTACTTTCGATACTACCAATCGCCACCGCTGAAAAGCGCACAACCATGGCAAAAACCAGGGCGAACATGGAGCCAGAAAAAATAAGTCCCGGTCTTCCCCACTCCATGGCTTTAGCAACGTCGTTGACACGATGATCCATAAACAGCACAGCGACCATCACACCGATGGCTAGTACCGTTCCTGGTACTGCATAGCCCATAGAAGAAAGACGCATAAATGCCAAGCTTTCTCGTTTACCACTGACTCGATGGGTAAAGTTAACGATCAGTGCGACAGCAACACCAATAATCGCAGCAATAACAGACACAACTAAGCTGTTCCATGCGTATTCACGAAACTCTGAGGTCCAACTCTGCGCAAAATAAGTGATCGCATAATCAATCAGCTGTAGTAGCGGCAAAATAAACGCGACCGAAACCAAGCCCCAGCACCAAACTAGTGCGGTCCACTTTTTCCAGCCCGTCAACTCGTAACGAAAATCTTCGTGACTGTTAAATTGGCTTTGAAAAAGCTTTTGTTTACGGCGGCTGTATCGTTCTGCACTAAGAAGCAATACCACGATGACAAGCATCATGGCAGAGATCTTGGCTGCCGCATTAAGATTAGAGTACCCCAACCAAGTATCGTAGACCGCTGTGGTTAACGTATTCACCGCGAAGTAACTTACCGTACCAAAGTCACCGATGGTCTCCATTGCGACCAATGATAAACCCACTGCGATAGAGGGTCTTACTAACGGCAACGAGATGCGCCAAAAGCTTTCCCATGGAGAGCACTTGAGCAAACGCGCGCTTTGCAATAAAGAGACATTTTGCTCCATAAACGCAGCCCGGCACAATAAATACACGTAAGGATACAACACCAAAGCCAACACAAAGGTCGCACCAGGCAACGTACGAATGTCAGGGAACCAATACTCGCCAGGTCCCCATCCGGTTACATCACGCAAAAAGATCTGAATCGGGCCTGCAAAATCAAACCAATCAGTAAAAATATAACCAATGATATAACCTGGCATTGCAAGAGGTAGCACCAATGCCCACTGCAACCATTTTTCGGTCGGCAGTTTACACATGGCCATTATCCAAGCGCTTGGAATACCAAGAATTAAGGACAGCACCATTACGCCAACAGTTAGCGCAACCGTGTTAAAAATATAAGTCGGCATGACTGTTGCCATTAAATGAGCAAACAAATCATCCGTTTCACCAATCGCGGTGTAGAAGATCGCTAAGATCGGCAAAACCAGTAGCAGAGTTATTACCCCACTACTGGTTTTCCATAAAGAGTGTTTATCTTTCATCGCCTAATTACTGCAAGGCTGTATGAAATACAAATGCTGTTGCAAATACATCTCATATCCTTTAATCAAATGGGGGGACTGTTATACCCCCACAAGGAATTAAAGGTCAAATTTCACTTCGTCTAATAGCTTAATTGCCGCTTCGTGGTTGGCTGCAATATCGTCTAGAGAAAGCTTGTCTGCTTTAAAGTCACCCCAAGATTCCACAAGCTCAGAACGCTTCACGCCTTCTTTAACTGGGTACTCATAGTTAACTTCTGCGTACATTTGCTGCGCTTTGTCACCCGTTAGGAATTCCATTAGCTTCACAGCATTGTCTTTGTTTGGAGAGTACTTCGCCATCGCCATACCAGAGATATTCACGTGAGTGCCTGTAGTCTCTTGGTTAGGGAAGTTGATGTAAACTGCATCAGCCCAAGCCTTTTGCTCTTTGTCGTTAACCATTTTACCTAGGTAGTAGCTGTTACCCAGAGAAACATCACATAGGCCTTCTTTGATCGCTTTAACTTGTGCACGATCGTTGCCTTGTGGTTTGCGAGCAAGGTTTGCTTTCACGCCTTCCAACCACTCTTTGGTTTCTGCTTCGCCATTGTGAGCAATCATTGCTGAAACTAGAGAAACGTTGTACGGGTGCTTACCGCTACGAGTACAAATTTTACCTTTGAACTCTGGCTTAGCTAAGTCTGCGTAGTTGAAATCTGCGCCTAGTTTACCTACGCGATCACGTGATGAATAAACGCTACGAGAACGTAGAGTTAGAGCAAACCACTCATTCTCTTTATCTTGGTATTGAGCAGGTACGTTTTCTTCAATGATTTTGCTATCGACTTTCTGAACTAAACCTTTGTTTGTCAGTTCAGCTAGACGGCTGATGTCTGTCGTAAGAATAACGTCAGCAGGGCTGTACTCACCTTCTTGAGCTAGCTTTTCTGCTAAGCCTTTTTTAGCAAATTTTACGTTTACTTTGATACCAGTTTCTTTAGTGAACTCATTGAACATAGGTTCAACTAGGAAAGGTTGACGGTAAGAGTAGACGTTCACTTCTTCAGCAGCCATTGCTGTTGGAGCTAGAGTAGCGCAAGTTAGTGCTGAAAGAGTTAGCAGTTTTTTCATTGTTTAATCCTTTACCATGCTAATGATAACGTTTATCAGTTGCGTTATTATATGTATGTTCAATAAGAAGACAATGACGAATATTAAAAAACCTGCTCATCGGAGCAGGTTTTATTGTGTTAAGTGTGTAACCATTTATTACAAGCTAATGATTATTTCACCGTAACAAACTCTGGGTAAGCACCAACACCACAATCATGCATGTCCATACCTTCCATTTCTTCATCTTCTGTAACGCGAATCCCAACGGTTGCTTTCAAGATTGCCCACACAACTAGGCTGGCACCAAATACCCAAGCAAAGATAACTACGGCACCTAAAAGCTGTGCACCAAACGTTGCATCACCGTTGCTCAGTGGCACTACCATTAGGCCGAAGAAACCACACACACCGTGAACTGAGATAGCACCTACTGGATCGTCAATTTTAAGTTTATCTAGAGCAATGATACTGAATACAACTAGTGCACCCGACACCGCACCAATCGCAACCGCGTACAGTGGTGATGGCGATAGAGGGTCTGCAGTGATGGCAACCAAGCCAGCTAGCGCGCCATTGAGAATCATCGTTAAATCGGCTTTACCCCAAGTAGTTTTACAAACGAATAGCGCCGCAATTGCACCGGCAGCCGCTGCTGCGTTAGTGTTTAGAAAGATCTGACCTACCGCTGTAGCATTCTCAAAATCTGAAACCATCAACTGAGAGCCACCGTTAAATCCAAACCAGCCAAACCAAAGGATAAAAGTACCCAACGTTGCCAAAGGCATGTTAGAACCTGGAATCGGATAAATTTCACCATTTTTACCGTACTTACCCTTACGCGCGCCAAGCAGTAACACACCAGCAAGAGCAGCAGAAGCACCTGCCATATGTACGATACCAGAACCCGCAAAGTCACTAAATCCAGCTTCTGCTAGGAAGCCTCCACCCCATGTCCAGTAACCTTCCATTGGATAGATAAACGCAGTTAAAATCGCTGAGAAAATCAAGAAAGACCAAAGCTTCATGCGCTCAGCTACCGCACCAGAAACGACGGACATGGCAGTTGCAACGAAGACAACTTGGAAGAAGAAGTCAGACTCTAAAGAGTGGTCGGCCCCTTCACCTTGAGTACCAATTAACGTACCAAATGAAGGTAACCAGCCTCCTTCTCCATTATCGACATACATGATGTTATAACCGACAATCAGAAACATCGTACATGCGATGGCGTACAAACAGATGTTCTTCGTAAGAATTTCTGTTGTGTTTTTAGAGCGCACAAGGCCAGCCTCTAGCATCGCAAAGCCTGCTGCCATCCACATTACCAACGCACCGGAAATGAGGAAGAAAAAGGTGTCAAGTGCGTAACGTAACTCGGTTACTGTTGTTGTTAATTCCATAATAAGTATCTCCAATCCTTTGAATTCTTAAAGTGCTTCTGCGTCCATTTCGCCAGTTCGGATACGCACCGCTTGGTTCAGATCGTAAACAAAAATTTTACCGTCGCCGATTTTTCCGGTTTGCGCAGCTTTTGTAATTGCTTCAACAACGCGATCTACATTGTCTGCGTGAGTCGCGATTTCAATTTTCACCTTTGGTAGAAAATCGACTTGATACTCTGCACCGCGATACAATTCCGTGTGACCTTTTTGACGACCGAACCCTTTAACTTCTGATACTGTCATCCCTTCGATACCGACATCAGCCAATGCTTCTCGTACATCGTCTAATTTAAACGGCTTAATAATGGCATTGATTATTTTCATTGAGTTATCTCCGAAGCTTTCATCCTGAAACACTTCTTATAATCCAATCTACGTGCCAAGTTTTTAAGTTATTGAATAATAAAAACTAACCTCAATTTACATATCTATAAACAAAAAGAGCGCACCATATCGGTGCGCCCTTTTCACAAATTTAAAGCAACGGCAGAGAAGTTACCCAAAACTGTGCATTAAATGTTCAAAAAGTCTTTCCACTGTTCGATAAGTGCCATGAAATCCTCTATCCCACAACTTGCTGTACTTTCTGCATTGTAGAAGTCGAACTCACTTTCCATCTCGACATCATATTCATGGGCTAATGCGTTTTCTTGTACAAGAACTTCGTCGCCCTGAATCATCAAGCTAATTTCCGTGCCTGTTAGGTTATGCTCCTGAGAAGGCGCTGAAAATGACCGCTCAATTAGCTTTTCAACCTGTGCAATCTTCATCGGATCTTTGCCAATTTCTTCTTGCAACCAGCGCCCTACAATCTCATGTCCCATGCTACATTTTACGTAGTACTCGCCCATCAACGTGTTACGAATGAATTCAAATTCCACCGAGATTGCCTATTTCGTATCAATTTGGTGCGAGTATAGCGAATTGCTCCCATAAAAAAAGCACCTCATATGAGGTGCTTTTGAATTGTGCATTTCTGATTATGCCGGTTCTTGGAAGATCACTTCGTCCGCTTTCTTGGTGTATTGATCCATTTTATGGAAGTTCAAGTAGCGGTATGTATCCGTTGCCGTAGCGTCGATTTGCTTCGCGTATTCTAGGTATTCTTCTTTGGTTGGAATCTTACCTAGAATTGCACCTACTGCAGCTAGCTCAGCTGACGATAGGTAAACATTCGCCCCAGTACCCAGACGGTTCGGGAAGTTACGCGTTGAAGTCGACATTACTGTTGATTTATCTGCAACACGTGCTTGGTTACCCATACAAAGTGAACACCCTGGCGTTTCAATACGAACCCCTGCACGTCCGAAGATACCGTAGTAGCCTTCTTCAATCAGTTGGTCTTTATCCATCTTTGTTGGTGGCGCTACCCAAAGGCGCGTTGCTAACTGGCCATTGAACTTATCAAGCAATTTACCTGCTGCGCGGAAGTGACCGATGTTCGTCATACAAGAACCGATGAACACTTCATCAATCGCTGTGCCTTGTACTTCAGACAACAAACGAGCGTCATCTGGGTCATTCGGTGCACATAGTACTGGCTCATTGATTTCAGCCATATCGATTTCAATCACATGTGCGTATTCAGCGTCTTTATCTGCTTGCATCAGCTCAGGGTTTGCTAGCCACTCTTGCATTGCTGTAATGCGGCGCTCGATAGTACGGCGATCACCGTAGCCTTCAGAGATCATCCACTTCAGCATCACGATGTTAGAGTTTAAGTACTCTTCGATCGACTCTTGAGACAATTTCACAGTACAACCTGCCGCCGAACGCTCTGCAGATGCATCAGAAAGCTCAAATGCTTGCTCAACCGTTAGCGTTTCTAAGCCTTCAATCTCAAGGATACGGCCAGAAAATTCGTTGATCTTGCCCGCTTTTTCTACCGTTAGTAGACCTTGCTGAATCGCGTAGTAAGGGATGGCATGAACAAGATCACGCAGTGTAATACCCGGTTGCATCTCACCTTTAAAACGAACCAAGATTGACTCTGGCATGTCTAGCGGCATAACGCCTGTCGCAGCTGCAAAGGCAACCAAGCCCGAGCCGGCTGGGAATGAAATACCCAGAGGGAAACGAGTATGTGAGTCACCACCCGTACCGACAGTATCCGGTAGTAGCATACGGTTTAGCCATGAGTGGATAATACCGTCACCAGGACGAAGAGATACACCACCGCGGTTCATAATAAAGTCCGGAAGTGTATGGTGAGTGTTAACGTCTACTGGTTTTGGATAAGCCGATGTGTGACAGAAAGACTGCATGACAAGATCAGCAGAGAAGCCGAGACACGCCAAGTCTTTAAGTTCATCACGAGTCATAGGGCCAGTAGTATCTTGCGAACCTACTGTCGTCATTTTCGGCTCACAGTAGGTTCCAGGACGGATGCCTTCTACGCCACATGCTTTACCAACCATTTTCTGTGCAAGCGTGTAACCCTTGCCAGAATCTGCGATTTCACCTGGTTTGCGGAATACGTCCGAAGGCTCAAGACCTAGCGATTGACGCGCTTTGTCTGTCAAACCACGACCGATGATCAATGGGATACGACCACCAGCACGAACTTCATCAATCAGTACTTCTGTTTTTAGCGAGAACTCAGCTAGAACCTCACCAGTTTCGTGGTTGCAAACTTTACCTTCATATGGGTAAACATCGATAACATCGCCCATGTTGAGCTTAGTTACGTCAACTTCGATTGGTAGTGCGCCAGCATCTTCCATTGTGTTAAAGAAGATAGGGGCAATTTTGCCACCAAGCACATACCCACCAGCTCGTTTGTTTGGAACGTAAGGGATATCATCACCCATAAACCAAAGCACTGAGTTGGTTGCAGATTTACGTGAAGAGCCAGTACCAACAACATCACCAACGTAAACCAATTGATGGCCTTTGTCTTTTAACTCTTCAATTTGCTTGATCGGGCCAATAGTACCCGGTCGATCAGGGTTTATTCCTTCACGCTCGTTTTTAAGCATCGCCAGTGCGTGTACTGGGATATCAGGGCGAGACCAAGCGTCAGGTGCAGGTGAAAGGTCATCCGTGTTCGTTTCACCTGTTACTTTAAATACGGTTAGAGTGACTTTTTCTTCAAGCTTAGGCTTAGAAAGGAACCACTCAGCATCAGCCCATGATTGAAGTACTTTCTGTGCATGCGCATTGCCTGCTTTCGCTTTCTCTTCTACGTCATAGAAAGCATCAAACATCAGCAGCGTATGAGACAGCGCTTTTACTGCGATCTCTGCCAGTGCTTCATCATCCAATAGCTCAACTAGCGGTTCGATGTTGTAACCACCTTGCATAGTGCCTAGCAGTTCAGCCGCTTTTTCACGACTCACTAATGGTGATTTAACTTCACCTTTTGCTACTGCTGTTAGGAAACCCGCTTTTACATAAGCAGCTTCATCAACACCTGGAGGGATACGGTTTTCAAGTAGGTCAAGAATGACTTTTTCTTCACCTTGCGGGGGATTTTTCAGAAGTTCTACAAGTCCAGCAACTTGTTCTGCGTCTAGCGGTTTAGGAACAACTCCTTCAGCAGCACGCTCTTCGACGTGTTTACGGTAGGCTTCAAGCACGACTTTTTCCTCTCATTGCGGTTCCTCCTCTATTATTACTATTGTTAAAGTAAAGGAGTGAACATCCTTGGAAACTTGGCTCTCCATTGCCCTTGTTTTCATTCAATTATGATTGAGAAACAGCGCCGTAGAGGCCAAACTGTGGGCAAAATAATAGCAAATTTAACCTTAAATTAAAATCTTATCATTTTGACCAACATAGCAACTTACGACTAAAGTTCTGCTAATTTTGACCAAATATGCCAAGTTTTTGCTTTCTCATACCCGATTAATTAAACGATGTTCCTACGATCAAATACACAGCATCCAAATCTTGCTCGGTACGACCGTATGCCAACATTATTGGTCCTATTGGTGAGTCAACACCAAAGAAGATGGAGCCAGCATTGTAAAGCGGCGCTTCGTTTAGTTTCAGATCATTATCAGACCAAACACCGCCATATTCGACCGATGCGCCCAGGTAGACTGGAGCTTCAAACAATCCGAAATCATTATCAAACCACTTATATCGGTACACCAAACTGCTGAAAAATAAGTTCTGTCCGATCAGGCTATTTCTTGGGATTCCCGATAGGCTTAAGAAGCCGCCCAACTCTCTGGGATCAAGCGGTAAAGATGAGTTTTTACTCTCTACAAAACTATATTCAGCATGTCCGACTAAAGTATGACGCTGATGACTCACTGCACCTTTAAATCGTGCAGAGATTTCATAAACGGTATCTTCAATAATTTTGTCAGTTTCTAAAAGGCTAACGCCTTGAGGACTTTGATCATGAGACACTAAATATTCGAGATCGACTAAAAGCCCACGAGTCGGAAATGCGAAATCATCAAGTGTATCTAGGCGATAATTGGCAAACAGGCCACGACGTTCAAAATCCAATTTACCAGCAGAAGCCAAAGTAGAAAGCTCAATATCTCCGGTTGAGTAGCGAGCGCCAAATCGAAGTTCTTGCCACAATGTGGGTTGGATACCTATCGCTAACTCTGTTGTAAAATCATCGTAAGTGACCGGAAAAAAGTCATTTACTGACTCTAAATCTGGTGCTTGAGGCTCTGTTAAAGGTAAGTTTCGGCTCTCACTGCCATAGGAAATACGCCCCGATACAAAAAGTTCTTGGCTAGATAAAACAGGGGAATACAACTCAGCTTCAATCAGCTTATCCGTGCCCATTTCTACGTTGAACGCCAACTCCGCGCCATGAGAGTTCAAGTTGGTAAAGTTGGTTGATATCCCTATGCCGTACTGGCTATCTGTATCGAAGTCATCTTCAAGAAAAAATCGGAAGTTGAGATAATTAGGCCCCCACGACTTCTCGTTAACATCAAAAACCAACAATGTCTCACCATCAACCTCTTCAAAGTGATAAGTGATGAGCTCGAACCGATCTAACGCGTAGAGGTTTTCAACGGCTTTCTCAATTTCGGCCGTTGAAATACGACGTCCGGTTTCTAATTCAATACGATTCGTCAACAACACATCGCTGTAGTGCGTGTTATTTACAATCACAATGTCATCAACCACACGCTGATCGCCATAAATCAAAGTTTTACGAACTTCTTGTTTGCGGTCGATGTATTTTTGATAGTCCGCGTTGGACAAGCGTAACTCTTTCAGCTTGTCTTTTAATTGCTTGGTAATATCGTACCCAGCTTGAAAAGCCCAAGGCATTTTGTCGAACTCGACGGTTTCCATGGTGCCCACATTGGGACGAATATAGATATCTTGAGGTTCAAGCTCGTCCACTTGCTGTTGTGTACTACGACGAACGAGATAGTTAGAGAGTTGGTCCGCGACAGTAAACAGCCCCGTAAATTCATCTTCGGTTTTGTAGTCGGTGCTAATATCGACGGCAATAACGACATCAGCCCCCATGGCGCGAGCCACATCGACAGGCATGTTATTGACGACGCCGCCATCGACAAGCATATGACCATTGAGCTTATAGGGAGGAAGTGCTCCTGGTACAGACATGCTAGCCATCATGGCATCCACAAGGTAACCATTACCCAGTACGACTTCTTCTAGGGCAAGAATATCAGTCGCAACAGAACGATAAGGAATGGCAAGCTCATCAAAAGAATCGAATCGCCCTAAGTTCCCTGTAGTCTCACGCAATACTCGCAACATGTTCTGGCCTTGCACCACACCCGTTGGTGCTCGTACCTCACCGAACCTTAAGCCGAGGTCGGTATTAATTTGATAGCGGTCTTCATACTCTTTGTCACGAACTCGACGTTGGCTACGGTCAACACGATCTCGATAACCGCTGCCCCAATCGACGGTGTAGATAAAACTCTCAATTTCATCAGCACTCATCCCCGTGGCATAGAGCCCACCCACATAGGCGCCCATACTGGTACCGGTCACAATATCGACAGGGATCTGCATTTCTTCCAATGCTTTTAAAACCCCAATGTGTGCCGCCCCTTTCGCTCCGCCACCAGCGAGCACAACCGCCACCTTTGGTCGAGGTTCCAAGTCATCCGTTTTTGTTAGAGAGTTTGCGAGGGAAACAGAAGGAGTGATCATCAAAAAGGTACTAACCCAAAGCGCAAAGTTGCGAACCGATGGGCTTGATAACAGCTTTTTGAACATTCACTTCTTCCTTTATTGAATATCTGATCAAGTAGGGCGTGCTAGCAGTACTGTACTAACACGCCCTAATATGTACTAAGAATTAATCAGATAAACAAGCTAATGTTGTTGATTTGGCGATGCTACCAATCAAATATGCTATTTAACCAGTTTGATTTCTTCTCACACTGTTGCTTTATCTGACCGGTTTTATCCCAAACCGGCAGTTTGTAATCACTACGGCAGTTCATTTCTAAACCTCCATCAGATGTAGGCTTGAACCCTAATGTGGTGATTTCTCTTGGCCATGGGAGCTCTAAGCGCTCAGGAATACGCTGCTTCAAGTACTCTGCGTACACTCGTAATGCACCACTCGACCCCGTTAGATTCACGGGTTTATTATCGTCGCGGCCTAGCCAAATTGTCGTCACCTCACGACCATCAACACCGACAAACCAACTATCGCGGTTGTCATTACTGGTACCCGTTTTTCCTGCCAATGCAGCCCAACCAAACTGGCTTTGTAAGAAGCGGCCAGTGCCTTGAGCAACCCCTTGTTTCATCGCGTAGGTCGTTAGCCATGCAGCTTGTTCATCCACGGCTCTTGATGAACGAGGCAAGGATTGATACAGCACATTACCTTCCATATCCATGACTGAGCGCAGAGCGGTCAGTTTTGCACGCTTACCTGAATTCGTCAGAGTCTGATACATCTGTGCGACTTCGAATGGCGTCAAAGAAAACGAACCCAAAAACATCGAAGGCACTGGGCGAATTTCGTCTTTGTTCACGCCCAAACGCTCTAAAGTATTGGAGACTTCAGGAATGCCAAGTGCCATACCTAAGCGCACGGTTGGTACGTTAAGTGATTTCGCTAAAGCAATGTAAAGTGGCACATCACCACGATATTTTCTATCGTAGTTGCGCGGCGTCCACACGTTACCTTTACTGCTCTTCAGACTTAACGGCGTGTCGTGTAGCGTCGTGCCTAGGTTGTATTTATCCGGTTGTTCTAGAGCCGTTAAGTAAATCGCTGGTTTCACTAAAGAACCAATTGGACGACTGGCATTGAGCGCGCGGTTAAAGCCTTCATAACCGACACGTTTACCACCAACCATCGCACGGATTTCACCACTATGGCGATCAACGGCCACAGCAGCGGCTTCTAACTCTTTACCACCCCGTTTAGCTAGTTCTGGGATCTTTTTCGCGATAGCTTGTTCCATTTTGCTTTGCGATACTGGGTCCAGAGACGTAAACACGCGCAGTCCGGTCTCTGCTTTAAATCGCTCCCCAACTTTTTCTTTTAATTCAATGCTCAATTGTTGGAAATAAGCTGGCTGACGGCTCGCAATACGTGGCTTGCTTTGCGTATCGAGTGGACGACTTACAGCTTGTTCATACTGCTCTGAAGTCAACATGTTTTGCTGCATTAACAGGCGCAGAACGAGATCACGACGCTCTTTCGTTCTCTCAGGGTAACGAATTGGGTTGTAGTAAGACGGTCCTTTTACCATCCCAACTAACATCGCCAATTGATCGATTCGCAACTCCTGAATTGGCTGCCCAAAATAATAACGCGACGCCAAGCCAAACCCGTGGATCGCTTCACCTCCACTTTGACCTAGGTACACTTCGTTTAGGTAGGCTTCTAAGATACGATCTTTGCTGTAACGGTAATCCAAAATTAGCGCGATATACGCTTCTCGAACTTTACGCCACAGTGTTTTATCACGAGTCAAAAACAGGTTTTTTGCCAATTGCTGAGTCAGCGTACTACCACCTTGAACAGTACGACCCGCCTTAATGTTCGCAACCAATGCACGTGCAATCGCGAGCGGTGACACCCCGTCATGTTGATAAAAATCCCGGTCTTCGGTCGCAAGCAGTGCATCCACCAAAATTTCAGGGAACTGATCACGACGTAAGAAAAGGCGCTGTTCATCACGGTCTTTCTCCAGCATGCCCAACATCTTCGGTTCTAGGCGCAAGTAACCAAGGTCTCCTCGAGATTCTAAAGACTGAATACGTTGCAAGCCGGAATCAGAGAAATGCAGCATAATGTGACGATCCGGCTCGGGACCATCGGCAAACTCGAATGGACGACGAATCAATTCAATCCGAGTGGAAGAAGAGGAATATTCGCCTGGGTAACGAGGTTGACTCACTTTACGGTAATTCAACACATCTAGCTCGTTGCGCAGTTCTTGGATGGTGATATTCTCACCAGGGCTTAGATTCAAGATACGGGCATAAACCACCGTTGGCAGCTCAAACAGCTGACCTTCAAAGCGTTCTTTCACCACACTATCTAAGTAAATCCCAACAAACAGCAAAACAGCGGCAAGTGCAACGCCAGCTTTCCAGCTAAACGACCACAGAACTTTCAACCACGAACGTTTCTCGTTAGTCGGCTTTTTACTCGGCGTACGTCGAGTCTGTTTTGCGGTTCCTTTATTGGTTGTACTTTTCTTCGCTGGCGCTTTTTTCGCGCTAGGCTTCTTGCTGTCAGTCATTATTCAATTGTCTTTTTGTTTTCGTTGTTGCTACATGATTGGCAGGATCATCTGGCCAAACGTGTTTTGGGTAGCGCCCTTTCATCTCTTTTTGAACGTCTTTGTAGCTTCCGTTCCAGAAAGCCGCCAAGTCCGACGTTACTTGCAATGGACGTTGTGCCGGTGAAAGCAGTTCAAGCACCAAACGCTTGCGGCCAAGAGCTACCGTTGGGGAACCACTCTCCCCAAATACTTCTTGCATACGCACCGATAATATCGGCTCGTGGCCATATTGGTAACGGATACGCTTCTTTGAACCTGTGGGTAGTTGGTAATGCTCAGGTAACCATTCATCCAGTTGTTGATTGAGTGGCCAACCTAATAGAGCATTAAGCGCTTCGACCAAGTTTATCTTGCTCAGGTCTTTAACCGAGCTGACAGACGTCATGTATGGTTCTAACCACTCCTCTAATGAATCCAGCAAACTGGCTTCATCAAACACTGGCCATGACTGCTCAGGTAACCATTCCACCGCACAACGAATCCGAGCCAACAAGCTCTCCGCTGCCGGTGTCCAGTTTAGACTCTGTAAGCCCTGGCGGCGGACATACGTGAGTAAAGCTTGTGTCATTTTTTCTTTGCCCGGGCTTGGCAACGGCTCGCGTTCAACGACCAGCAGACCGAGTTTTGTTTGTCGCTCAGCTATTAGACGGCCTCTTTTTTCATCCCAGTCCACTACTTCTTCAGACGAAAATAGCGTATCAAAGGTCGTTCGCAATATATTGACATCCAATTCACATGCCGAATGAATTTGACTTGAATTAGAATGAGAACGCATTAAGTCAACGGCAACCAAATACTCACAGCCACCTAGCATGTCTTCCTGATGACATTCTGCACCATGACCATTAGCCAAAGTAAATCGCCCAAATTGATTTGTGCGCTGCTGCGCAATGCGATCTGGAAATGCCAAACTTAACACCAGCGGTAATGCATCTTCATCCACGCCTTTCAGGTCAAATACCGTATCCAATTTGTACGCCAGAGATTGAGCACGCTTGAACAACATCGACTTTTTTGGATGAGTACCAACAAGCCAACGATGCAAGCTATGAGCGATATTGGTAACATTTCTCTCTGGCTCTTCAATCAGTGCGACCGCCGCCAAAGCAGCATTTAACATCTTATCACTGTAAGATAGCGCTTTAATTAGCATCGCAGCCGCACGAGGCTCAACGCCTAGTTCATGCGCCTGTTTTCCTTCGGACGTTAATTGCCCTTTTTCCGTCAGTAGTCCCAATGACACCAATAGCTGCTTCGCTTGTTCCAATGACGCATTAGCGGGAACATCAAGCCACTTTAGATCGTGGATATCACCCGTTCCCCAAAAGGCAAGCTCCATAACTAAACTAGCCAAATCGGAATGCAAAATTTCGGGTAGGGGAACCAGCGGTTGCTGCTTGAACTGGCTTTCAGAATAAAGACGAACACAAATGCCCTCTTCTATTCGTCCCGCTCGTCCTGCACGCTGAATCGCTGAAGACTGTGCAATGCGTGTTTGCTCTAAGCGTGTTAAACCGTTTTTCAAATCAAAGCGGGCAATACGCTCTAACCCAGAATCAACCACGAGGCGAATGCCTTCAATCGTTAGTGAAGTTTCTGCAATGTTGGTCGCTAGAACGACTTTACGCTTACCTTGTTCTGCTGGCGTAATCGCTTTTTGTTGATCTGCAAAACTCAGTTGACCATAAAGTGGGCATATGTCGATATCATCCGCTAAATGAGACAACCGCTCTTCAACTTGTTTTATGGCACCAACACCCGGCAGGAAAGCCAACAAAGATCCGGACTCTTTGTTCATAAGACTTTCTATTGTTTTTGCCATACTCGTAGGTAAATGCTCGTTCACACCTAACGGCTGGTAGCGCATTGCCACATCAAAGCTGCGCCCTTCAGATTCAATGTAACTGGCTTCCGGCAACAACGATTGTAATGCTTGTTGGTCAAGCGTTGCCGACATTACCACCAGCTTGAGATCGTCTCGCAATGCCTCTTGAACTTCTAAACTGAATGCCAAAGCGGTATCGGCATGAATGCTGCGTTCATGAAACTCATCAAAGATCAGTAGATCAACCCCATCCAGTTCAGGGTCAGTTTGGATCATCCTGGTCATGATCCCTTCGGTCACGATCTCCAGCTGCGTTGCAGAACTTACCTTTGCCTCGCCACGAACTCGATAACCCACGCGTTGACCAACTTGTTCTCCCAATTGCTCAGCAAGATAACGGGCAATGTTACGCGCCGCGAGTCGTCTTGGCTCAAGCATGATGATTTTTCCAGCAACCGAATGATTTAAGAGTAACTGCAAAGGGAAGTAAGTCGACTTACCGGCACCAGGCGCCGCTTTTAAGATCACTTGATGTTGATTTTTGACCGCCGTCAGCAACTCAGGCATCACGGCTTCAATCGGCAATTGTGACAAAGAAAATACCTTATGGTGTAATGGTGGCAACATTGTACATAAAAAATTTTTTGTCTAAATAAGCAAATGCATTTCACACCCGCTTTAGAGTCCGCCACTCTACTCAAACGTTATAAACGCTTTCTTGCCGATATCGAGCTCGATACTGGTGAAATCCGTACAATCCACTGCGCAAATACAGGTGCAATGACGGGTTGTGCTACGCCCGGAAACAAGGTTTGGTTTTCTACTTCCGACAACCCGAAACGAAAATACCCCAATAGTTGGGAGTTGAGTGAAACCGAACAAGGCCACCGTATTTGTATCAATACCGCGCGCGCCAATCAATTAGCCGTAGAGGCTATTGAAAATAATGTCATTTCAGAGCTTTGTGGTTATGACACACTTCAAACTGAGGTGAAATACGGCAATGAAAATAGCCGAATTGATATCTTGCTCAGCGCAGACGACAAGCCAAAGTGCTATATAGAAGTGAAAAGCGTCACTCTTCTTGATGAGACCGACTCTACTGGACAAGGATACTTCCCAGATGCGGTCACGACTCGGGGACAAAAACACCTGAGAGAGCTCACAGAAATGGCACAAAATGGAAGTAGAGCCATACTTTTATTCACTGTTTTACATTCAGGTATTGAAAAAGTATCCGCGGCGCACCATATAGACGCGAAATATTCACTATTACTCAAACAAGCACAAGACGCTGGAGTGGAAGTTCTCTGCTACAAAGCTGAACTGAGCGATACTGGAATGAAGCTGATTTCCGCTATTGATTTTATCAATTAAGAGAAAAAATGATGTCGTCTTCACATTGACGATAACTTTGCGATTCAGTATTTGCTTGCACCGCCTCTTTTTGCTATAGATACCCGCCTTAAATTGACTGCGTAGCAGTTGACTAGGTGTAAGTAGGAGATGCTGTATGCCAGAATCAAAGAAGAAAACGATAGGCATCCTAGCCATTGCCGGCGTGGAGCCATATCAGGAAAAACCTGGTGAAGAGTACATGTCACCAGAGCAGGTTGAACACTTTACGAAAATCTTAACAGCTTGGCGCGACCAGCTAAGAGCTGAAGTGGATCGTACTGTTCACCACATGCAGGACGAAGCAGCAAACTTCCCAGATCCAGTTGACCGCGCCTCTCAAGAGGAAGAGTTCAGCCTAGAACTGCGTAACCGTGACCGCGAACGCCGTTTGATCAAGAAGATTGAAAAGACTTTGGATAAAATCAAAGAAGACGATTTTGGCTTCTGTGAGTCTTGTGGCGTAGAGATTGGCGTTCGCCGTCTTGAAGCACGTCCAACCGCTGACCTTTGTATTGACTGTAAAACACTTGCAGAAATCAAAGAGAAGCAAATGCAAGGTTAATCACCCAGCATTATGATTGTTGAAGGGAGCTCAGGCTCCCTTTTTGTTTTGGCTACCTTCGCACCCTATTTGTTTACTAAATTCGAGATACACGCATGACACGCTATGTAGGTCGATTCGCCCCATCTCCTTCTGGTCCACTGCATTTTGGTTCACTGATTGCCGCTCTTGGCAGTTATTTTCAAGCGAAAGCACAAAACGGAGCTTGGTTAGTACGTATTGAGGACTTAGACCCACCAAGAGAAATGCCAGGTGCAGCGCAACTTATCCTAGAGGCACTCAAGGCCTATCAGCTGCATTGGGATGGGAAAGTAGTATACCAGAGCGAACGTCACGACCTTTACCAAGCTCAAATAAACAAATGGCTCGAAAATGGAGAAGCCTATTATTGCCAATGTACTCGTAAGCAAATTAAAGAGCATGGCGGTTTTTATCCTGGCACTTGCCGCGATAAAAACTTGAAAGACGGCGCGATTCGCCTAAAAATGACCAAGCCTGTCGCTCATTTCCTCGACCAAAAGCGGGGAACCATTACTATTCCAGAGCAACTCGTTAATGAAGATTTCATTATTAAACGTCGAGATGGATTATTTGCTTATAATCTTGCGGTAGTATTGGACGACATCGACCAAGGCGTCACAGAAGTCGTGCGAGGTGCAGACTTAATCGAGCCGACAGGGCGTCAAATTAGCCTGTACCAAATACTTGGTCAGCCTGAAGTTAGCTACTTGCATTTACCATTGGCGATGGACAACAACGGCAATAAATTGTCGAAACAAAATCACGCGACGGCTATTGATATAGATACACCAAAACCTACTCTATTGCGCGCCATGACATTTTTAGGTTTCGAGATACCTGAAACCGTAAGGGCGACCAACATAGAAGATATTCTTCGTTGGGGCTGCGAAAACTGGCGGTTGGAACAGCTTCCAGCAGAGATCGAGATCACACCGTGATTCTCAAATGGCATTGTGTAGGCTATCATTAGCCGCAAATTAGGCCCTAGAGGCGTATAAAACTAACCAAAGCAAGATTGGATTAAACCCAGTTATTGCCAGATGCACATGAATACAAACGACTATACACCAAGCGAACCTGCCACAATTCCAGAGCTCGCTCTCAATGTAATAACTCGTGAAGAGCACAACATTTCGCGTAAGCAGATCAGTGATAATGCGCTGAAGGTACTGTACCGCCTAAATGGTGCTGGTTTCGATGCTTTTCTTGTGGGTGGCGGGGTTCGAGACTTACTGCTTGGACAAAAACCAAAAGATTTTGACATTGCGACCAACGCAACGCCGGAACAGATCAAACAGCTATTTCGTAACTGCCGTTTGATTGGTCGCCGCTTCCGCTTGGCTCATATTATGTTTGGCCGAGACATCATTGAGGTTGCGACATTCCGTGGTCACCACCAAGAGCAAAAGAATAAGAGCATTTCTCAGCAATCAAAAGAGGGTATGCTGCTGCGTGACAACGTCTACGGCACCATCGATGAAGATGCTGAGCGCCGTGATTTCACGATTAACTCGATGTACTACAACATCGCAGATTACTCGATTCACGACTACGCACGTGGTATTGAAGATTTAGAAGATCGCCTAATTCGACTGATTGGTGATCCAGAAACACGCTACCGTGAAGACCCTGTGCGCATGCTGCGTGCGGTTCGTTTCGCGGTAAAACTAGACTTTGATATTGAAGAAGACACCGCAGCGCCAATCGAACACATGGCACCGTTGCTCGGTGACATTCCGTCAGCGCGTCTTTTTGAAGAGTCACTCAAATTATTGCAATCCGGTCATGGCTTAGAAACCTACCACCTACTGCGTGAGTACAACCTATTCCAGCAACTATTCCCGACGATTGCAGCGCACTTTACAGAAGATTACTCCTCTCACACTGAGCAGATGTTGGATCTTGTCCTAGATTCTACCGACATGCGCATCGAAGATGGGAAACGCATCAATCCAGCATTTATGTTTGCTGCAATGCTGTGGTACCCACTGTGTGCGAAAGCCGATGAACTGATGGAAGAGCGCAACTTAGGCCATTACGACGCCATTATGGAAGCGAGCAACATCATTCTTGACGAGCAAGTTCGCACAATTGCCATTCCAAGACGCCACACCGCAACCATTCGCGAGATTTGGCAGTTACAGCTTCGTCTTCCACGACGTAACGGTAAACGTGCATTCCGTCTTATGGAGCTCAATAAATTTAGAGCTGGCTTTGATTTTCTTGAAATGCGCGGTGAAATTGAAGGTGGTGACACTCAGAAGCTTGCCAAGTGGTGGGAAACTTTTCAAAATGCAGGCCGAGAAATGCGTCAAGCAATGGCTGCCGACTTAGACGGTCAATCACCGAAAACAGGCCAGCGCCGCCGTAAAACTTATCGCAAGAAAAAGAGTAAGCCCAAATCATGATTACAGCGTACATTGCGGTAGGCAGTAACTTGGCGGATCCTGTCAGCCAAGCGAAGCAAGCGATTGAAGCATTAAAAACGCTGCCTAAATCAGAGTTTGTTCAAGCTTCTTCGCTATACAGCAGCACGCCAATGGGGCCACAAAACCAACCGGATTACATCAATGCGGTTGTGTCTATTAACACCAGTTTGACGCCTATTGAATTGCTCAATTGCACACAAGCTATAGAGCAAGAACAAGGGCGTGTCCGTAAAGACGAACGCTGGGGACCAAGAACCTTGGACCTCGACATTGTGCTTTATGGCAATGAGGTGATTAATTCCGAGAGGCTGATCGTTCCTCATTATGGAATGAAAGAGCGTGAATTCGTACTCTACCCTCTTGCGGAAATTGCACCAAGTTTACAACTCCCTGATGGGACCGAGGTCTCTGAACTACTGGAACAAGTAGATAGAAACGGCCTCAGTATCTGGCAGTCATAGCCAACTCCTAGTAAGGATAAAACCATGAAAAAAATGACCATCAACGACCTAATCAAGTGGAAGCAAGAAGGTCGTAAATTTGCTACTTCAACCGCTTATGATGCGAGCTTTGCCCAACTGTTTGAAAGCCAAGAAATGCCAGTACTTCTTGTTGGTGATTCTCTAGGTATGGTTTTGCAAGGTCACAACGATACTCTGCCAGTAACGGTCGATGATATCGCTTACCATACTCGTTGCGTACGTGCTGGTAGCCCAAATTGTTTGTTGATGGCAGACATGCCATTCATGAGCTACACCACGCCAGAGCAAGCTTGCGAAAATGCGGCTAAACTGATGCGTGCTGGTGCCAATATGGTAAAAATTGAAGGTGGTGACTGGCTTGTCGACACGGTGAAAATGCTCACTGAACGATCAGTTCCAGTTTGTGCTCATCTTGGTTTAACTCCTCAAGCTGTTAATATTTTTGGTGGTTACAAAATCCAAGGTCGCGATCAAGAAAAAGCAGACCGCATGGTAAAAGACGCATTAGCGCTGCAAGAAGCAGGCGCTCAAATCGTCTTACTAGAATGCGTACCAGCTGAGCTTGCTGAACGTATTACGCAAGTGCTTGACGTTCCTGTTATCGGTATTGGTGCAGGTAACGTAACAGATGGTCAAATTCTCGTAATGCATGATATGTTTGGTATTTCTGCCAACTACATGCCGAAATTCTCCAAAAACTTTCTTGCTGAAACAGGTGATATGCGCAAAGCCGTTACTAAATACATTGAAGATGTAGCCAACGGTGTATTCCCAGACGACGCTCATACCATTGCCTAGAGGATAAATGCATGCAAACTTTTGCGGAAATCTCAGCAGTTCGTGAACACCTTAAAACCTTTAAACGTGAAGGTCGTAAAGTGGCGTTTGTCCCTACCATGGGCAACCTTCACGAAGGCCACTTAACTTTAGTGCGTAAAGCACGCGAATACGCTGATATCGTTGTCGTAAGCATCTTTGTTAATCCGATGCAGTTTGATCGTGCAGACGATTTAAATAATTACCCACGCACGCTAGAGGAAGACTTAAGCAAGTTAACCTCTGAAGGGGTCGATGTGGTATTTACGCCAACACCAGAAGTTATCTACCCTGAAGGTCTGGATAAGCAAACCTTCGTCGATGTCCCTGGCCTATCAACAATTCTCGAAGGCGCGTCTCGACCAGGTCATTTCCGTGGCGTGACGACGATAGTGAATAAGCTGTTTAACATCGTACAACCGGATGTCGCGTGCTTCGGCGAGAAGGACTTCCAACAACTTGCTGTTATCCGCAAGATGGTTGATGACCTAGCAATGGACATTGAAATCATCGGTGTACCAACCGTACGTGAAATGGACGGTTTAGCAATGAGTTCACGCAATGGCTTGCTTACGCTGGACGAGCGTCAACGTGCGCCTGTACTTGCTCGTACAATGCGTTGGATCAGCAGTGCCATTCGCGGTGGCCGCGATGACTACGCATCGATCATCGAAGATGCAAGCGACCAACTTCGAGCTGCAGGTCTGCACCCTGATGAGATCTTCATTCGTGATGCTCGTACATTACAAGTGATCACACCAGAAACGACACAAGCTGTCATTCTGATGTCTGCGTTCCTAGGCAAAGCTCGTCTTATCGATAACCAAACGGTAGATATGGTTGTCGAAGCGAAGGAAGAAGCTGAATCTAACAATACAAACTCAGAGAGCGCAGAGTAAGCTCTGAGTCATAAAAGTAAAAAGGTCGACTCTTAGTCGACCTTTTTTATACTCTACGTATAGACGCAATCTAACCCTTCAGGGCGAGTTTTAAACCGCTTGTGCAGCCACATCCACGCTGGAATATCACGTTTTATCATTTTCTCAAGCTCTTGGTTCAAGATGCTTGCCGCTTTAACCGCATTACGTCTCTCGAAACGCTCGCTAATGTCTTTTCCAATGTACAGCGTGTAATGGTGATTTTTACTCACTGTAACGCCAGATATAACCGCGCACTTTGTTGCATCAATGAGAACACTAGACCCAACGGTACTCGCCGCTTGTTCAACAGCAAAAAACGGCGCAAAAACAGAATGGCTAACGCCATAATCATGGTCGGGCAAATACCAAAGTCGATGACCCTTTTTCAGAACTTTGAGCATTGATTTCACGTCTTTTCGATCAATCATTTGATGTCCAAAACGAGTTCGACCTCGATGTTGAATAAACTCATAAGCAGGATTCGAATTTGGGCGATAAACGCCATAACCTTGGGCAAACTGGCTAAAAATACGAGCGGTTATCTCCAAGTTTAAATGGTGACTGCACACCACCAACACACCACGTCCATTCTTTTCCTCAGCGAGTAAACGATCTTTTCCAACAATAGAGGTTATCCGACGTATCCGCCAATCTGGCCAAAACCAAGCGATACCGGTTTCGATGATCGCCATTCCAGTATATTGAAAGTTTTTTCGTACTACGTCCTTACATTGCCAATCCGTAAAATCAGGGAAACACAGCTGGAGATTACGCAGAGCGATCTTGTATCGGCGCTTCATTACATGCATCGCAATACAGCCGATGCTTCTACCTAAGATTCGCAATACTACGTATGGCAGTACATTAACAAGAATCGCTAAAGATCCAAATGCCAGCCATACAGACCAATATTTGGGCTTAAGTAACTGATAGGAGAAAGGCGGCGGCGGGACAATATTCATAGGATCACTCATTAATTACAAATGATTGAAACCTACCATGATAAAAACCGAAAAATTGTATGGGTATGTATTGTTATGCATGCGAAAGAGCAGCGTGAATCGCCGCTCTTTGCTTTATGAGAATGGCTTAGCTTCTTAGCCCAATCCCTTTGGTTACTAGATAATGCGCAATGGCATACAGTGCAACAACAAACACTGCAAGTACACTAAATGAAGTGATAATGCCTACATCCGAGACACCTAAAAAGCCGTAACGGAACGCATTCACCATGTAGACGATTGGGTTGATCTTAGAAACGCCTTGCCAAAATTCAGGCAGAAGACTAATCGAATAAAAGACACCTCCCAAGTAAGTTAGAGGAGTCAATACAAACGTAGGGATGATCGAAATATCATCAAATGTTTTTGCGTAAACCGCATTGATCAAGCCACCGAGAGCAAATACCACCGACGTCATGAAGACAGTCGCGACAATAATGCCCCAGTGCTCCACTTGCAAATCAACGAACAAAAGTGACACACAAGTAACAATTGCACCGACCAACAAACCTCGAGTCACGCCGCCCATCACATAGCCAGCAATAATCACATAGTTTGGTACCGGTGCCACCAGCAGTTCTTCAATATTCTTCTGTAGCTTTGCACTAAAGAATGAAGACGCAACATTCGAGTATGAGTTGGTGATCACCGACATCATGATCAAACCTGGAACAATGTACTCCATGTAACTAAAGCCGCTCATCTCACCAATTCGAGAGCCAATAAGATTGCCGAAAATGATGAAGTACAACGTCATCGTAATGGCTGGCGGCACTAAGGTTTGCACCCAAATACGTGTAAAACGAGTGACTTCTTTGCTCAGCAAGCTGCGAAATGCCGTCCAATATAAACCGTACATTTAATTACTCCCCTCTCTTACAATGCTGACAAACAACTCTTCAAGTCGGTTGGCTTTGTTACGCATTGAGAGAACTTTAATGCCATGCTCTGTTAACTGACTGAATACCGAATTCAATCCTTGGCTTTTATCTAGTTCTATCTCTAAAGAGCCATCAACAATACTTTGTCGATTAACACCTTCAAGCTCAGGCACCTCGACTTCTGACTCAATATCCAAGATAAATGTCTCGACGCTTAGCTTACCTAGTAACGCCTTCATGGTGGTATTTTCAATCAGCTCACCACGATTAATAATGCCGATATTTCGACACAGCATCTCCGCTTCTTCTAGGTAGTGTGTCGTTAAAATAATCGTAATTCCTTGCTCTTGGTTGATCTCTTTCAGAAACCCCCACATTGAGCGGCGTAGTTCAATATCCACTCCAGCCGTTGGTTCATCTAAAATGAGTAATTGCGGCTCGTGCATCAAAGCTCTTGCGATCATTAAACGACGCTTCATCCCACCGGATAGGTTACGAGCACGCTCTTGGCGTTTTTCCCATAAATCCAATTTTTTCAGGTATTTTTCTGCTCTTTCTTTGGCTAACACTTTAGACACACCGTAATAGCCAGCTTGCTGCATCACAATTTGCTCAACGGTTTCAAACTGGTTGAAGTTGAACTCTTGTGGCACCAAGCCTAAATTCTGCTTGGCCAATTCGAGGTCGGTATCAATGTCATAACCGAAAACTTTCGTCGTTCCGGAGGTTTTATTCACTAAGGAGGAAATGATGCCAATCGTGGTCGATTTTCCTGCACCATTGGGACCCAGAAGCGCGTAGAAGTCACCCTTTTTCACTTGGAGACTTATACCTTTTAACGCCTCAAAGCCACCTGCATACGTCTTGCGCAGTTGTTCAATTTCTAATGCGTACATAAGGTCTTGATTGCCGTTTGTTTGTGATTACTAATACCGACTCATATTTAGCAGCGGTTTACTACAAAATCGCCTTGGGTATCGTATTGGAGGTCCATCAGTTTATCGTTGAATAACGATGATTACAAATAAACCTTTCGATAATATTGGAAATATAACCCTTACCTCGTAAAGGTTATCTCTGAGTAAGACAAAATAGAGCATAAAAAAACGCAACAGGACACTGTTGCGTTTTTAACTGTCAGAATGATTACGCCGTTATGCGCTGATACTGGTCTGCCTCAACATGTGCCACCGCCGCATTCAATGCTTCGTAACGGAATTGGTACATATTTTCATCAGGCACAAGGTCAATCACATGGAATTTCTCTAGCTGTTCTCGTGTTCGCTCATTCGGGCATAATAAATACACGGCACAATTGGCATCGAGAGCATCCTTAATCGCATTCTCTAACGCCAAACCGACGGTCACATCAATCATTGGTACATCCGTAAGATCGAGAATCATCACGTCATAGTCCGAAATACTAGAGTGCTGACGTGAAATGGCTTTAGAAACACTAAAGATCATCGGACCGGAAAGATAAAAGAACAGCACTTTACCATTAGCACGATCCAACAAACCACGCTCGCTGTCAGTCAGCGGCACATCATCTTCATCCGCGTCGCTGATCGCTTTTACTTGTCGCGCCTGCTCTCGGCTCAAACGCTCGATGATGATAATGTTCGAGATAAAGACGCCTAAACCCACCGCAACGATAAGATCAACGAATACTGTAAGCAACATAACGCCATACATCACCGCCATTCCGGAAAAGCTTACCTTATGTGCCCTCTGAATAAAGCTCCAGTCTAGGATGTTAAAGCCAACATACACCGCAATGCCTGCTAACACAGCCATCGGGATTGGCTCTGTTAATCCGCCAGCAACCAGTACAACCAACGCCAACATTAGTGCACGAATCACACCAGATAATGGCGAACGAGCCCCAACTTGGATATTCGTTACCGTCCCCATGGTAGCCCCCGCCCCCGGCAGCGCACCAAACAAGCCTGAGATCATGTTAGCTAACCCTTGACCTCGCAGCTCTTTATCTGAGTCGTGTTCTTTACGAGTTAATGAGTCACCGATAACCGCCGTTAACAAAGTATCAATACAACCTAATGTGCCGAGCACTAATGCATCAATGACCATCTCGACAAACATATCTGTGTCAATATAAGGGGCGACGAGAGAAGGTAACCCAGCAGGAATTTCACCGATACGACGAATATCTTCTGTATCAAAGAGAATCACAGACAATAAAGTCACCGCGACCAATGCCACGAGCTGTGCAGGAACGTATTTACGATATTGCTTAGGGAAGAAAAAAAGAATCCCCAAAGTCAGTAGTCCCAAAAACAACTCACTGAACTTAAGGTTAGAAATGGTCTCCGGCAAAGCAGATAACGTTCCGAGTACTCCCCCTGAAGGCGCAGCATGCCCCATCAAAGGCGATAACTGCAGAATGATAAGAATCACACCAATGCCAGACATAAACCCGGAAATAACGCTATAAGGCATTAAGGTAACGTATTTACCCAGTTTTAACGTCCCCAATAGGATTTGGAACGCGCCAGCCATCATGACAACCGTGAAAGTCATAGCCATGCCCGTTTCTGGGTATTTCGCCATCATACTGGTTAATACTGCGGTCATGATTACCGTCATTGGCCCTGTCGGTTCTGATATTAACGTATTAGAACCACCAAATAACGAGGCAAACAAACCGACCATTATTGCCCCCCAAAGGCCGGCCTCAGCACCGGCTCCGGATGCAACACCAAACGCTAACGCCAGAGGGAGAGAGATAATCGCCGTGGTTACCCCGCCAAATACATCCCCTTTGAAATTGATATCTTCAAAACGACTACCGAACACTGCTGATTTTCCCTGCATTCAATTTTAAAAAGTAAAATATCACTACTTTAACGAGCTAGGCGAAAATTTAAACCATAAATAGATTAAGGCTAAATTCACACCACAAATAGTTTCACCAGATTTTACTTTTTTCTTAATGAAAACTAGTCAGATGAGTCCTATCTGACGAATATTTAACGAGATCGAAATTGTAACATTGTGTATAGTTACAACACTGATCGCTTGCATGTGCACACAAACAGCGGCAGCGATTTTGTCTTTTAAGGGAAGTAGTTTGCAAAATGCCGGAAATAAAACAGTTATTTGAAAACAATTCGAAATGGTCTCAAGAGATCAAATCTGATCGACCTGAATACTTCGCAAAACTCGCTGAGGGGCAAAAGCCTGATTTTCTTTGGATTGGCTGCTCTGATAGCCGCGTCCCTGCCGAGCGACTAACCGGACTATACTCAGGTGAACTCTTTGTTCATCGGAATGTTGCAAACCAAGTTATCCATACTGATCTCAACTGTCTATCCGTCGTCCAGTACGCCGTAGACGTTCTTAAGGTTAAACACATCATTGTCTGTGGACACTATGGATGTGGTGGCGTAAATGCAGCCATTGATAACCCTAAGCTAGGTCTTATTAATAATTGGCTGTTACATATCAGAGATATCTATTTCAAACACCGCACTTACCTAGATCAAATGCCGCAACAAGATCGAGCGGATAAACTAGGCGAGCTTAATGTTGCAGAGCAAGTGTACAACTTGGGTAACTCAACCATCCTGCAAAACGCTTGGGAGCGTGGACAAGATGTTGAAATTCATGGTGTGGTATACGGAATTGAAGATGGTCGCTTAGAGTACTTAGGCATTCGTTCTAACTCTAAGGAAACCGTAGAAGCGTCTTACCAGAAAGCTCTTTCGACGATTCTAAATACAGACAACAAGCTCCTTTGTCGCTAAGTCATATCTAAAAGTTGAACGAAAAACGCCCATCTTAGATGGGCGTTTTTTATATTTTTAATGCTGAACTCAATGATTATTCTTGAGGTACAACTTTACCGATGTATGGTAAGTGGCGGTATTTCTGCGCGTAATCAATACCCACCCCAACGACAAATTCATCTGGAATTTCGAAACCAATCCAATCCACAGGAACATTCACTTCACGACGAGATGGCTTATCTAGGAGCGTACAAATAGCGATAGACTTCGGCTCACGTAGCGAAAGAATCTCACGGATTTTATTTAGTGTGTTACCAGTGTCAATGATGTCTTCAACAAGCAGAATGTCTTTACCTTTGATGTCATCATCCAAATCTTTCAAGATACGAACGTCACGTGAGCTTTCCATCGTATTGCCGTAGCTTGACGCAGTCATAAAATCAACTTGGTGAGTCAGTTCGATAGCACGTGCCAAGTCTGCCATAAATACAAATGAGCCACGCAATAAGCCTACCAACACAAGATCTTCACTACCTTGATAACGCTCTGTAATTTGTTTGCCTAATTCACGAACTCGCTCCTGAACTTCTTGCTCAGAAATCATGACTTCTATTGTATGTTTCATACTGTGCTCAATCTAAATTTGTGGGTTGAGGTAAGTCGCACGCAAACGATCACCTAATCTTACGGCGTGTAGTGTATCACCACGTTCATTGGGTTGAAAGTCGCATCCTGTTGCCAAAAAATCTTGGAAGAAGGTCTTAGTTTTATAAAGTTCATAGCTAAATTTATCAATAATAATGACATTACTGTATATAAATTGTTCTACAGATGTTGACCTTGTGCATATGCACCATTACACTCATCACTGCTTTAAGCAACTATTAAAATAATCAATTAGGGGGTTACCCCCAATATCAACTCAAATGGCAAGGAAAATGGATATGGACTCAATTGCAAAGAGACCTAGAACTAGGCTTTCTCCAATTAAGCGTAAGCAACAGTTAATGGAAATCGCATTGGAAGTATTTGCGCGCCGCGGCATCGGTCGTGGTGGTCACGCAGATATCGCAGAAATTGCTCAAGTTTCTGTAGCGACTGTTTTTAACTACTTCCCTACACGCGAAGACTTGGTGGATGAAGTTCTCAATCACGTCGTACGTCAGTTCTCAAACTTCCTATCGGATAACATAGACCTAGACTTACATGCACGTGAAAACATCGCCAATATTACTAATGCGATGATCGAGCTTGTCAGCCAAGATTGTCACTGGCTAAAAGTATGGTTCGAGTGGAGTGCTTCAACACGTGACGAAGTATGGCCATTGTTTGTTTCAACTAACCGTACTAACCAGTTGCTGGTACAAAACATGTTCATTAAAGCAATTGAACGTGGCGAAGTGTGTGACCAGCACGATTCAGAACACTTGGCAAACCTGTTCCACGGTATTTGTTACTCACTGTTTGTCCAAGCGAACCGCGCTAAAGGTGAAGCGGAGCTGAAACATCTAGTGAATTCATACTTAGATATGCTTTGCATTTACAACCGTGAACACTAAAGCTTAGCTCGTAATATATGTCAGCCCACCGTTTGGTGGGCTTTTTATTGTCTGCTGTCAGCTAAGCACACATTTATATTTCTATATAACAAGCATAAAAAAACCGCTGCAATGCAGCGGCTTCTATCATTCAGTCAGAAAAAGCTTACTTCTTCTTAACTGCTTTTTTGTTTGGCAGGTCAGTGATTGAACCTTCAAATACTTCAGCAGCCAGACCTACAGACTCGTGTAGAGTTGGGTGAGCGTGGATAGTCAGAGCGATATCTTCTGCATCACAGCCCATCTCAATTGCAAGGCCGATTTCACCAAGTAGTTCACCACCGTTAGTACCAACGATAGCACCACCGATTACGCGGTGAGTTTCTTTGTCGAAGATTAGCTTAGTCATACCGTCTGCACAGTCAGATGCGATTGCACGACCTGATGCTGCCCATGGGAATGTTGCTACTTCGTACTTGATGCCTTCTTCTTTCGCTTCTTTTTCAGTCTTACCAACCCAAGCCACTTCTGGCTCAGTGTACGCAATTGAAGGGATAACTTTAGGGTCGAAGTAGTGCTTCTTACCAGAGATAACTTCAGCAGCTACGTGACCTTCATGCACACCTTTGTGAGCAAGCATTGGTTGACCAACGATATCACCGATCGCGAAGATGTGAGGAACGTTAGTACGCATTTGCTTATCAACGTTGATGAAGCCGCGCTCGTCAATTTCTAGACCCGCTTTTTCACCGTCGATTAGCTTACCATTTGGTACACGACCGATAGCAACTAGAACCGCATCGTAACGCTCAGCTTCAGCTGGCGCTTTCTTGCCTTCCATTGAAACGTAGATACCGTCTTCTTTTGCTTCAACTGCTGTTACTTTCGTTTCTAGCATTAGCTTGAACTTGTCTTTGATACGCTTAGTAAATACTTTCACGATATCTTTGTCTGCTGCAGGAATTACCTGGTCAAACATTTCAACAACTTCAACTTTAGAACCTAGAGAGTGGTAAACCGTACCCATTTCTAGACCGATGATACCACCGCCCATGATAAGCAGTTTTTCTGGCACTTCTTTTAGTTCAAGAGCGTCAGTAGAGTCCCAAATACGTGGGTCTTCATGCGGGATAAATGGCAGTTTGATTGGACGAGAACCAGCCGCAACGATTGCGTTGTCAAAGTTAACAACTGTTGGCTCACCTTCGCCTTCTACAAGGATAGAGTTAGGGCCAGTGAACTTACCGTAACCGTTAACTACTGTTACGTTACGCATCTTAGCCATACCGCTTAGGCCGCCAGTTAGTTGGTTAACAACTTTTTCTTTCCAGATGCGGATTTTGCTGATGTCTGTTTGAGGCTCACCGAACACAACGCCGTGGTCAGCCATCGCTTTCGCTTCTTCAATTACTTTAGAAACGTGAAGCAGTGCTTTAGATGGGATACAACCCACGTTCAGACATACACCGCCAAGCGTGCTGTAACGTTCAACTAGTACAGTTTCAAGACCTAAGTCCGCACAACGGAATGCAGCGGAGTAACCAGCAGGACCAGAACCAAGTACAACAACTTGGGCTTTAATTTCTTTGCTCATTTTGACCTCTTGTAGTCATTATCCCTAACAGGCTGAGTGGGTATCGATTTTTTATGTTTAAGAGAGATTTGTTTTAAACAGTTATTTTCAGACCGCTAACAGTTTACAGAGATGTTAATGGTGTGAAAAGTAAATCAATTTAGCCTGTGAGCTAGACAACAATTCGATTGTGAAAACCCTGAACGAAGCAAGGCTGATAACCAAATTGTCGGTAATTATGATTAGCAGAGGCGGCTAAGTTGCCGCCTCTCATTCATCTAATTTCTATTACAGAACTAGACGACGAATGTCAGATAGACATGAGTTTAGGTAAGTGATGAAGCGCGCACCTTCAGCACCATCGATCACACGGTGGTCGTATGATAGAGACAGTGGAAGTTGTAGACGCGGTTCGAACTCTTTACCGTTCCATACCGGTTTCATTTCTGACTTAGACACACCTAGGATACCAACTTCTGGTGCGTTTACGATTGGAGTAAACGCTGTACCGCCGATACCGCCTAGGCTAGAGATAGTGAAACAGCCACCTTGCATGTCAGCCGCAGTTAGCTTACCAGCACGTGCTTTCTTAGAAACCGCCATTAGCTCTTCAGATAGCTCGTAGATGCCTTTCTTGTTCACGTCTTTAAATACAGGAACAACTAGACCGTTTGGTGTATCTACCGCGATACCAACATTCACGTATTTCTTCAGAATTAGGCTCTCACCGTCTTCTGATAGAGAAGAGTTGAACGCTGGGAACGCTTCAAGCGCTTTAGCTACCGCTTTCATGATGAACACAAGTGGTGTGATCTTCATGCCAGTGTCTTTCTTCGCTTCAATCGCGTTTTGCTCTTTACGGAATGCTTCAAGAGCCGTGATGTCTGCGTTATCCCACTGTGTAACGTGCGGGATCATTACCCAGTTACGGTGTAGGTTTGCGCCAGAGATCTTCTTAATGCGAGATAGCGGTTGAACTTCTGTCTCACCAAACTTGCTGAAGTCCACTTTTGGCCATGGTAGTAGACCAAGAGCCGCGCCGTCGCCTTTGCCAGATGCTGCTGCACCTGCGCCAGACTCAAGACGCTTAAGTGCATCTTTCACGTAAGCTTGAACGTCTTCTTTTAGGATACGGCTCTTACGACCAGAACCTTTAACCTTAGAAAGATTAACGCCAAATTCACGCGCTAGACGACGAACAACTGGAGACGCGTGAGCGTACTCATCGTTTTCTTTGAAATCGCCAGTCGCTGCTGGAGCTGCTGCCGCTGGAGCTTCTGCTTTAGGAGCCGGAGCTGCAGGTGCTGCCGCTTGAGCTGGAGCTGCTGCAGGAGCAGGTGCTGCACCCGCCACTTCGAATACCATGATTAGTGAGCCAGTAGACACTTTGTCGCCAGCTGCAATCTTGATTTCTTTAACTGTGCCAGCGAATGGTGCAGGAACTTCCATAGAAGCTTTGTCACCTTCAACAGTGATTAGAGATTGCTCTTCTTCCACTGTGTCGCCAACAGCAACCATGATCTCAGTAACTTCAACTTCGTCGCCGCCGATATCTGGAACGTTCACTTCTTTTGCCGCAGACGCTGCTGGAGCTGCTGCCGCAGGAGCTTCAGCAGCTGCTGGAGCGCCTGAACCTGCTGTTTCGAACACCATGATAAGTGAGCCAGTCGATACTTTATCGCCTGCTGCAACTTTGATCTCTTTTAGAGTACCTGCGAATGGCGCTGGAACTTCCATAGAAGCTTTGTCGCCTTCAACAGTTAGAAGAGATTGCTCTTCTTCGATGCTGTCGCCAACGGCAACCATGATTTCAGTAACTTCTACTTCATCACCACCGATGTCTGGTACGTGAACTTCTTTTAGTTCTGCCGCTGCTGCTGGAGCTGGAGCTGCTGCTGGAGCTGCTTCTGCCGCAGGAGCAGGTGCAGCGTCAGCTGCACCCTCGGCTTCGAAAATCATGATTAGAGAACCAGTAGAAACCTTGTCGCCTTCTGCAACTTTGATTTCTTTAACGATACCCGCTTGAGAAGCAGGAACTTCCATAGAAGCTTTATCGCCTTCAACTGTGATCAGAGACTGCTCTTCTTCAACCTTGTCGCCAACGCTTACAAGAATCTCAGTAACTTCAACCTCATCCGCACCGATGTCTGGTACATTAATTTCGATTGCCATTTCTTATCTACCTTCTTAATTAAGCGTATAGCGGGTTTGTTTTCTCTGTGTCGATGTCGAATTTCTTAATTGCTTCTGCAACTACAGATTTCTCAACTTCGCCACGTTTCGCTAGTTCAGTTAGCGCTGCTACTACTACGTAACCTGCGTTCACTTCGAAGTGACGACGTAGGTTTTCACGGCTGTCTGAACGACCGAAGCCATCAGTACCAAGAACTTTGAAAGACTCAGCAGGAATGTATGCACGAACCTGCTCTGCGTAGTTCTTCATGTAGTCAGTTGCTGCGATAGCAGGTTCAGTACCCATTACTGTTTGGATGTAAGGTACTTTCGCTTCCGCTTCTGGGTGAAGCATGTTGAAACGCTCTGCATCTTGGCCATCGCGAGTTAGTTCGTTGAATGACGTTACAGAGTAAACATCAGAAGCAACACCGTAATCTTCGCTTAGGATTTGAGCTGCTTTACGTACTTCATTCATGATAGTACCAGAGCTCATTAGCTGAACTTTCGCTTTGTCGCCCGTGTAAGTTTCTAGCTTGTAGATACCTTTACGGATGCCTTCTTCAGCGCCTTCTGGCATTGCTGGCATTGCGTAGTTTTCGTTCATTAGCGTTAGGTAGTAGAACACGTTTTCTTGTTCTGGACCGTACATGCGACGGATACCGTCTTGCATGATTACTGCTACTTCGTACGCGAATGTTGGGTCGTAAGAAATACAGTTAGGAACCGTACCCGCCAAAATGTGCGAGTGGCCGTCTTCGTGCTGTAGACCTTCACCGTTCAACGTTGTACGACCCGCAGTTGCACCTAGTAGGAAACCACGTGCTTGTTGGTCACCAGCCATCCACGCCATGTCGCCAACACGTTGGAAGCCGAACATTGAGTAGTAGATGTAGAACGGGATCATTGGTAGGTCGTTTGTCGAGTATGAAGTCGCAGCAGCAACCCATGAAGACATAGCACCTAGCTCGTTGATACCTTCTTGTAGAACCTGACCTGAAGTCGCTTCTTTGTAGTAAGAAACAACGCCACGGTCTTCTGGTGTGTAAGTTTGGCCGTGCGGGTTGTAGATACCGATTTGACGGAACAGACCTTCCATACCGAATGTACGTGCTTCGTCAGCAATGATAGGAACGATGTTCTTACCAATGTTCTTGTTCTTAAGTAGAACGTTTAGCGCACGTACGAATGCCATAGTAGAAGAGATATCACGCTTCTGTTCTTCTAGTAGTGGCTTGAATTCTTCTAGCTCAGGAACGATGAATTCTTGAGTGAATTTTGGTAGACGCTGTGGCGTGTAGCCGTGTAGCGCTTTACGACGAGCGTGTAGGTATTCGTACTCTTTTGAACCTTCTTCAAGTTTCAGGTACGGAAGTTCTTTCACTGCTTCGTCAGTTAGGATGTCTTGAAGGCCTAGACGATCACGTAGGTGTAGTACGTGAGTCATATCCATCTTCTTAACTTGGTGCGCGATGTTCTTACCTTCAGCCGCTTCACCCATGCCGTAACCTTTAACAGTCTTAGCTAGGATTACTGTTGGACGACCTTTAGTTTCTGCCGCGTTTTTGTATGCCGCGTATAGCTTAGAAGACTCGTGACCACCACGCTTAAGTGCGAAGATTTCGTCATCAGTCATGTCAGCAACAAGTGCAGCTGTCTCTGGGTACTTACCAAAGAAGTGCTCACGTACGTACGCGCCATCTTTTGATTTGAATGTTTGGTAGTCGCCGTCGATCGTTTCATTCATAAGCTGTAGAAGCTTACCAGTCGTATCTTTAGCTAGTAGTGAATCCCAGTTGTTACCCCAGATTACCTTCACTACGTTCCAACCAGCACCTTTGAACAGACCTTCAAGTTCTTGAATGATCTTACCGTTACCCATTACAGGGCCATCTAGACGCTGTAGGTTACAGTTGATTAGGAAGCATAGGTTGTCTAGTTTCTCACGCGCAGCGAAAGAGATAGCACCACGTGATTCTGGCTCATCCATCTCACCGTCACCTAGGAACGCGTAAACGCGCTGTTCTGAAGTATCTTTAAGACCACGGCCTTCTAGGTACTTAAGGAAACGAGCTTGGTAGATAGAAGCGATTGGACCTAGGCCCATCGATACTGTCGGGAACTGCCAGAATTCAGGCATCAGTTTAGGGTGCGGGTATGAAGGAATACCTTTGCCGTCTACTTCTTGACGGAAGTTGTCTAGCTGCTCTTCAGTTAGACGACCTTCAACGAATGCACGTGAGTAGATACCTGGTGAAATGTGACCTTGGTAGTAAACTAGGTCGCCACCATCCTTCTCGTTTGGTGCACGGAAGAAGTGGTTGAAACATGTCTCGTAGAACGCAGCAGAAGACTGGAAAGACGCCATGTGGCCGCCTAGCTCTAGGTCTTTCTTAGATGCACGTAGAACGATCATGATAGCGTTCCAACGAATAATTGAGCGAATACGACGCTCAAGTGTTGTGTCACCTGGGTATGCTGGTTCTTGGTCTGCAGGAATCGTGTTGATGTAGTTAGTTGTGATACCTGTTGGCATATCAACACCGTCTAGACGTGCTTTATCTAGAACTTGCTCTAATAGGAATTGAGCACGCTCTAGACCTTCTTCACGTACAACTGACTCAAGCGCTTGTAGCCATTCTTGAGTTTCCAGTGCATCTACGTCATGCTTCATATCAGACATGGCGATCTATCCTTCTGTTGGTTGGATCTACTTATTTAAGTAACGCTCTTACGAGTCATTACCCTGCTGAATTCGACGTAGAGAACGCTCTCGTCGAGACTCTTCTCGAGTCAAATCCAACAATGTTTCTTCGATGTAAGCCAAGTGCGAGTGGGACATTTCTCGCGCCTTTTCAGGCTGACCAGAAACAATCGCATCCACGATATTGGCTCGGTGTTTACTGACTTTCTCGACCGCTTCTGGGCGGCGACGTAGTAATTTAAAATTTTGTAGAATATTTTGCTCAAGCAAAGGTGCTAAGCTTCGAACAATGTGCAACAAAACCACGTTGTGCGCGGCTTCTGTCAAAGCGATCAAAAATTGCATTACTTCCGCAGATTCAGCTTCGATATCGTTGTTTGCTTGCTCTTGGCTAATGCGCTCAAGGCAACCTTGAATACGCGCAAAATCTTCTTCGGTACCACGTAAAGCTGCAAAGTAGGCTGAAATTCCTTCCATCGCATGACGAGACTCAAGCACATCAAGCTGGGTTTCAGAATGACTAGACAACAAATTCAACAAGGGATCTGAAAAGCTCTTCCAGATATTCTCACTTACGAATGTTCCGCCACCTTGGCGACGAGTCAACAAACGCTTCGCTTCCAAGCGTTGAATGGCTTCTCGGACTGAAGGACGAGACACATCGAACTGTTTTGCCAGTTCACGCTCTGGAGGCAGTTGTTGCCCCGGAGACAATGTTCCTTCCACTATCAACCTTTCTAACTCTTGTTCTATAACATCAGAGAGTTTTGGCTGACGAATCCTTTGATAAGCCATAATTTATTGTTCTTCTACTCTTGCAGGTAATTGGTAATACCAATTTTAAGTTGGTGCAGAAATTAACATAATTAAAACGCCACTGTCCAGCCGAAAATTGACCTAAATCATAGAACGAGCTTACTTCCAACACTCTGATAACAATCGACTGTTAAAACAGCAATAGAATTGGTATGACCAATTACATAAAGCATACAAATGGGAAGTCGACGTGCTAGCAGTTTTGGAAAAGAAATACAGAAAATGACAAAATTATCAGTCTATTTATTCACCAAAACGGCATATGCGAGCTTAAAAATGTAGTTAACTTTTAACAATCATTAATATTTCTGGTATCAAAAAAAGGCATACCTGATCGTATGCCTTATTTATTTCGCTTTTTTGAATTTACACTTTCGCTACAAATCAACGCTGTATAAGCAGTCTATATTTCACCCAATCAAAGCTTAGACCAGGATCGCTTTTTCTCAAGGGCGCAATATATTGATGACCGGTAATTCGTGGCGGGGTGATTTGAGGATAAGACTGCATAATCACCTCAGTGATCTCTGCAAGTGATTGATATTGCGCTTCTGTGTAGGCAGTAAATTCTGTCCCTTCAAGCTCGATACCAATGGAATAGTCATTACAACGCTCCCTGCCCGCGAAACTGGATTGACCGGCATGCCATGCTCTATCAAGAAAAGAAACAAATTGAACAACCTCGCCGTTTCTTTTAATCAAGCAATGTGCAGAAACGCCCATTTTGTGAATAACTTCAAAAAATGGATGTTCATTTGGGTCTAGCTTGCCAGTGAAGAAGTCCTCTATATATGGTCCACCAAACTGCCCAGGAGGCAAACTGATGTTGTGTACCACCAGCAGAGAGATGTCGTTTATATCAGAGCGGGCATCAAAAAATGGTGACGGAACATGCTTTGCCTGTGTCAGCCAGCCATTCTCGATAATTGGGCGCATATCAACCTCTCTACTTTGCAAATTAACTGCTGAAATTATTGACACCGGAGAGTATCATTCGTTGCCATCTCCCTTTCAAGACAAGATTTGCGATGAAGAACACACACAACATTCAAGAACGCCTAGAATACCTTAAACAACAACTCCCTTTAGAGATCACTCGCTCTGTCGCTGATACCTTAAAAGAAGATCTAGGTGGCAGTGTCGACGCAGATAATGACATTACTGCATCTTTGATCCCTGCCGATGCGGTCAATACCGCAACGATTATTACTCGTGAGTATGGTGTGTTCTGTGGTCAAGCATGGGCAGATGAAGTTTTTAAGCAGCTCGGTGGCAAGGTCAGTATTGAATGGCACGTAAAGGACGGCGATAAAGTCGAACCTAACCAAACCCTTTGCACGCTGACAGGCCCTGCTCGTGACTTGTTGACTGGTGAGCGTAACGCAATGAACTTCATCCAAACGTTGTCTGGCTGCGCAACAGTTACCGCAGAGTACGCTGAAAAAATCGCGCATACTGAGTGTCGTCTACTAGACACACGCAAAACCATTCCTGGTCTGCGTAGCGCACTAAAATACGCCGTGACGTGTGGTGGTGGCTTTAACCATCGCATCGGCGTGTTCGACGCTTACCTCATTAAAGAAAACCACATTATTGCTTGTGGTGGCATCACTCAAGCCATCCAAAAAGCGAAAGAGCTTAACCCAGGCAAACCGGTAGAAGTAGAAACGGAAAGCTTAGAAGAGTTGAAACAAGCGATAGAGGCTGGTGCCGACATCATCATGCTCGATAACTTCACAAAAGAAATGATGCGTGAAGCCGTAGCGATTAACGCAGGTCGTGCCGCTTTAGAGAACTCCGGCAACATTACGCTAGAGACCATCGCAGAATACGCAGAAACCGGTGTCGATTACATTTCGGTAGGCGCGTTGACTAAGCATTTAAAAGCGATGGATCTTTCGATGCGCTTCAAATAATAAAAGCAACAAATCTGAAATTACTTCAACTAACTCAGTGATTTGTGAGTAATTCATCATTTAAAAGGGCCAATTGGCCCTTTCTTTTTATCCACTAAAAAAATAGTACTACTCGCAAAACTCTGCATGCGATATGCAACTTTTCACCAAAGAGTTTTATCTCACTCGAGAGCCCATCCCTTCCCCATTTTCAACCCACCTTAACTCTCCATAATCTTTCGCCAATGCAAGAGCATTATTAATTTTTAGGAAAGGGTTAAAATGAAAAACAGTAAACAAAAAAAACAACAGGGTTTTACTCTGATCGAATTGATGATCGTGGTAGCAGTTATCGGTGTTTTAGCAGCGATTGCAATTCCTCAATATCAAAAATATGTAGCGAAATCAGAAGTCGCATCCGCATTAGCTACATTAACTGGTGTAAAAACTAACGTTGAAGCTTACGCTGTAGAAAATGGTGCTTTTCCGGATGGTTCAACAGCTAACCAAACAGAAGCAGATCTAGGTGTACCGAGCACAATCCCTTCAGGTGTTATCGCATTTTCAACTGCTAGTTCAGCTGGTGGCACTATCAAGTTCACGTTCAATGCCTCAGGCGTAAGTAACCTTATCACTAGCAAAAACTTTGAGTTGGTTCGTGCTTCTGATGGTACTTGGACATGTCAAGGCTCCTCAGCTAGCCCTGTTACAGACGATTTGTTACCAAAAAACTGTCGATAGTATAGATGCTAACCAACCTCTCAACCATTCTTCGCCAAAAAGGGTTACTGACGTTTTCCCAAGAAGAATCGTTAATAGAGCAAGTCAAAGCTTCTGGCATTTCGATGCCAGAGGCTTTACTCAGTTCTGGATTATTTACATCAAGCGAACTCGCTGAGCACTTAAGTTCTCTCTTTGGTTTAAATCAGCCCGAGTTATCTCAGTACGAGTATGCTTCGCTTTGTCAGCAACTTGGCCTTAGGGAATTAATCACGCGGCATAACGCACTCCCACTCCAGCGTACGTCTTCAACGTTATTACTCGCCGTTGCCGACCCCACCAACCAACAAGCAGAAGATGATTTTCGCTTTGCCACTGGTTTACAGGTTGAATTGGTCTTGGGGGAATTTAGTCAACTCAGCGCGGCAATTCGACGCTTGTATGGTCGTTCATTGAGTCATGAGAAGTCCGGGTTAAAAGAGATCAACCAAGAAGAGTTAGCCAATCTGGTTGACGTGGGCGCAGATGAAATCGACAACATTGAAGACTTGAGCCAAGATGAGTCTCCTGTTAGCCGTTACATCAACCAAATTCTATTGGACGCTGTGCGCAAAGGCGCATCCGATATCCACTTTGAGCCTTATGAAAAGATGTACCGCGTGCGCCTGCGCTGTGATGGCATCTTAATTGAAACACAGCAGCCACCAAGCCACTTGAGTCGCCGCTTATCCGCTCGTATCAAAATCCTCTCTAAGCTTGATATTGCCGAAAGGCGCTTACCACAAGATGGGCGTATTAAGCTCAAGTTGAATCAAGACACCGCAATTGATATGCGTGTATCCACGCTGCCTACTCTATTTGGAGAGAAAATTGTACTACGACTGCTCGACAGCAGCTCTGCGTCATTGGATATCGACAAGCTTGGTTATAGCGAACAACAAAAACAATTGTACTTGGATGCGCTGCGTCGCCCACAAGGCATGATTCTGATGACAGGTCCAACCGGGAGCGGAAAAACCGTTTCTTTGTACACCGGGCTGAGTATCCTCAATAAACCAGAAATCAACATTTCTACGGCAGAAGACCCAGTAGAAATTAACTTATCGGGCATTAACCAAGTTCAAGTCCAGCCTAAGATTGGTTTTGGTTTTGCCGAAGCACTACGCTCTTTCTTACGTCAAGACCCCGATGTGGTAATGGTCGGTGAGATTCGTGACTTAGACACTGCAGAAATCGCGATCAAAGCCTCGCAAACTGGTCACTTAGTACTTTCAACCTTACATACCAATTCTGCGGCTGAAACGGTTATTCGTTTATCAAACATGGGCGTAGAAAGCTTTAACTTGGCCTCATCTCTTAGTTTGATTATTGCCCAGCGCTTAGCCCGTAAACTGTGCTCGCACTGTAAACAATCACAAGAGCTTACCGTTCAGCTACAACATCTTGGAATTCAAGCAAGCGACAACATTTTTAAAGCCAATCCCGATGGATGCAATGAGTGTACCCATGGTTATTCCGGCCGAACGGGGATTTATGAAGTGATGCGCTTTGATGAATTTCTTTCCGAAGCGCTTATTAAAGGTGCCTCGGTACATGAACTAGAAAAGCTCGCCATCGCAAATGGTATGAGCACGTTACAAATGTCGGGCATAGAAAAACTCAAACAAGGGATCACAAGTTTTAGTGAACTACAGCGCGTACTTTATTTTTAATCCTTTAATCAGCAGTCACCTCCATGAAAAGCACTACACCACAACTTAAAAACTTCCGCTGGAAAGGCATCAACAGTTCAGGCAAAAAGACGTCTGGACAAACCCTCGCGATGACGGAAATTGAAGTACGCGAGCGTCTAGACGCACAGCACATCAAGATCAAGAAGTTAAAGAAAAGCAGTATTTCGTTTCTCACTAAACTCAGCCATCGCGTGAAAGGCAGAGACATCACGGTGTTTACCCGTCAGATTTCGACGATGTTGATAACCGGTGTACCCTTAGTTCAGGCTTTAAAATTGGTCTCAGAAAATCATAAAAAAGCAGAGATGAAATCCATTTTGATGAGCGTGACACGCGCCGTTGAAGCGGGGACGCCCATGTCAAAAGCCATGCGCACTGCAAGTGAACACTTTGACCCACTCTATACCGATCTTATCGCCACAGGTGAGCAATCCGGTAACTTAGCAGAAGTGTTCGAGCGCTTAGCCACCTACCGAGAAAAAAATGAACAACTCCGTGCGAAAGTGATCAAAGCACTGATCTACCCAGCCATGGTAGTTCTAGTAGCGTTAGGCGTGTCGTTTATCATGCTCACCAAAGTCATTCCCGAGTTTGAAAAAATGTTTGTTGGTTTTGGTGCTGACTTACCGTGGTTTACCAGGCAAGTATTAGATCTTTCCGCCTGGACACAAAACTGGAGTCCGTTTATCGCACTAGGCTCCATTAGTTTATTCATTTCGGCGAGAATCCTCTCTAAGCGTTCAGATTCTTTTCGCTTAATGCTCAACCGCTCTGTGCTTAAATTTCCGGTCCTTGGGCCTGTATTATCAAAAGCCGCTATCGCCAAATTTAGTCGAACACTCGCCACAAGCTTTACAGCGGGTATTCCAATTCTAACCAGTTTAAAAACCACATCAAAAACCTCAGGAAACTTACACTATCAACTCGCCATAGAAGAAGTTTACCGTGATACCGCCGCAGGTATGCCAATGTATGTTGCCATGCGTAACTGTAATGTGTTCCCTGAATTAGTGTTACAAATGGTCATGATCGGTGAAGAGTCTGGTCGACTTGACGATATGCTCAATAAAGTTGCAACGATCTACGAGTTTGAAGTCGACAACACCGTCGACAACCTTAGTAAAATTCTAGAGCCACTAATTATCGTATTTTTAGGTATCGTTGTTGGCGGATTAGTGACAGCAATGTACTTGCCAATCTTTAACTTAATGAGTGTATTGGGCTAGAATGAGCTGTTAACTCCTTTAAAACAGCATCTTGCTGATTTCACTCATCGCTCAAGAGACAAATATGGAAGTATTCCAGTACTACCCTTGGCTATTCGTTCTGTTTGCCACCATCTTCGGTCTGATCGTGGGTAGCTTCCTCAATGTGGTTATTTATCGACTACCTAAAATCATGGAACTAGAATGGCGACGCGAATGTGCCGAGTCATTTCCTGAATACAAAATAGAACCTCCTAAAGAAGTGCTGACCTTGAGCGTCCCACGCTCCTCCTGTCAGAAGTGCGCAACGCCGATACGTATTCGAGACAACATCCCTGTGATTAGCTGGCTACTTTTAAAAGGCAAATGCCACAACTGTCAGACAGCCATTAGCGCACGCTATCCACTGATTGAACTGCTCACTGCGTTCTGCTCAGGCTTTGTCGCTTACCACTTTGGTTTTAGTTACTTTACCGTTGCCCTACTCTTTTTCACTTTTATCTTAATCGCAGCAACATTTATCGATCTCGATACGATGTTGTTACCTGACCAATTAACATTACCATTAACTTGGGCTGGCATTGCCTTAGCATTAGTCGAAATAAGTCCTGTTACTCTACAAGATTCTGTCATTGGTGCTATTGCTGGTTACCTATGTCTCTGGTCCGTTTACTGGGGCTTTAAGCTACTTACTGGTAAAGAGGGAATGGGATATGGTGATTTTAAACTACTCGCAGCACTAGGGGCTTGGCTGGGCTGGCAGTCACTGCCGATGATCATTCTACTTTCTTCTGTGGTTGGCATCGTATTTGGCATCATTCAACTACGCTTGCAAAAACAGGGAATTGAAAAAGCTTTTCCTTTCGGTCCTTACTTAGCAATTGCTGGTTGGATAAGCTTAATTTGGGGCGACCAGATTTTAAACTGGTACTTTACTTCAGTTCTAGGAGTGTAAATGGCTTTGGTTATTGGTTTAACAGGTGGTATCGCTAGCGGTAAAACAACCGTCGCGAATCTGTTCAAACAACAATTTAAAATCGATATCGTCGATGCCGACATTGTAGCAAGAGAAGTTGTCGAGCCAGGCACTCCCGGCCTAAACGCGATTATTGAACATTTTGGTTACGATATCGTTCGTGAAGACCAAACTTTAGATCGCGCAAAGCTGAGAGAGAAAATCTTTTCAAACTCAGATGAAAAAGCATGGCTCAACGCACTGTTGCACCCGATAATTCGTGAAAAGATGATCGAAGATTTGCAGCAAGTCACCTCAGAGTATGCGTTACTTGTGGTGCCGTTGCTCGTAGAAAACAAGCTAGACAGTTTGTGTGATCGAGTTCTTGTCGTCGATGTAGAACCGAATACACAGATATCTCGCACGATGAAACGAGACAATGTGAATGAAGAACAAGCTCGCGCTATCCTTGCCTCTCAAGCATCAAGAGAGCAAAGACTCACGCTTGCAGACGATGTGGTTAAGAATAATCCAAGTGACCCAGATCTTTTGCTTCAAATCACAGATTTGCACGAAAAGTACCTAGCCATGTGTAAGAAAAATCTGCGAAAATAGGAACGAAACTCACAAAGGCTTATGTCGATGACCACGCACAAATTTGAACATCCGTTAAATGAGAAAACTCGTATTTATCTAAGAGTGGAGTCTCTGCTGCGTCAGGCTCACTTGGCCTCTGGGTTTAGCGAAAATCACCAGTACCAACTGTTTTTTCGTGCGTTATTCGATATGGTTGAAATCTTCGAACAGATCCAACTGAAAAGTGAACTGGCTAAAGATCTTGAGAAGCAACGGCTGTCGTACCGCCATTGGCTCAATGTTAATGGTGTCGATCAAGACGCATTAAATACCTTGCTACAAGAGATAGATGTCGTTCATAGCCAACTAATGGGTGCTGAACGTTTTGGCCAAGCATTAAAAGAAGATCGCTTCCTAAGCTCTATCCGTCAACGCTTTAATCTACCGGGTGGTTCATGCTGTTTTGATCTGCCAGCATTACACTACTGGCTTCATCTACCTATTGAACGTAAAAAGCGTGATGCACAACAGTGGCAAGCAAGCTTAAAGCCCTTATCTGATGCGCTTTCGTTATGGTTAAAGCTCACTAGAGAGACCGGACATTTCAAAGCTCAAATCGGTCGTGCAGGTTTCTTCCAAAGTGACGCTGATGAAGCCAACATTCTAAGACTTCACATCCCAATGGAATATGGCGTGTATCCTATGATTTCAGGCCATAAAAACCGCTTTGCGATCAAGTTCATGTCGTTTGAAAACGGTCAAGCATGCACACAAGATATTGAATTTGAACTTGCTGTTTGCAGCTAAGACGACACTACGCCTCGCCTCCATAATCTAAAATTCAACGCTTTATTGCGCTTATATTTGATAAAATTTCGTAGCAGCAATAGCGCGTTGAATAAGCCATCTTTAATTCGTTTAGGTATACTACCCTTTAACACCAATTAGTAATGGGACGCTCAACTATGTCTAAAGTTACCATCGTTCAATGCCCACAATGTGGCGCCGACGTAGAATGGGGAGAACAAAGTCCTCATCGCCCTTTCTGCAGTAAACAATGCCAAATGATTGATTTTGGTGAATGGGCAGATGAAGAAAACACCATCCCAGGCGCACCCGATATGTCCGACAGTGATGGCTGGTCTGAAGACCAGTATTAAATTAAGACCTAGGGTAAAGGAATACCCTAGGTTCCTTCTTGGGGAATCTGAATCACGCTCCTTCGTCGCTGTCCAGAATGACGAATTTTAACCTCAGTGCTATATAATCTTTGACCATCATTTCCTGTCATTCCGAGGAGCCATAGCGGCATCAGGAATCTATTCACAGCAAGGTAGAGGCGTGGAGTGTACGTCAGTGCATGAGCATCGACAGTGCAGGTCGGGAGAAAAGAAACGAGCAAGCTAATTACACAAATAAAAAAACGGAGCCCTAAAAGGACTCCGTTTAAGATGAGAACGCTAGTTATAGCATTACTTCTTAGCAAGTTTCTCTTTGATACGAGCAGACTTACCAGAACGCTCACGTAGGTAGTACAACTTGGCACGACGTACTGCACCACGGCGTTTAACTTCGATGCTATCAACGATTGGAGAGTGTGTTTGGAACGTACGCTCAACACCTTCACCGTTAGAGATCTTACGTACAGTGAAAGCAGAGTGTAGACCACGGTTACGGATTGCGATTACAACGCCTTCGAAAGCCTGTAGACGCTCACGGTCACCTTCTTTTACCTTAACTTGAACTACAACAGTGTCACCTGGTGCAAATTTAGGTAGGTCTGATTTCATTTGCTCTTCTTCAAGAGCTTTGATGATGTTACTCATTTTTTAAATTCCTAGAATAAACTGATACTAAATAAATTAGGTTACTTTGCGTTATGTTCTTTAATGGCTTTATGCTCATTAACAAACTCAGCAAGTAATTGTTCCTGTTCGTCAGTCAGAGCTAGGTTTTCCAGGAGCTCTGGTCTTCTTAGCCAAGTACGGCCCAACGACTGCTTGAGTCGCCATTGACGAATATCCTTGTGATTGCCTGACATCAGTACCGCTGGTACCTCTTTGTCATCCAATACTTCTGGACGCGTATAGTGAGGGCAATCTAACAAGCCATTTGCAAAAGAGTCTTCTTCTGCTGACGCGAAATCCCCTAGTACACCCGGAACAAACCGAGAGACAGCGTCGATTAACGTCATGGCTGGTATCTCACCACCCGTCATCACAAAATCACCAATCGACCATTCTTCGTCGACTTCAGATTGAATGATGCGCTCATCTACCCCTTCATAACGACCACAAATCAGAAGCAAGTTCTCATTCGTTGCCAGTTCTTCCACTCCTTTCTGGTCGAGCTTGCGACCTTGAGGAGAAAGGTAGATGACTTTCGTCTTGCCCGGTGAGGCTGCTTTCGCGGTATGAATGGCATCGCGCAAAGGCTGAACCATCATTAACATACCAGGGCCACCACCGTAAGGTCGGTCATCGACTGTGCGATGTTTGTCGTGAGTGAAATCTCTAGGATTCCAAGTTTCAATCGACAAAAGACCTTTTTTAACCGCTTGACCTGTTACTCCAAAATCAGTAACAGAACGGAACATTTCTGGAAAAAGGCTAATAACGCCAACCCACATGTTTATCTCGCTCTGTAATTTTGGAGATTAGAATCCAGGATCCCAGTCAACTTCGATCCGTTGAGCTTCGCGATCAACATTAATGATCACTTGCTCTTCAAGGAACGGGATTAATCGTTCCTTCTGCCCGAAAGCATCTTTAAGATTTGCTTTAACAACCAGAACATCGTTTGAGCCAGTTTCTAGCATGTCAGTAACAACACCTAGATCGTAACCTTTAGTAGTTACAACTTGCATCCCAAACAATTCGCGCCAGTAGAACTCATCTTCTGACAATTCAGGAAGTACCGCAGGGTCAATAGCAATTTCAAAGTTCGTCATTAGATGCGCGTCTTCACGAACATCCATGCCTTCCAGCTTAGCCACCATACCTTTGTTATGGCGCTTCCAGCTTTCTACTTTGTACTCAACCCACTTGCCCTTTTGGTTAATGTACCAAGGGCTGTAATCGAAAATGCTTTCAGCATTGTCTGTGTAGGAAAAAACCTTAAGCCAACCACGAATGCCGTAAGTAGCACCAAACTTGCCTACAACAATCTTTTCGTTGCTCATTGTTTCTTTACCTTTCATCGACATAAACTAGTTTCTACTTTTCAAGTAAAAAATTAAGCCGCTTTTTGAGCGTCTTTAACTAGCTTAGCAACACGGTCAGATACTGACGCGCCTTGACCAACCCAGTGGTTAACGCGGTCTAGGTCTAGACGTAGACCTTCTTCTTGACCTTTAGCAGTTGGGTTGAAGAAACCAACTTTCTCGATGAAACGGCCAGTTGCAGCGTTGCGGCTGTCCGCTACTACGATTTGATAAAATGGACGCTTTTTAGCGCCGTGACGTGCCAAACGAATGGTTACCATGTCGTCCTCTTTGCTTTCTCAAAAATAAAATTAACCCCAAAAACCATTCAAGAAATTAAACAGTTTGGGGTCTCGTGCCAAAATAAAGCTCCGGAATTTTACTCTTCTCCCGGAGCAATGCAAGGAGTTTAGTTACTTTTTCACCAACATAAATTGAATTTAAAGTTTGTGACGAACCTAACACCCTGAATCTATGCGTGATCGATTAATTAACGACCAAATGGGTTGAAGCCACCGCCGCCACCCATGCCGCCCATCATGCCTTGCATGTTGCGCATCATGCCTTTCATGCCACCTTTTTGCATCTTTTTCATCATTTTCTGCATTTGGGTGAACTGTTTTAGTAAGCGGTTTACATCTTGAACCTGCACACCAGAACCAGCCGCGATACGCTTCTTGCGCGAGCCCTTGATAATTTCTGGGCGTTGACGTTCTTTCATTGTCATGGAGCTGATGATCGCTTCCATCTGTTTGAACATCTTGTCATCGACTTTGTCTTTCACATTGTCTGGTAGCTGGGACATTCCTGGAAGCTTATCCATCATCCCCATCATGCCGCCCATGTTTTGCATCTGGCCTAGCTGTTCACGGAAATCTTCAAGGTCGAAACCTTTCTTCTCTTTGAACTTCTTCGCTAACTTTTCTGCCTTTTCTTGGTCAACGTTGCGTTGTAGGTCTTCAATCAAAGACAGAACGTCACCCATGCCAAGAATACGTGAAGCAACACGATCTGGGTGGAACGGTTCTAGCGCGTCAGTTTTTTCACCGACACCCAAGAATTTGATTGGTTTGCCCGTGACATGGCGTACTGAAAGTGCCGCACCACCACGAGCATCACCATCAACCTTAGTTAGAACTACACCGGTAAGAGGTAGCGCATCGCCAAAGGCTTTTGCTGTATTTGCTGCGTCTTGACCCGTCATGGCGTCAACAACAAATAGCGTTTCTACTGGGTTGATAGCTGCGTGAAGATCTTTGATCTCCCCCATCATCTCTTCATCAATTGCCAAACGACCTGCGGTATCGACAATCAATACGTCGTAGAATTTTTTCTTCGCATGGTCAATCGCTGCATTGGCGATATCAATAGGCTTTTGGTCTGGTGATGATGGGAAGAAGTCAACACCGATGTCTGATGCCAGTGTTTCAAGCTGCTTGATTGCCGCAGGACGGTAAACGTCGGCAGACACAACCAAGACTTTCTTCTTGTCACGTTCTTTTAGAAGCTTAGATAACTTACCTACCGATGTGGTTTTACCCGCACCTTGTAGACCAGCCATAAGAAGCACAGCAGGTGGTTGAGCAGCAAGGTTTAGCGCCTCATTCGACTCACCCATTACGGCTTCAAGTTCTGTTTGAACGATCTTGATAAATTCCTGACCTGGAGTCAGAGATTTAGAAACTTCTACGCCCACCGCTTTTTCTTTAACGCGGTTCACAAATTCACGAACGACCGGAAGCGCAACGTCAGCTTCAAGTAGAGCCATTCGGACTTCACGTAGGGTTTCTTTAATGTTGTCTTCGGTCAGACGACCTTTACCACTGATATTTTTCAGCGTTTTGGATAATCGATCCGTTAAATTCTCAAACATCTTTGTCTCTTCGCTAAAATGGCGATTAATTAGTGTGAGTATACATTAGCCAAGGTCTGAGTCATACCCGTACCGCTGTCCTATTCTTGTCTCTATTTATATATGGTGCGGTAACTTATTAATTTCAATATCTCATCTCTCACGATTGATGTCGGATATAACGTAGCCCCAAAGTGTAATGCAAGGTATAATTTCTCCATCGTGCACAATAATATTTAGGATTCATGGATAGCTTAATAGCCATCGCGGCCGCCATACTTTATGTCTTGGCGATTGCGACCATCATACCCGGACTCTCACAACAGTCAGGAATCAAAGCAAAAACAGTGTTTGCTAGTGCTGCCTGTGCGCTTGTTTTTCATGCGTGGATTTTGAGTGATCTGATCTTTGATGGTTCAGGTCAAAACCTGAGTATTCTCAACGTGGCTTCTTTGATCAGTTTTATTATTTCTCTGGTCATGAGCCTTGCTATGTTGAAAAACCGACTGTGGTTTTTATTGCCTGTCGTTTATAGCTTTGCTGCCATCAATTTATCTGCTGCCACATTTTTGCCAAGCACGTTTATAAAGCACCTAGAGAATGACCCTAAGCTACTCATTCATATTTCATTTGCGCTCTTCTCATACGCGACTTTAACTATCGGGGCACTCTATGCGCTTCAGTTGGCTTGGCTGGATCACAAACTGAAAGCAAAAAAATCTTTGGCGATTAACCCAAACCTGCCGCCTCTATTAATGGTGGAGCGTCAACTCTTCAAAATTATTTTGATCGGTAACTTATTGTTAACTGCCACGCTCATTACTGGCTTTGTCTTTGTGCAGGATATGTTTGCCCAAGGTAAGGCACATAAGGGCATTCTTTCTTTCATCGCTTGGGTGGTGTACTCAATACTACTTTGGGGTCACTATCAAAAAGGCTGGCGTGGTAGAAAAGTCACATGGTTCGCTGTTGCAGGAGCAACACTGTTGACTCTGGCATATTTTGGCAGTCGCTTTGTAAAAGAAATCATCTTGAATTAAGGAGCTCTAGGGCTCCTATCCTTTATATTTTAGGCTAGATAAAATACAGTACGCCTTAACTCTTTGACTTAACGGACTTACTCAACCGTTATATAACCCAATACTTACAAGGAACAGCAACGTTTTGGACGACATCTCTACGGGTATCTTGTTTGCGCTACTCGCGTGTCTTATCGTCATATCAGGTTACTTTTCCGGTTCAGAAACAGGGATGATGTCTCTGAATCGTTATCGCTTAAAACACTTAGCCAAAAACGGGCATAAGGGTGCTAAGCGAGTCGAAAGACTATTAGACCGTCCAGATCGTTTGATTGGTCTTATTCTTATCGGCAACAACCTCGTTAATATTCTCGCGTCTGCTATCGCGACCATTATTGGTATGCGTTTGTATGGTGATTTAGGTGTCGCTATCGCAACCGGTGCACTAACTATGGTTGTATTGGTTTTTGCCGAGGTTACCCCTAAAACAATTGCAGCGCTTTACCCTGAACGTGTGTCCTACGCGAGCAGTATATTATTGACCATACTGATGAAGTTACTGTCGCCTTTAGTGATGCTTGTTAACTTTATTACGAATGGCTTTATCCGCTTACTTGGTGTAAGAGCGGATCACTCAGCAGAAGATCATCTTAGCTCCGATGAGCTGCGTACGGTGGTAAATGAAGCTGGCGGTTTGATCCCTCGCCGACACCAAGACATGCTAGTGTCTATTTTAGATCTTGAGCACGTCACCGTGAACGACATTATGGTCCCACGCAATGAAATTACCGGTATTGATATTAACGACGACTGGAAATCCATTGTTCGCCAGCTAACACACTCACCACATGGGCGCATAGTTTTCTATCGTGACCAAATTGATGAAGTGGTTGGTATGCTGCGCTTGCGTGAAGCTTATCGTCTGATGTTGGAAAAGAACGAATTCAACAAAGAAACGCTATTACGTGCTGCTGATGAGGTCTATTACATCCCAGAAGGCACACCACTGAACGTGCAAATGTTGAAATTCCAACGCAACAAGCAACGTATCGGTCTGATCGTGGATGAGTACGGTGATATCATCGGTCTAATCACTCTTGAAGATATTCTGGAAGAGATCATTGGTGAGTTCACGACGTCAATTTCTCCAAGCCTCTCTGATGAAATCAGTCCTCAAGGTGACGGAAGCTTTCTTATTGAAGGCAGCACCAATATTCGAGATATTAACAAAGGCCTGAAATGGGATTTACCAACGGATGGCCCAAGAACGTTAAACGGTCTTATTTTGGAGCACCTGGAAGATATTCCAGAGAGCCATTTAAGCGTGAGAGTAGCGGGTCACCCAATGGAACTTGTTGAGATTGAAGAGAACCGAATCAAGCTCGTTCGTGTTTATCCGAAGAAGAAAAAATCGACATCCAAATAACCAAAAGAAAAGCCTGACTCATGTCAGGCTTTTTTACTTATTGGGCAATATGCTTCTTAATGAGCACCTAGTCGATGCGCAACTCTTTTAACATCGACTCAGGCAAAGCAAGTTCATCATTTTTGTTCACCGAAACACCAGCATCCAAAATGTTCTTTGCGATCTGTTGTGCTTCTTTTAAAGAGTGCATTGCTGCCGTGCCGCATTGGTATTCGTTAAGTTCAGGGATCTTATTCTGACTTTCTACCTTCAGCACATCTTCCATTGCTGCAATCCAAGCATCTGCGACTTGCTGCTCTGATGGTGTGCCAATCAGGCTCATGTAAAAACCTGTGCGGCAACCCATAGGCGAAATATCGATGATCTCAACAGAATCATCGTTTAGGTGATTACGCATAAAGCCTGCATAAAGGTGCTCTAGGGTGTGAATACCTTTTTCAGAAAGAATGTCTTTGTTTGGCGCAGTAAAGCGTAAGTCGAAAACAGTAATCGTATCCCCTTTTGGGGTCTGCATGGTTTTCGCCACTCGTACAGCGGGTGCATTCATACGAGTGTGGTCCACGGTAAAACTATCGAGTAAAGGCATTACATCTCTCCTGATTGTAACTCCAGTACCTTTCGGTAATGGATAAATGTCATTCATCCCTACAGCACATGAACTGACTGTGGGCTAAAAGAACCAGCTGCTGTTGTCTTCTAATTCCTGACGACATTGCTTCAGCTGCCAGCCATAAGTTTTCGCTGTTTGTTCAACACGTCGAGCGACTTTGATTAAACTAGGCTTTCGATTATAAGTACCTCGCTTATACCCACCTCGCCCTTCATGATAAGCCAGATACTGGTTATAGGGATCCCATAATGAAATCCCTAGCTGACGCCGTGTTTCATGAGTATACCAACCGACAAACATCATAGAATCATCGAAGTTGGTACGAGAGCCACCCTGACCTGTGGCATCTTGGAAGTCTTCCCAAGCAGGGTCTTGAGCTTGAGCGTAACCATACGCACTGCTGACTCGTCCCCAAGGAATAAACCCTAGCAAATAATCTTTAGGTGGTTTTGCATCGTGCCGAAAGCTGCTTTCTTGTTTAATGATGGCCATAGCGACATGAATAGGGGTCCCCCATTCATCTTCCATATCTTTGGCATCATCGTACCAACCGGATTTCTCTCGGAATATCTCGCATAAGTTATTCTGCTGCTTTGGCGGTGCCGTAGCACAACCTGCAAGTAACACGCTTCCAAGTACCGCTACTACTGACGACTTAATGTTCAACCGCACCAATCCTTAGTTAGTCATTACTGCTTCAGGTAAGCAAAGTAATCTTCCAAAAAATCATCAAAAGAAAGCGTGTCACTCTGCTCTGCTTGCTTTTGTTTTTCCACGGACGACGCTACTTCCGTTTCCATCGTATCTTGTGAGTAGTACTGATAACCGTGAGCTAGGTTTTCATCACGGTACTTCATACCAAGAGTACAACCAACTTTACCTAGCCCACCCAGCTCTTTCGTTAGCTCTAATAGTTGACCAGAGATCGTTAGTTCTGGGTTATCAATCCATGTCTCGAGTTGATTACACACATCTTGGTATGCACTGCCACCAGCGGTCATATCCATTTGCTGTGCTATTTGACGTAACTCGACGAAAACTCGGTGTGCCCAATCTTGTAGAGATAGACGTTCACCTTGACAACCAATTTGCAGCATTAGACCTTTTTCACGGCCAGAAACAATGACTTTATTCCAGTTATCGCGCCAACACTCTAATTCACAGTTATCCATAGGGTCTGAGTCTGACAAGGCCGCCCAGGTAAGGAAGAGATCCAAGAATCGTACTTGCTCTTCATTTAAGCCCACTGCGCTGAATGGGTTAACATCTAGAGAACGAACTTCAATGTATTCGACACCACCGCGTCGTAACGCATCTGAAGGCTTCTCACCACTTTTCGATACACGTTTTGGACGAATCGGAGCGTACAGTTCATTCTCAATTTGTAAGATATTGGAATTAAGCTGGCGGTATTCACCATCCACTTTTACCCCAATTTTCGCAAACTCTTCTGATGGGTGGCGAATCGCATCACTCAAACCATCGAGGTATTGGTCAATGCTGTTAAAACCAATTTTCAGCACACTTTGAGCACTATTGGTATAGCCAAGATCGCTCAAACGCAAAGACGTCGACTTCGGCAAATATAATGTCCCGCCAATCTTCTCGAATGGCAGATCGGTTTCACGACCTTGAATAAAAGAGCCACATAACGCTGGTGATGCACCAAAGAAGTAGGGAATCATCCAGCCAAAGCGGTAGTAATTACGGATCAACGCAAAGTACGCATCAGACTTAGCATCTTGGCGGGCTTGTTCATCTTGCTCGCCATAGAGCGCATCCCAAAATGTTTCAGGAAACGAGAAGTTAAAATGGACACCTGAAATAATTTGCATCAGGCTGCCATAGCGACGCTTTAGGCCTTCTCGGTACAGCGTTTTCATTTTCGCTGCATTCGAAGAGCCATACTGGGCTAACTGAATATCATCCTCTGAGCCTACGTAGCAAGGCATTGATAGTGGCCACATTTTCTCTTCACCCATTTTGGTTTGAGTGAAATGATGGATATCTTTCAGCTGTGCCATCAGTTCTGGAATTGCATGTGACACAGGCGTAATGAACTCTAACAATGATTCCGAAAAATCCGTTGTGATCCATTGATTTGTGAACGCAGAGCCTAACCCTTCAGGATGAGGAGTTGTAGCTAGATGTCCATCCTGACGATAGCGCAAAGTTTCTCGCTCAACACCGCGTCCAAACTGCTTAAATACTTCGGGGTTTGATGCAACTTTTTTTAGTCGCGCAGCAAAATCAGTCAAAATGAGGTTCGCTTATATTGGGAGCAGGACACTTGTTACATAACACAAGTGTAAGCTAAGTTATTGATAGTTAATGCATCTAGATAAATAACCCACGAAAAGTTGCTTATCTAGATGAATAGCGGAGAAACGTTTCTCCGCTATTAAATGTGTACTCTATCGAATGATTTCAAGCTCTTCTACGTCTTTCCCCAACTTTTCTAATTGAGGACGCAACGATTTAGCATCACCAACGACGATAATTTGATAGTCATTTGGATCAAACCATTTCTGAGCCAGCGCATTCAACGTCTGCTTATCAACTTTTTCTACGATAGCGTTTCTTTGCTGCAAGTAATCATGATCGAGGTTGTACTTAAGAATATCACTGATGAGCTCCGCTTTTTGTGTTGGCGTTTCATATTTCAGTGCATCTTTTTGACCGACCGCTTGACGCATAAATTTCATCTCTTCATCAGTAATACCTGACTGCGAGTATTCATTTAGCTCATTTTCCATCTCAATGATCGAAGCAACCGTTGCATCCGCTCGTACTTGCGCGGTGAAAACCACCGAGCCTGTTTCTGGATTACCAGAGAAATAGCCGTAAGCACCGTATGTGTAACCCTTGTCTTCACGTAGATTTTGGTTAATGCGGCTATTGAAGTTCCCAGCTAAGTTGAAGTTTGTCAGTTGGCTTAGGTAAAAATCGCCCGTTGCGTCGTAAGGCATACCTTGACGAACCATCATGACCACACTTTGCGGCGCTCCTGGTTTATCAACAAGATGGATCTTTTGCTCACCTAATGCAGCAATGCTTTGCGGTGCATACAATGGCGCAGCTTCATCTTGCCAGTTTTTCCAGAACGTCAGTTGCTGCTCAATTTCCTGTTTATTGATGTCACCAACAACGACGATTTGCGCACTTTGTGGCGTGTAATGCTTCGAGTAGAATTCACGGACATCATCCAACGTTAATGCACTGACACCTGCTTGCGTGCCGTCTTTTGGTCGAGCAAAAACCGAATCCCCATAGAGCACCTGGCGACTCGCTTGTGACGCCATCCAACTTGGATTTTGGTGCTCATATACCAGGCCTTCTAGCGCTTGCATTTTTACACGCTCGAAATCATCTTGATTAAATGCAGGAGACAGCAACATCTCTTCGACAATTTTTAACGTCGGCTCTAAGTTCTTTTCTAGAGCAGAAACACTGATGTTTGTTGTATAACCTGTGGCATTAACAGAGATAACACTACCCAGTTTATCAAGCTCAGCTTGAATCTCTTCGACACTGCGTTTCGTTGTGCCTTCTTGCAACATCGCAGCGGTCAATTGGGCAAGACCTTCTTTACCCTTTTCAACAAAACGTGTCCCGGCAGGTAGACTAAATTGCATCATCACCGTCGGCGTTTCATCGCTAACTGCACCAAGCAGCTCTGAGCCATTCTTGAAATGTAACTCGTACAGCTCTGGCATCGTCGCTTTCACTGGTTCTCCTACTGGCGGTTGCACTGAGCGATCGAAGTTATCGGTCGCACGACGATACGCCAATTGGTCATCGGAAATCTTCTCATATTCTGGCAGCGTACGCTTTGGCGTCACAAAGGTCGCAGGTTTTACGACAAGGTCTGTTTTTCCTTTTGGGACCACGCTTAGGGTCACTTTGTTCTTACCTTGAATAAAGTCCGTATACGCTTTTTCTACCGAAGTCGGCGTAACTGCACGGATTTGCTCAAGCTGTTGCTCAAGACGATCAGGATCGCCGAAAAATGTCTCGTTGGAAGCCAACTGAGTCACTTTACCTTTAACGCTTTCTAGCGCAAAAATAGCATCCGCTTCCGCTTTACCCTTCAACTGCTCAAGGCGATCCTCTGTCACGCCTTTTTCCGCAAACTGATTTAGTGATTGTAAAAGCTCGTCGTACAGTTTTGATAGGTCGCCTTTGTCTCCAGAATCACCCATTGCGTAAACGTAAAAGTTACACGCCAGTTCAGCACAATCATGGAATGAACCAGCATCGACCGCTTTTTGAGTCTTCACTAGGTCTTGATAGAGCACGCTGTTGGTACCGCCACCCAATACTTCTGATAATGTATCGAGAGACGCTTGGCTTTCTTCGCCATTGTAGGTTGTTGGCCACGCGATCATCACCATAGGTTGTTGAATACGATCTTCTAGAGTGATGTATTTATCTTCTTGCAGTTTTGCAGGTTGTTTCGGCGCATTTTCAACCTCAGGACCACGAGGAATCGAACCGAAGTACTTATTTACCCACTCTAGAGTTTGTTCAACGTCTAAGTCACCACCGATCGTGATAGTCGCATTGTTTGGGCCATACCAACGCAAGAAAAACGCTTTGAGGTCGTTCACATCAACACGATCAAGATCTTCAACATAACCAATGGTTTGCCACGAATACGGATGACCTTCAGGATATAGCGCTTCGGACATGCGCTCCCAAATTAAGCCATAAGGACGATTATCGTAACGCTGAGCTCGCTCATTTTTTACAGTCGAACGCTGAATTTCAAATTTGCGTTGAGAAACCGCATCCAACAAAAAGCCCATACGGTCAGACTCTAACCACAGCATTTTCTCGAGCTGGTTAGCAGGGACAGTTTCAAAGTAGTTAGTACGATCGCGGTTTGTAGTACCATTTAATGTGCCGCCAGCCTCCGTGATGATTTTGAAGTGCTCTTGGTCACCAACGTTCTCTGAACCTTGGAACATCATGTGCTCAAAGAAATGCGCAAAACCAGACTTACCCACTTCTTCACGAGCTGAACCAACATGGTAAGTCACATCCACATGGACCAATGGGTCAGAATCTTCAGGAGCTAAGATCACCGTTAAACCATTATCGAGTTTATACTTTTGGTATGGAATCTTAACTTTGCCTTCTTCAGCTTTCGATGACTCAACGAAAGTTACCCCTTTCGGCAGTGATGAAACTGGCGTATTTGATGCACAGCCCGTGATCACCAACAGTGAACACGCGCCAACCCAAAACATCTTCATGTACTTTCCTTAAAATAATCCGAGATAGATGGCCGCAAGTAAGCTATACCTAGCAGCCTTTCCTAAAAATATTAAAATCACGCAAGGCAGAAACTTCATTCTTAGCCACCCTGCGGCTAAACACAGCGGGTCTCCTATTACAGGTAACCAGCTAAAAAATAACCCCCAATAGCCATACTTAGAGAGCCACTTTAATGCGGTATGACCGTGCTTTTCCTCTTGTGCTTTGTTGGGAATCCACAAGCCAAGCCAATAATTTGTTAAGCCACCAAGCGTATTACCGATAGTAGCGACCATAACAATTGAAGAAACGGAGTATTGATTTAATGAGAGAGTGGCAACTAAGCCCGCTTCAGAACCACCAGGCAACAACGTGGCACTGAGAAAACCGGTCATGAAAAGCACCCATAATGCTGAATCTGAAAACCAAAGCGCTAAACTTTCAAAACTCGTGTTAAATGCTTCTAGCATGTCATATCAAGCAACACCTTGCCTCTGGTTCTTCCTGATTCGACCTGCTGGTGAGCACCAATGACATCACTCATAGGATAAACCTGTTGAATTTCAGTCTTCAGTAAGCCAACGCCGACCATGTACAACAAGGTATCTAACTGCGCAGGGTCTGGTTCAACCAACATGCCACTAGCCTCAAAGCCTAGGAGTTTGGCTTTTTCACAAATCAGCTCAGCAGTTATGGTTGGAACGGTGATGACTCTCGCATTATCTTTCAGGCATTTAAGCGCATCTAACGCAGCATCTCCGCCTACTAAATCAATCAAAACATCAACATCTTCAACACGTTCTGACACTGGTGCAAATTGATAGTTCACTGCATGAGCACCGAGCGTCGCAAGGTAGTCTAAATTTCGTTCACTGCAGGTTGTAAAGACTTCCGCTTTCGTCGCGATCGCAATTTGTACCGCGAGGTGTCCAACACCACCGGCTCCAGCGAGGATAAGTACGCGATCGTTTTCCGTCACATTAGCCTTACTGAGAGCTTGTGCCGCAGTTTGTCCCGCCAACGGTAATGCAGCAGCTGCCTCCAAAGTTACGGAGCTAGGAACATGACTTAACTCAGTTTCTGGAACACATATGTATTGACTGTAACCACCGCCTCGAACTGGGAAACCAATAAATCCAGCCACCTCATCACCTTCATTAAAACGTGATGCCCCCTCTCCACAAGACATCACTTTTCCTGAGATGTCGTAACCTGGCACCCAAGGTAAATTATCCTTATTCTGCGCTGCTGCCCAACCGAGCCCAGCTCGAGTTTTGACATCAATAGGATTTACGCCTGAAAAAGCGACTTTTACTAAGACTTCACCAGGCTGTGGTGATGGTGTAGAAGCATGTTGAATCGCGAGTACGTTGGCATCACCAAACTCAGTGATAACGATCTGTTTGTGTTCCATAAACCATTCCCTGCAAGAAAACAAAAAGGGATGCGAAAGCATCCCTTTGACTATAAACCATTTTGTTAACCTAAGTTAATCGTGATTTTGTAAATTGGTTGATCATTCCATTTTCAATAATGTCTAACCAACAAGTGCTAACAATATACCAGCCGCAACGGCTGAACCCAGCACACCAGCAACGTTTGGTCCCATCGCATGCATTAACAAAAAGTTTTGCGGGTTAGCTTGTAAACCAACTTTGTTTACGACTCGCGCGGCCATTGGTACCGCAGAAACGCCAGCCGCACCAATAAGTGGGTTGATGTCTTCTTTCGAGAACTTGTTAAGCAGTTTCGCCATCAGGACGCCCGCACCAGTACCGATACTAAATGCAACTGCGCCTAACCCCAAGATACCTAACGTTTCTAGGTTCAAGAACTGCTCAGCTTGCAGCTTAGAACCAACACCAAGACCTAAAAAGATAGTCACTATGTTGATCAATTCATTTTGAGCAGTTTTCGATAAACGATCGACCACACCAGCTTCACGCATCAAGTTACCCAAACAGAACATACCAACCAATGGCGTAGCTGAAGGTAAGAACAGAATCGTCATCAGTAATACAGCAAGCGGGAAGATGACTTTCTCCCATTTACCAACATGACGAAGCTGAGCCATCTTGATTTGACGCTCTTCCTTGGTTGTCAGTGCTTTCATGATTGGTGGCTGGATGATCGGCACCAATGCCATATAGCTGTATGCCGCGACTGCAATCGCACCTAGCAGATCTGGAGAGAGCTTACTCGCTAAGAAAATCGCTGTTGGCCCATCAGCACCACCGATGATCGCGATAGACGAAGCATCTGCCATGGAGAACTCCATGCCAGGTACATAGTTGAGCAAAATAGCGCCAAACAGTGTTGCAAAAATACCAAACTGCGCAGCCGCACCTAACCACAACGTTTTTGGGTTTGCGATCAAAGCACCAAAGTCAGTCATCGCGCCCACACCCATGAAGATCAATAGCGGGAACACACCCGATTCAATCCCAATGTAGTAAACGTAGTAGAGCAAGCCACCAGGCTCAGTAAAGCCAGCATTTGGAATATTCGCCAAAATAGCACCGAAACCAATCGGCAATAACAGTAAAGGTTCAAATCCTTTTTTAATTGCCAAAAACAGCAAGTTACAACCAACCAGCATCATACAGATTTGGCCGAACTCGAAGTTAGCGATCCCTGTTTCTGCCCAAAGGGTTAACAATCCGTCCATGATACTCCCTTACGCCAGGCTCAACAGAGGCGCACCTACTGTGACAGCATCGCCTTCTTTAACGTTCAGCTCTTGAACCACACCACCACGCGCCGCTCGTACTTCAGTTTCCATTTTCATCGCTTCAAGGATGAGCAATACATCGCCTTCAGCTACCTCAGCACCAGGCTGAACATTCACTTTGAAGATGTTACCTGCAAGAGGAGCAGGTACCGCTTCTGCTGAAGCATTAGAAGGTGCGCTAGGTGTAGCCGATTTTGCCAGTGCATTAGAAGGAGCAACAGATGTCAGTTCACCTTGAGGGCCAACTTCCACCTCATACACCTGCCCGTCAACACGTACACTATAAGTTTCTACACCACCAGTTGCTGGTTGAGCTACAGGTACAGCAGGCTTCTCAGCTTCTAGCGTTGGTGCAGGCTCAAATGCTTCTGGGTTTTCACGATTCTTAAGGAACTTAAGCCCAACTTGAGGGAAAAGTGCATAAGTGAGTACGTCATCAACACGCTCACTTGCTAGCTTAATGCCTTCTGATTTCGCTTTCTCCATCAGATCAACCGTAAGCGTCTCCATTTCAGGCTCAAGTAAATCGGCAGGACGACAGGTAATTGGCTCTTTACCATCAAGCACTTTCGCTTGCAGTTCTGCATTTAACTCGGCTGGCGCTTGACCGTACTCACCTTTCAATAGGCCAGCGGTTTCCTTGGTAATACTCTTATAGCGCTCGCCAGTAAGAACGTTAATCACCGCTTGCGTACCGACGATCTGTGAAGTTGGAGTCACCAATGGAATGAAACCAAGATCTTCACGTACACGAGGGATCTCTTCTAATACTTCATCAATGCGATCCGCAGCACCCTGCTCTTTCAACTGGCCTTCCATATTGGTCAGCATACCACCAGGCACTTGAGCAATCAGGATGCGTGAATCGACTCCTTTTAACTGGCCTTCCCACTTCGCATACTTCTTACGTACCTCACGGAAATATGCGGCGATAGATTCCAGTTGCTCGAGTTTCAAATTGGTATCTCGCTCGGTGCCTTCTAGCATAGCGACTACCGTTTCAGTCGGTGTATGACCGTAAGTACAACTCATTGAAGAAATCGCAGTATCGAGAATATCAATACCGGCTTCTACTGCTTTTACCGCTGTTGCTGTAGACAGCCCCGTTGTTGCATGACAATGAAGTGCCAATGGCACATCACAAGACGCTTTGATACGCGTGATAAGCTCTTCCGCTTCATAAGGCTTAAGTAAGCCAGACATATCTTTAATACACAGCGAGTGACAACCTAAATCCTCTAGGCGTTTTGCCAAGTCAACCCAAGTGTCTGCGTTATGCACTGGGCTCGTAGTGTAAGACAACGTACCTTGAGCATGCGCACCAACATCAACCGTTGCTTTAACGGCTTTCTGGAAGTTTCGCACGTCATTCATTGCATCAAAAATACGGAATACATCCATGCCGTTAGCATGCGCGCGTTCAACAAACTTCTCTACTACGTCGTCGGCATAATGGCGGTATCCTAAAAGGTTTTGACCACGCAGTAGCATTTGCATTGGTGTATTAGGCATCGCTTTTTTTAGTTCACGTAAACGCTCCCAAGGGTCTTCTCCTAAGAATCGAATACAAGAATCAAATGTTGCACCGCCCCAAGTCTCTAGAGACCAGTAACCAACCTTATCCAACTCAGCTGCGATAGGCAGCATATCCTCAATACGCATACGCGTAGCAAATAGTGATTGATGGGCATCACGAAGGACCACATCAGTAATAGCTAGTGGTTTAGACATGCTCTTAAACTCCTTTTTAATCCTAGTTCGGCTACTTCGCGAATGAGGCGCGATGTTTATGAATCGCAGCCGAGATCGCCGCCACTACTTGTGGACTAACAGCTGAAGAGGTTGATTGAATATTAGTGTTTGTTTTTGGTGCTGCGATCGGCTCTGGTACTTCTTCTGGTACCAATTTCGACATTAACCGAACGAGATAAACAAGAATAGTGAGGAAAATAAATACGACCGCCATCCCCGTTAGCATCAGGGTGGCCGCATCTACTAGCAGGCTTCCTATATTAGTCATGTTGCTTCCTTTCTTTGTCATCCTGACAACGTGCAGGACTTTAATAGTGTCAAATCCCGACCCATGGATTATCTCGATTGGTTAAATTTTGTCAATTTTGTTTAAGGAAGGTTTGTAGTAATCCTGATAAATGATTATTTATTCACTACCCAGATCACAGTTCATGACAAAATAATCACTTCAAATCGCTATCACCTTACGAACAGAGTAAAGGAGGACATAAATAAAAACTGCGATTTAGATTTCAAAATCAAATCGGGACTCACGCAGTAAAAACCAACAAAAACAAAAAGATGAACAAGATTAACAATAAATAAACAAATAACAAACAAAGTGACTACATGAGAGTAATTGAAATGAAAAATGGAAGTCAGTGTATAGGAGGGATAATCAGGATGATTTCACACGATGCGACAGAAGCTTGATAGCAAATTGCTTAGATACGCACATATTCGCTTTTAAAAAAGAGGAACATAGGCTCTAGTGATCCTACGCCATATTCCAGATGTCTAGATACAAAAAAGCCTCGCAATTGCGAGGCTGTTTCAATGAGTGGCGCGTCCTGGAGGATTCGAACCTCCGACCGCCTGGTTCGTAGCCAGGTACTCTATCCAGCTGAGCTAAGGAC